>NZ_CP045200.1:941785-1255714 GCF_018636735.1 Erythrobacter sp. 3-20A1M | reverse complement strand
AAGAGCACGCGATCGGGCCGATCGATCTCGTCGTCGTCAATCTCTATCCCTTCGCCCAGACGGTCGCGAAGGGAGCGGAGCGGCCCGAGATCATCGAGAACATCGATATCGGCGGGCCCAGCATGGTTCGCTCGGCAGCGAAAAATCACCAATTCGTCACTATCGTAACCGATCCTGCCGATTACGACACGCTGATCGCGGAATTGGGCGAGGGCGATGGCGCCACCTCCCTGTCCTTCCGCCGCGAGATGGCGGCCAAGGCGTTCTCAGCCACCGCCGCCTACGATTCGATGATCTCGCAATGGTTCGCCTTTGCCGATCAGGGCGAAAAATTCCCCCGGCAGGTCAGCATGACGCGCGTGCTTTCGGGTTCGCTGCGTTATGGCGAGAACCCGCATCAGGACGCGGCGCTCTACCTGCCCGGCGGCCCCCATGTGCGCGGATTGCCGCAGGCGGAACAGGTTCAGGGCAAGGCGCTCAGCTACAACAATTACAACGATGCCAATGCCGCGCTGGAGCTGGCGGCGGAATTCCGTGGGCAGGATCCGGCGGTGGTGATCGTGAAGCACGCCAATCCGTGCGGCGTGGCGCAGCGCGGCACGTTGCTGGATGCGTGGCACGATGCCCTCTCCTGCGACAGCGTCTCGGCCTTCGGCGGCATCGTCGCGACCAACGTTCCGCTCGACGGCCCGACGGCGGAGGCCATCTGCGAGATCTTTACCGAGGTCGTCGTGGCTCCCGCGGCGGACGAGGCGGCGCGCGCTGCCTTCGCGAAGAAGAAGAACTTGCGCCTGCTTGTCACCGGCGACCTGCCCGACCCGCGCCGCCCGGGGCAGACGCTGGCGATCATCGCCGGCGGCATCCTGGTGCAGGACCGCGACAATGCCGCGATCGACGTGGCGGCGCTGAAAACGGTGACGAAGCGCGAGCCGAGCGAGCAGGAGATGAAGGATTGCCTGTTTGCCTGGACGGTCGCGCGACACGTCAAATCCAATGCCATCGTCTATGCGAAAGACGGTGCCACCGCCGGGATCGGCGCGGGGCAGATGAACCGCCGCGATTCGAGCCGGATCGCCGCGATGAAGGCGGCCGAGGCAGCGGAGAAATACGGCTGGGATAGGCCGCGCACGGTCGGCAGCGCGGTTGCCTCCGACGCCTTCTTCCCCTTCGCCGACGGTCTGCTGGCGGCGGCGGAGGCCGGTGCCACCGCCGTGATCCAGCCCGGTGGCTCGATCCGCGACGATGAAGTGATCGCGGCGGCGGACGAGGCCGGACTGGCGATGGTCTTTACCGGGATGCGCCACTTCCGGCACTGACCGCATCAGGCCAACATTTCGGCGCGCCCGGATACCTATTCAGCCTTGAGAAACGCTCGCGCATGCACAGATAGGTTGCAAGCAAGGACGTGATATCATGAAATTCATCAAATCGGATCTCTTTCGCTCGCTCGCCATCGGTTTCCTGATCGGCACCGCGATGGTCGGCATCAGCGCGGGCCCCGATGCGCTCGCGGTCGCGACGCCCGCCGCTATCGCGCCGGTGGCTCAGGCGATCGTACGATGAAAGCACGCCGTTCGCTTCTCGCGCTCGCTGGTGGGCTGGGTCTGGCGGTGGCTGCGTGCCAACAGCCCGCCTTCGCCGCGGAAGAATTCGTGCGCGCGCCTGCCGCAAAGGCGGAGGCGCACGAGAGCGGCGGGCTCAAGACCGCTATCTTCGCCGGTGGTTGCTTCTGGGGCATCGAGGCCGTATTCAGCCATGTGAAGGGCGTGAAAAGCGCCGTTAGCGGCTATCATGGCGGGACCGAGAAGACCGCCAACTACGCCACGGTTTCCACCGGGCGGACTGGGCATGCGGAAGCCGTCAAGATCACCTATGACCCCAAGGTCGTGCGCTACGATCAGCTGATGCGCATCTTCTTTTCGGTGGGTGCCGATCCGACGCAGAAGAACCGGCAGGGTCCGGATGTCGGCACGCAATACCGCACCGCGATCGTGCCCCTCAGCGCGGAGCAGAACCGGGTGGCGAAGGCGTATCTGGCTCAGATGAAGGCTGGCAATAGCTGGGGTCGTCCCATCGTGGCGACGATCGAACGCGGTCAGGCCTTTTATCCCGCCGACGCGCATCATCAGGATTTCGCCGCGAAGAACCCGAATCATCCCTATATCCGGCGCTGGGATGCGCCCAAGGTCGCCGCGCTGTCGAAATACTACCCGCAGTTCTACTCCCGCAGTTTCCAGCGCAATTGAGCCGGTGGCGCGGACCCGCGCAAAGGCTTATATCCATCCCCATGGCTAGCGCACACAAACACCACGAACACGAAGGCGCCGATCTGATCGCGGCGGCGCAAAGGACGCTCGAGGATCATGGCGAGCGGTGGACGGGCATGCGCAGCGAGGTGTTCGAGGAACTGGCCCGGCACGATCGCCCCGCCAGCGCTTACGACATTGCCGACAATCTGAGCGCGCGCCGCGGTAGCCGGGTCGCGCCAAACAGTGTTTATCGCATCCTCGATATCTTCGTTCGCAACAATCTCGCTAACCGGATCGAGAGCGCGAACGCGTTCCTGGTGAACACACATCCGGGGTGCCGCCACGATTGCGTGTTCCTGATCTGCGACGATTGCGGCGCGGCGACCCATTTCGACGACGACCGTCTGACGAAATCGCTTCGCCAGGCGGGGCGGGACCACGGGTTCAGCGATGTCCGTCCGGTCGTCGAGCTGCGCGGGCTCTGCAGCGCCTGCGCCTGAGTTTGCGCGTCTGAGCAATATATTGCTCCCCCTCTCGCGAATCGACAGCCTGCAAATCGCGGTGTAAGCCTGCGGGTTATGAGTTCCAGACCCGATACCCCGCTGCTCGATACCGTCGACACTCCCAAGGATTTGCGCAAGCTCGAGGCGAGCCAGTTGCGGCAGCTTTCCGACGAACTGCGCGAAGAAATGATTTCCGCCGTCGGCAGCACCGGCGGCCACCTCGGCTCCGGGCTTGGCGTGGTCGAGCTGAGCGTCGCGCTCCATTATGTCTTCGACACGCCGGAGGACAAGCTGATCTGGGACGTGGGCCATCAGGCCTACCCGCACAAGATCCTGACCGGGCGGCGCGACCGCATCCGCACGCTGCGCCAGGGCGGCGGGTTGTCGGGCTTCACCAAGCGGACCGAAAGCGAATACGATCCGTTCGGCGCGGCGCATTCCAGCACCTCGATCTCGGCCGCGCTAGGCTTCGCCATCGCCAACAAGCTGAACGACCGCCCTGGCCGGGGGATCGCGGTGATCGGCGACGGCGCGATGAGCGCAGGCATGGCCTACGAGGCGATGAACAACGCGGAAGCGGCAGGCAATCGCCTGATCGTGATCCTGAACGACAACGACATGTCGATCGCCCCGCCGGTGGGCGGCCTCTCCGCCTATCTCGCCCGTATGGTCTCCTCCAGCGAGTATCTCGGCCTGCGCACCCTTGCCAGCAAGGTTGCGCGCAAGTTCAGCCGAAAGGTTCATCAGGGGCTGGAGAAGGCCGAGGAATATGCTCGCGGCATGGCGACCGGAGGCACCTTGTTCGAAGAGCTGGGCTTCTATTACGTCGGCCCGATCGACGGACACAATCTCGATCACCTGATCCCGGTGCTGGAGAATGTCCGCGACAGTGGCCAGGGTCCGATTCTGGTTCATGTCGTGACCAAGAAGGGGAAGGGCTACGCCCCGGCGGAAAACAGCGCTGATAAATATCACGGCGTCGCCAAGTTCGACGTCGTCACCGGCGAGCAGAAGAAGTCGAAGGGTGGACCGCCGAACTACCAGAATGTGTTCGGCGAAACGCTGGCGAAACTCGCCGAGACGGACGACCGTATCTGCGCGATCACCGCCGCCATGCCCAGCGGCACCGGGGTGGACAAGTTCGCGCAGGCGCATCCCACCCGCGCCTTCGACGTCGGCATCGCGGAGCAGCACGGGGTGACCTTCGCCGCCGGGCTCGCGGCGCAGGGAATGCGGCCCTTCGCTGCAATCTATTCGACCTTCCTCCAGCGCGCCTACGACCAGGTCGTGCACGACGTCGCGATCCAGAACCTGCCGGTGCGCTTCGCGATCGACCGCGCCGGGCTGGTCGGGGCGGACGGCGCGACCCATGCGGGCAGCTTCGATGTGACCTATCTGGCCACCCTGCCCAATTTCGTGGTGATGGCGGCGGCGGACGAGGCGGAGCTGGTCCATATGACCTACACCGCGGCGGAGCACGACAGCGGCCCGATCGCGCTGCGCTATCCGCGCGGCAGCGGCACCGGGGTGGCGATGCCCGAAACGCCCGAACTGCTGGAGATCGGGAAGGGCCGGATCGTGCGCGAGGGGACGAAGGTCGCGATCCTGTCGCTCGGCACGCGGCTGGCGGAAGCGCACAAGGCGGCCGATCAGCTGGAGGCGAAGGGGCTGTCGACCACCATCGCCGACATGCGTTTCGCCAAGCCGCTCGATACCGCGCTGATCGAGAAGATCATGCGCAGCCACGAGGTCGTGGTGACGATCGAGGAAGCCGCGATCGGCGGCCTTGGCGCGCATGTCCTGACCTACGCCAGCGACGCTGGGCTGCTGGATGCCGGCCTCAAGATCCGCACAATGCGACTGCCTGATATCTTCCAGGACCAGGACGCGCCCGAGAAGCAGTACGACGAGGCCGGGCTCAACGCGCCCGACATTGTCGAGACGGTGCTGAAGGCGCTGCGCCACAACAGCGCAGGGGTGGAGGAAGCGCGGGCCTGAAATCGACCCATCGCGGCGGCTTTCGATGCCGTTCGTCCGCGCTTTCCGAAAGGTTTGGCATGGTGACGCTACCGTCGAAGACCCATGCGGTCGCCATCGCGCTGGCGGCGCTCGCGCTCGGCGCTCTTCCCGTGCCCGGGACCGCCCCCTCTGCCAGAGCAGCCGATCGCGCCGAAACGACCGTGGACTATCGCGCTGCCGCGCGCGAACTCGCGCCGCTGATCGATGCGCGCTACGCCTATCGCGAAACCCTGCCGCATGGCCTTTTCGCGCTCACACCCGTTCTCGCCGCGGAAGCGGACTCGGTGCACGACGCCCGCTCGCTGTTGCGGTTCGCCGAGCGGGCACTGTTCCTCCTCGCCGATCATCACGCCAGCACCGGCTCCAACCTCGCCGACAGCTGGGGCCTGGTCCCGAGCTACTCGGACCTCTGGCTGGAGAAACAAGGCGATGCCTTCGTCGTCACTGCGGTTCGCGAGGGCAGCCCGGCGGCGCGAGCGGGCATCACGCCCGGAGCGCGGCTGCTCGCAGTGGACGGGGTCGCAATCCAACAGGCCGTAAGCGCCTTCTGGGCCGACCTCGGCACCACCGGCTCACCGGTCCGGGACGCCTTTGCCGCGCGGGTCCTGGCAACCGGACGGCGCGATCGCCCCAGGCGGCTGACCCTGCAGCTACCGGGTAAGCCGCCACGCGACTACGCACTCGCCAATCTCTATCAGGCGGCAACGGGCGCCGAAGACGCCACCGGTCCGATCACCGTCTCGTCTGCGCCCGGCGCGGCGACGATCCGGTTCGCCAATTCCCTTGGGGACGGCGATGCTATCGCGGCATTCGACGCGGCGATGGCGCGGATCGATCCCGCCGCTCCGGTCGTCATCGACCTGACCGACACGCCGAGCGGCGGCAACACGGTCGTCGCGCGCGCCATCATGGGCTGGTTCGCGAAGGAGGCGACACCGTATCAACGCCATGCGGACCCAGCCGAAGAGCGGGAAACGGGCATCGCGCATCAATGGCTGGAACTGGTCATGCCGCGCGGTCGCTACCACGCCGGCGCCGTCACCGTCCGGGTGGGCCGATGGACAGGCAGCATGGGCGAAGGGCTGGCGATCGGATTGGCGCAGCTGGGCGCGCATGTGTGCGGCGGACCGATGGCGGGCCTGCGCGGCTCGATCGAGAGCTTCCCCCTCCGCGATGGCGGCGTGCGGATCGCGTTCCCGACGCAGAGACTCATGACCGTGAACGGCACCCCGCGCGAAGAGGTTGTCCCTCCACCATGCGCGTCTGGCGGCTAGGTCAGACCCAGCGCCATATCCCGGCCGGGATGCCGCCGGCGTGAATGTGGGCGTAGGTGAACGCCAGCCACAGGGCGAGGCCGACCAGCCACCAGACGATCCCCACGCGGAACAGCGCGCCCCAGCGCGGCCAGTAGCTTGTGCGCGCCTCCCACTTCGCCCATGCATCGCCCATCAGGGCGCGCTTCTTGCAATCCTGCAGATGGCTGCCGACCAGCGCGAGGATCAGCAGCGCCGCGGCGAAGATGACGCTGCGCCAGTCCCACCACAGGACGATGTGCGCCACGGCCCATAGCGCAACGCCCCACATCATCGGATGGCGCGTGACCCGGAACACACCGCGCGGTGTCTTCCCCGTCGCGAGCCGGTCCGCGCCCGGCTGCGGAAAGGCGGGATTGCCCGCGAACGATCCGCCAAGCAGGATTGCGGCGGGCAGCGTCAGCAGTGTGGCGACGATCCAGCCAGCCAGACCGGTGGAAGGAAGGTCGCCCGCGGGGGTGGCCACGAATGCCGCGATCATCCAGCCCAGTGTCAGGAAACTGACAAGGGTGTAGAGCGCCATGAACCCGAAGCGGCCCAAGCGTTCGACCAGAGCAGGGCGCAGCGGATGCGACATCGCAAAGTGGCTGCCCACGAAGGCGATGCTGGCCGCAATCAGGGATGTCAGCGGGTTCATGGCGGTGCTCCTTTCGCCGACCCTTCTGCGTTTACCAGTCGTAGGCCTTGGGCAGATCGCCGCGTTCGAGGTTGCGATAGCGGTCGCGCAGGCGCGTCTGGTGGTTCTCCATCGGCTGTTCCACCCCGTCGATGAAGATGCGCACCGGCGCGCTCGACACCTCCAGCGGGTCGCCGTCCCACACCACCACGTCTCCCGCCGCGCCAGGTGCCAGCACGCCCAGCCGCCCGCCGTAGCCCGCGATCTCGGCGGGCACCGAGGTGATGGAGGCCAGCGCCTCGCCCCAGCTGAGCCCGGTCGCGCCGGGCAGCTTCGTCAGCGCGACGAGGTTGCCGGCGAATTGCGGCGCATTGCGCGGCTGAGAGCCCGTGCCGCCGCCCAGTTTGCCGAGCGCCACCTTCACCCCGGCGCGCATCATCCGCCCGACATTGCTCTGCGTGGCGGCGATCTGTTCAAAGCTGGAAGGCAGGTCGTCGAGCGGGTCGGCGATAACCGGAACCCCGGCCGCAGCGATGTCGCGCGCCGCCAGCCAGCCTTCGCTCGCGCCCACCAGCACCAGTTTCAATTGCGGGAACTCGCCGGTCAGCGCCAGTACCGAGCGGATGTCCGCGGCGCGTTCGACATAGACGTAAAGCGGCTGCTCCCCGCGCACGACCGGGACCAGCGCGGAGGCGTCGAAGCGTGTCAGCAGGCTGTCGTCGCCGCGCTCGGTCCGGTTGTCGACCAGGCGGGGATCGAGCGGAATGTCGTCGCCGCTGCGCTGTTCGGGCGGCTGCGAAGCCATGCCCGGTATCTGCGCGTCGTCGCCATACTGCCGCGCTTCGCGCAGCGCATTGCGGAGCAGCGCCTGCGCGGACACGCGGCTGCCCCCGGCGAGGCGGGCCCCGCCTTCGCCGAGCGCCACGGTCTGGAAGGCGCGGCGGCGCGTGACCATGTCGGGGTCCGCACCAAGATCGACGATCGCCCCCTGGCCGCCGAAGATGGAGGCGGAGGGGTTCGCCACGATGCTGGCGCGGGTGACCCCCCCCATGCGGTTGACCAGCACCGGCTGCGCGTCCGGGTTGAGCGCGGTCGCGACATCCAGCGCGGCGCTGAACGGCCCGCCGCGCGCGGAGGTGTCGTCGCTCTCGCCGACCGCCTCGACATCCCACAGGCCGAGCGAGGTGATGGCGGAGAAGATGCCGGGCGTCACCCATTTGCCGGTCCCGTCGATGGCCTCCATCCCCGCGGGTACCGCGACGTCGCGCCCGGCGGCAACGACCTTGCCCCCGCGCACGATCACGGTCGCGCCCTCGATCGGATCGCTGCCGTCGCCGGTCGCGACGGTGGCATTGGTGATCGCCATGTCCTGCGCGACCGATGGAACGGCGAGCGCCAATGCGCCGGTGGCGGTAAGGAGGAGCCTGCCGATCATTTCACGTCTCCTTCGCCGGGCTGGCCGAGTTCGAAATCGCTGACCGGTCGGCGCTTGGGATCGTCCGCATCGAACAGCAGCGCGCCGTCGACCCAGACCTTCTCGGGCCGCGAATAGACGCTCAGCGGATCGCCGTTCCACAGCACGACGTCGGCCATCTTGCCGGCCTCCAGACTGCCGGTCCGGTCGCCTATCCCCATGGCCTTGGCCGCGTTGAAGGTGAACCAGCGCACCACCTGCCCGTCGGGAATATCGATCCCGATGCGGTGCCCGGCGGCCTGTGCCTTGGCCGCTTCCTGATTGAGCCGCTGGATACCGTTCTCGTCGTCCGAGTGGATCACCACGCAGGCCCCCGCCTGCTGCAGCAGCGCGGCGTTTTCGGGAATGCCGTCGTAGCTTTCCATCTTGAAGCCGTACCAGTCCGCCCAGACCGCGCTGCACACGTCGTTTTCGCGCAGCAGGTCCGCGATCTTGTAGCTTTCCACCGCATGGTGAAAGGCGGTGACCTTGTAGCCCATCTCCTTGGCCATATCGATCACCAGCGCCATCTCGTCGGCGCGGTAGCAGTGGTTGTGGACCAGGATTTTCCCGTCCAGCACCCCCTTCAGCGTTTCCTTGGCCAGATCGCGCTTCTTGCCGTCATAGCCCTGTGCGTCGATCCATGTTTGGCGATCGACTGCGAAATTGCCCATGCGGGTGGATGGCATGCGGCCCCTGTTGCCATAGACCCGCTTCGGGTTCTCGCCGCAGGCCATCTTGAAGCCATAGGGCGCGCCGGGAAATTTCATGCCCTGCACCGTGCGACTGGGCACGTTCTTGATCGTGGCGGAGCGCCCGCCCATCAAATTGGCGGAGCCCGGCAGGATCTGCAGAGAGGTGACGCCGCCATTGGCCAGCGCGCGCGAGAAACCGGGGTCCTGCGGCCAGATAGAATGTTCGGCCCACACCTCGGGCGTGGTCGGGCTGGTCGCCTCGTTGCCGTCGCTCAGCGCATCGACGGACGGGGAGGGGTAGTCGCCCAGATGGCTGTGGATGTCGATCACGCCCGGCGTGACGAATTTTCCGCGCCCGTCGATCCGGGTGTATCCGGCGGGAATGGCCATGTCCGCCGTGCCGATGCCGACGACTTCGCCCTCCGCGAACAGCACCGTGCCGTTGTCGATCTGGCCGCCCAGCCCGTCATAGACCGTCGCGCCGACCAGCGCGGTGGGGACCCCGGGATAGCGCGCATAGGTGGAGGGGTAGGGCGCTTCCTGCGCGGTATCGCTGGCGGAGGCGGTCTGCGCGCTCTCGCCGGTGGTCGCGCAAGCGGGCAGCAGGCCGCACAGAACCAGTGCGGCGGCCAGGCGGTATTGTATCGTCGTCATTCTTGCCCCCCAGAAAGGAAGGGCGCGAACCGTGCGGTACGCGCCCCCCCTCAATTCAATCGTCAGCCCTGCGGCCGTGTGGTCGGATGCAGTCCGCCTTCTTGGTTTTCCATGCCCGCGCCGGCCTGACCCTCCAGATCGTCGCCGACATCGTCATCCTTGAGCGTGTCGAGATGCATCAGCCTCTTCACGAGCGGATTGAGCAACACCACCACCGCGCCGATCCCGATCGCGGTGAGGCCCATGGTCCAGTAGAGACCCAGCGCGCCTTCACGCGTGATCTCGCCGCCTTCGCCCTCGCCCATGATGGAGCCGAGGAAGCCCGCGACGTAGTTGCCGCCCGCGGTGCCGAAGAAGAAGGCCGCCATCATCAGGCTGGCCATGTGGCGCACCGAAAGACGGTTCATCGCCGACAGGCCGACCGGGCTGAGGCTCAGTTCGCCGGTGGTCGACAGCAGGTAGAACAGGAAGATGAAGAGAACCGGGACCAGCGCGGAACCGGCGGCGTTCGCACCCAGCACCAGCACCACGAAGGCAAGGCCCATCTGCATGATGCCAAGGCCCATCTTGGCCGGCGTCGCAGGCTCCCACCCGCGCTTGCCCAGCCATTGCCACAGCGCGGCGAAAACCGGGCCGAGCAGGATGATGTATATCGGGTTGATCGACTGGAACAGGGATGTCGGCACACCCTGTCGATCGACATAGCGATCGGTAAACAGGTTCACCGAACCGCCCGCCTGTTCGAACAGGCCCCAGAACACCGGCATCAGCAGGATGAAGAAGATCATGGCGAACACGCGGTCGCGCGAATGGTCGTCGAGCTTGAACGCTTCTCTGAGGACGTAGAGCAACAGAAGCGCACCCGACACCAGCAGGATCCAGCCGACGGCATCCTGGAACTGGATCAGCGCCCAGATGATCGCCACGCCGATGAAACCGGTCAGGTAGAGGAACCATTCGAGATTGAGCCCTGCGACCTTCGATTTGAGGCGCGCGGGCACTGGCGGTTCGCCTTGGCCCATAAGCAGCGGCTTGCCGAGCACGAACACCACCAGGCCGAGCAGCATGCCCACGCCTGCCGCGCCGAAGCCGTAGGACCAGCCGATCGTCTCGCCCAGATAGCCGGCGATGATGGTGCCGATCGCGGCACCGACATTGATGCCCATGTAGAAGATCGTGTACGCACCGTCGCGCCGGATGTCGGTACGCGGATAGAGCTGACCCACGATCACCGAGATATTGGCCTTCAGGAAGCCCGAGCCGACGATGATGAAGGCGAGCGCGAGCCAGAAGATGTTGATCGCGGGGTTGTTTTCGTACCCCGCCCCGGCATCGCCTTCGAACGCCATGAAGAAGTGGCCGAAGGTCAGAGCACCGCGCCGAACAGCACCGCCTTGCGCTGGCCCAGATAGCGGTCTGCCAGCCACCCGCCGAGCACGGGGGTGATGTAGACGAGGCTGGTATAGGCCCCGTAGATGATCGTCGCCTGCCCGTCGGAATAGAGCCAGTGCTTCACGAGGTAGAGCGTCAGGAGCGCGCGCATCCCGTAATAGGAGAAACGCTCCCACATCTCGGCGAAGAACAGAACGAACAGGCCCTTGGGGTGGCCGACGAACTCGGGCTCCTTGCGCAGGACCGCATAGGCACCGATCGCCAGGAACACGATCAGCGCGACAGAGCCGATCGCGGCGATCCAATCGGCCTCGTTCCAGAGCGCCATATCCTTCATCCGAACCCCTCCACCTGCGTCGTAATCAAAAGCAAAGCGCGCACCCTAGCGGCTTTGTCTCTCGTGTGAAGAGCAAGTTACGCATGAAACCGGGGTGAACGGAGGGTTTGGCGCGCCATTCCGGGGCATCGATCGGCTTGACCCGCCCCGCTGTATTATGGCACTACAGCACTATGCCGCCCGCCGCCGTGTCCCGCCCCGTCTATCTGCGCCTGCGCGATCTGATTGCCGCCGCGATCATCGAGGGGCGGTATCGAGCGGGCGACATGCTGCCCAGCGTGCGCGCCTTTGCCGCCGAACAGGGTGCCAATCCGCTGACCGTCGCCAAGGCCTATCAGCAGTTTCAGGCGGACGGGCTGGTCGAGGTCCAGCGCGGTGTCGGCATGTTCGTCGCCGCCGGCGCGGCGGAGAAGCTGCGGCGGACCGAGCGGGAAACCTTCCTCGAGGTGGACTGGCCGGAAATCCGCGCGCGCATAGAACGGCTCGAGATCGATCCCGAGCGTCTGTTCCCCGCTATCGTCTCCGAATAGGACACGCGGGAATGGCCAAAGGGGCCGAAACGCTCGTGCCATTGCCTTGCGGACGCATTTCTGCCACGAAAACGCGCATTGTCCAGGCCGCGGGGCCGGCATCGTATTCCTGCACCGCGCATCGCTGTCCAACCGTACCGAAAGGTCGTCGATGATCCGTTCCGAACTGCTCCAGGCCCTGGGTAAGGAAAATCCCGAACTGCGTCCGGAAGAGATCGAGCAGGTTGTGGAGATTTTCTTCGACGAAATCGCCGGCCGGCTGGCCGAAGGCGGACGGGTGGAATTGCGGGGCTTTGGCGCGTTCTCGACGCGGGAGCGCGATGCGCGCACCGGTCGCAATCCGCGCACGGGCGAAGCGGTCGAGGTTCCGGCGAAGCGCGTTCCCTATTTCAAGGCAGGCAAGGAAATGCGCGAGGCGTTGAACGAGAACGGCTGAACGCCTTCGTTTGCCCTGCCTGGTAATTCCCCGAACGCGCCAGCCTCTTCCCAATCCCCCTCGTCCCGGTCTAGGCGCGATTTCTGCTCTGCGGGTGTGGCGGAATGGTAGACGCCGGGGACTTAAAATCCCCTGATCCTTGATCGTGCGGGTTCGAGTCCCGCCACCCGCACCACTTTTGCTCTCGCACCGGCCGGTATCGGTAAAGAAGTGTTAACGCCGCGCCTTTATCCCCTGACAGACTACCAATAAACGCAGGGGCAGTTTTGGGCATGTTGGCGCCAGACCGACAGGCAATCGCGACGGAAGCAGGCGAGGGCGAACAGCAGCGCGCCGCGCCGCGCTTCCAATTGATGCTCCGCCCGGCGCGGCTGATTTGTCGCGAAGCCGAGTATCTGGGCCTGATTCGCGATATTTCAGCCAACGGCGCGAAGATCCAGTTTTTCCATCCGGTACCGGAAGCGTGCAAGATGGCGATGGAACTGCGCGAGGACATGGTGGTCGAGATGGAGCGCCGCTGGGCCACCGAATCGAGCGCCGGCTACGAGTTCGCGTCTCCGATCGATGTCGAACGCGTGCTTCAGCCCGACCCTTCGCACCCCAGGCGCAAACCGCGCCTGTGCCTGCCACGCCCGATGATACTGACTGTCGACGGACACGACGTGCCGGCCCGGCTGCATAATATTTCCCAGCAGGGCGCATGCATCGAATGCGATTACGGTCTTGCGCGCTACCAGCTGATCCGGATCCATATCGACGGGATCGGGCAACGCCATGCCAAGGTTCTCTGGCACAAGCAGGGGCGCTACGGACTGGTGCTGGAGGAGACCTTCGAACTGCGCGAATTCGCCTGCCTGCTCGCGGCGCTTTCCGTCGAATCCTGACCGCGTTTTCGCGCGCTGCGCGGGTTCAGCCCGCGCGGAAATCCAGCGCGACGCCGTTGATGCAATGCCGCTTGCCGGTAGGCTTGGGCCCGTCGTTGAAGACATGGCCGAGATGCCCGCCGCAGCGCGCACAATGGACTTCGGTGCGGGCGTAGCCCAGCTTGCGGTCGGTGCGGGTTCCCACCGCGCCGGTCTTCGCCGCCCAGAAACTGGGCCAGCCGGTGCCGCTGTCGTATTTGGTCTTCGACGAATAGACCGGATTGTCGCACCCCGCGCACAGGAAGGTGCCGGCGCGCTTTTCCTTCAGCAGGGGTGAGGAATAGGGCCGCTCGGTCGCCTCCTCCCGCAACACGTCGAATTCGCGTGCGGACAGCTTCTTGCGCCATTGCGCTTCGCTCATCGAGACGGGGAAGCTCTGGGCGCGAGCCTCAGAACCGCCGCAGGCGGCGAGAACCCCGGCGGAGGCACCGAGGCCCAGCCAGGACAGGAGTGTGCGGCGGTCGGCGTGGCTAATCATGGTCGATGGTCCTGCGGTCATGGTGGGAGAATGGCACACCCTTCCTGAACCAACGCTTGGTTTGGCGAAGAGTTCAGAACCGACCGATTTCGACTTCGAGCCGGCGGAAACCCTCCACGAAATTGGCCCGTACCCGCTCGACCTCGCCCGCGACGTTCACCCGCATCCTCCGCGCATGCATTTCCTCCATCAGCACCCGCAGCTGAAGCTCCGCGAGCCGCGCGCCGACGCAGCGGTGGATGCCGTAGCCAAAGGAAAGATGCCGCCGCGCATTCTCCCGCGTGATGTCGAGGGTGTCGGCGTTCTCGAACACTTCCTCGTCGCGATTGGCGGAATTGTACCACAGGATCACCTTGTCGCCCGCCGCGATATTCTGCCCGAACAGTTCGGTGTCCTGGGTGCAGGTGCGGCGCATGTGCTTGAGAGGAGTCTGGTAGCGGATGCATTCCTGCACCGCGTTGGGGATGGTCCCCGCGTCGCCTTCGAACAACGCGCGCTGGTCGGGGAAGCGGTCCAGTTCGTGGACGATGCCGCTCATCGTGTTGCGCGTGGTGTCGTTGCCGCCGACGATCAGCAGCACCAGATTGCCCATGAATTCCTGAGGATCCATCTGGTTCATGGCCTCCGAATGGATCATCATCGAAATGAGGTCGGGCGTGGGCTCCGCCTGCATCCGCTCAGCCCACAGCTGGCCGAAATAGGCCCCCATTTCCTGCAGGATGTCCATCCGCTGATCGTCCAGCGCGCGCACCGTGGCGATCTCTGTATCGCCCGCCCAGTCGGACCAGAAGGTCAGCAGGTGCCGGTCCTCCCACGGAAAGCCGAACAGGATCGCCAGCATGCCGGTGGTGAGGGGAATGGAAACCTCGGACACCCAGTCGAACGTCTCGCCGTGCGGCAACCGGTCGAGCAGTTGCCCGGTGCGAGTTCGGACGTCGCGCTCCAGCCGCTTCATCTCCGCCGGGGTGAACGCGGGCGCGACCGTCCGGCGCTGGCCGGTATGCTTGGGCCGGTCCATGGCGATGAACATCGGCAGTTCGAACCGCTCGCGTCCCTCGGCCGCCAGCGTCTCGTCGCTCATCCGATTGAGGATGGTGATCCCGCCATGCTCCCAGCTGGAGGAGAACAGTTCGGGCAGCGCCTCGGTGTGCTGGATGGCCTTGTGCGAAACGACGCTCCAATAGGGGCCATAGGGGCTCTCGGGAATATAGTGCACCGGCCCCGCGGCGCGCATCTCGGCGAAGATCGGTTGCCAGCGGTTCTCGACATAGATGTCGCTGCGGCTGGTATCCCAGGGGTGCGGGTGATGCAGCGCGTCCTCAGGATGTGCGGCGAGATGGGCGCGCAGCGCCTCGTGTGCGATGGGGGCGCTGCGAAACTGCTGCGCGGGCTGGGCCTGCGTGGCCATGATCACTCTCCTGGGCGGGGGCGACTCATGAACCGGCCGCCCTCTCGACGGAGGGTATCCTGCGCTCGCTTACATCGATGTCAATATGCCGGTTGCCATTTGCGACGGGTCAATTCCGTCGCGAGGATACCAGCCCCGCGATACCGGCCAGCAGCCCTGTCGATTTCGTCTTCGCACGCCCGGCACCGCCCGATTTGAGAACCTTGCGCCGGAACAGCGTGGCCCCGAATTTCACGAACAGCACCACCCACAGCACTTGCCAGGCGAGGGCGGCGAAGTGCCACCAGACCACCGGCTCCTGCGCCGCGCGGGCCAGCATCACGTAGGGCGAGCTGAGCGGGAAGGCGATCGCCGCCAGCTCTATCGGAGAGCCGGTGGAGCTGACCGCAAAGGTGGCGAGGAAGAACACGCCGAGCTGCAGCATGGTCGCCGGCATCGACATGGTCTGCACGTCGCGAACCGTCGGTGCCATTGCGCCGATCGCCAGGAAGACCGATCCGATCAGTAGATAGGCCATGGCGAAATAGAGCAGGAACAGCGTGGCGAACAGCGGCCAGCCGATCGCGGGCGCGGGCAGCGGGGGAATGGCGCTCGCCCCCAGCACGAGGATCACCCCGGCGACCGAGCCCCACACCGCGATCCCGACGAAGCTGACCGCCAGCATGGCGAACAGCTTGCCCAGGAAAACCGCGTCCATCGGCACGGCGGCGGCGAGGATTTCGACGATCTTGTTCGCCTTCTCCTCCACCATGTTGGACATCACCATGCCGGCGAGCAGCATGGTCAGGAGGAACAGCAGCGTGATCGCTGCGGTTGCCGTGCCTGCCCGGGCGGAGCGTTCGCTCGCCCGACTGGTCGCGGCGGGGAACAGCGTGACCTCGGGATAGGAGGCGGTGTCACCCCGCGCGGTTGCGGCGAGGAGGGAGACATCGCCCTTCCACCGGTCGATCCGGTCTTCCGTCCCGTGCAGAGCGGGTGCCGACAGGCTGCCGCTCACCACCGCCGCGAGATTGCGATCCTTGTCCGCCAGCAGCGCGGGAATGTCGGTGGCCGCACCGCCGGAAACGGCCTCCACCGGCGGCAGGTCGATCAGATCCTCCAGCGACTCGTGCGCGCGCACCATCGCCGCGTTGTCGGCGGGCGACATGACGATGCCGAGCCCGGGGGGAGGGCCGGAATCGGCCGCGCTCGCCCCGATATATCCCGCGGCGCCGCTGATCCCGACGAATATCAGCGGCCCGATCAGGAAGAAGAAGAACGCCTTGCTGAACAGGATCGCGGTGAAATCGCGCCGCGCCACGACGAAGGCGGCGCGCGCCACCGACAGCCGGCTGGTTCTGTTCTCGCCACTCATCGTGCGCTCTCCGCCTGTTTCTGTGCGCTAGCCTCCAACTCGCGGGCCGCCGCTTCGCCGGCGATTTCCACGAAGGCATCGTGCAGCCCGGCCCGCTCGATGGAGAGCGACTGGATGCCCGCTTCGCCTTCGATCAGCGCGCGCAACAGCGGCTCTATCCCGCTGTCCGGGAGGGGGAAGTACCAGAAATCCCGCTCGCGCCGCGCGCTCTCGGGCAGGGCGCTGCGCCATGCGCCTTCGCGTGCCTTGGTTTCCAGTCGGACCTGCGCCGGAATGCGGTCGCGCGCGGCATCGACCGGACCGGCATAGGGCACCTTGCCCCCGGCGATGATCGCGACGCTGTCGCACAGCCGCTCCGCATGGTGGATGACGTGGGTGGAAAAGATCACCGTGGTGCCCTCTTCCGCCCATTCGCGGATCAGCTTCTCCAGCTTGCCCTGATTGAGCGCGTCGAGCCCGGAAAACGGTTCATCGAGGACCACCAGTTTGGGCCGGTGCACGAAGGTGCCGAGCAGCTGCACGGTCTGCGCCATGCCTTTCGACAATTGGCGGATGGTGCGTTCCGCGGCGTAGCCCATGCCGTAATCTTCCAGCAGCTCGCGTCCGCGGGCCTTCGCCTCGTTCAGGTCCATACCGCGCAGGGCACCCATGAAGCCGATCGCCTCGTACGCCTTCATCGAGGGGTAGAGGCCGCGCTCCTCCGGCAGATACCCGATCAGCCGGCTGATCTCGTGCGGGCGATCATGGCCGAGCACGCGGCGCACGCCCTCGTCCGGGTCGATGATGCCCAGCAGCATGCGCAGCGTGGTCGTCTTGCCCGCGCCGTTCGGGCCGAGGATGCCGTAGATCGCGCCTTCCGGCACCGCGATGTCGACCCCGTCGACCGCCAGGGTGCCGTCGAACCGTTTGACCAGCCCGCGGGCCTCGATCGCCAGATGCGGGGAAGGGGATGGATTGCCCGTCGCCGGAGCTTCGCTTAGCGCTGTTGCCATGGTCATGCTGATTGCCTTGCCCTTCCGCGCGATACAAGGGCGTTAAAGCGGGTGGACGATCTGCAAACGCGGCTGGTGGCGGAAGGGCGGCGGCTGGGCTTCGCCGCGATCGGCTTCGCGCGCGCGGACGAGGGGGAGGAGCGCGCCGACCGGCTGCGGCAATGGCTCGGCGAGGGAATGCACGGCACCATGAAATGGATGGAGCGCGAGCCCGCCGTGCGCGCGGGGGCGCAAGGGATGTGGCCCGCCGCGCGCAGCGTCATCGCGCTGGGCATGGCCTACACGCCCGACCGCGACCCGCTGGCCCTGGCGAACGCGGGGGAGGTGGGGCGCGTTTCCGTCTATGCGCAGGGGCGCGATTATCACGATACGGTGAAGAAGGCGCTGAAGGCGCTCGCGCGCTGGCTGGTGGCACAAGCGCCGGAGAGCGAGCTGAAAGTGTTCGTCGATACCGCGCCGGTGATGGAAAAGCCGCTGGGCGAGGCGGCGGGGATCGGCTGGCAGGGCAAGCATACCAACCTCGTCAGCAAGGCCCACGGCAGCTGGCTGTTCCTGGGGGCGATCTATTCAACGCTGGAATTCGCGCCGGACGAACCTCATGCCGACCGCTGCGGATCGTGCCGGGCGTGCCAGGACGCGTGCCCGACCGACGCCTTCCCCGCGCCCTATCGCCTCGATGCGCGCCGCTGCATCTCGTACCTCACGATCGAGCATGCGGGCCCGATCCCGGAGGAATTTCGCGCCGCGATCGGCAACCGCATCTATGGCTGCGACGATTGCCTGGCGGTGTGTCCGTGGAACAAGTTCGCCGATAGCGCGGCGCGGCACCGGGCCTTCCTGCCGCGCGCGGAACTGGTCGCGCCGCGGCTGGGGGAGCTGCTGGCGCTCGACGACGCAGGCTTCCGCCGATTGTTCTCCGGCAGCCCTATAAAGCGGATCGGGCGCAACCGCTTCGTGCGCAACTGCCTGATCGCGGCGGGCAATTCGGGTCGGCCCGATCTGCTGGGCCAGGTCGAGGCGCTGCGCAGCGATAGCGATCCGGTGGTGGCGGAGGCAGCCGACTGGGCCGCCGCCCGGCTCAGAGCAGGTCCTTGAGCGCGGTTTCGGTATCGGCGAGCCGCTCGGGCTCGGCCACCAGCCGCGCCTCCACCAGCTTGCGCCCCTGCACGTAATCCTTCGTCCGGTTGACGCAGTCGAGCGCGATCACCCGCCCCTCGCGCAGGTAGATCACGGAGAAGCTGCGGTCGGCCGGATCGCCGCGCAGCACGGCGCGGTCGAAATCGGTCGAGAAGCCGACGGTCTGCAGCCGCAGATCGTACTGGTTGGACCAGAACCACGGCACCGCGTCGTAGGGCTGGTGGTCGCCCGTGATCGCCAACGCCACGGTGGTCGCCATGTCGTGCGCGTTCTGCACCGATTCGAGGCGGATCACCGCCCCGTCGGCATAGGGGTTGGCATGCGCGGCGCAGTCGCCGATGGCATAGACGTCCTCCAGCGAGGTGCGGCAGAACTCGTCCACATCGACACCATTCGCGCCCGCCGCCCCCGCCGCGATCAGCGGGCCTATCGCGGGCACGATGCCGATCCCCACGATCACGATTTCGGCGGGAATCGTCTCCCCGTCCGCCAGCGTCACGCCGGTCGCCTGCCCGTCCCGCCCCTCGATGCCGGATACCGTCACGCCGGTGCGCAGGTCCACGCCATGCCGGCGGTGTTCGGCCTCGTAGAATCGCGACAGCTCCTCGCCCGCGACCCGGTTCAGCACCCGGTCCTGCGATTCCAGCACCGCGACCTCGCAGCCGAACTTGCGCAGGACCGCCGCCGCCTCCAGCCCGATATAGCCGCCGCCGATCACCACTGCGCGCCGCGCGCCGCCCGCTAGCTCCGCCTTCAGCCGGTCGACATCGGCGCGGTTGCGGATCGCGTGCACTCCGGCATTGTCCGCGCCCGGACAGCTCAGCCGTCGCGGGTCGCCGCCGGTCGCCCAGACCAAGCTGCCGTAGCGGAGGCGGGTGCCGTCGTAGAGCGCGATCTCGCGCCGCAGCGGGTCGATATCGGTCACGGCCTCGCCCAGCCGCAGGGCGATGTCCTTGTCCGCCCAGAAGCTTTCGGGGCGAAGCAGGATCCGTTCGAATGGCTTGTCGCCCGCCAGGTAGTCCTTCGACAGCGGCGGGCGCTCGTAGGGCGGCAGGTTCTCGCGCGTGATCAGCGCAATCGATCCCGCGAAGCCTTTCTGCCGCAGGGCGATGGCGGTCGCGGCGCCGCCATGCCCGGCGCCCACGATGATGACATCCCAGCTCTCCATGCGCGAAGTGATGGCCAGTCCCGCACCGGCGCGTCAAGCCCGCGCGGCACGAGCGGAGCCTGTCACCGGGCGAGCAGGTTGCGCGCCTGGCTGGCGATCTGGGCCAGGATCGCGGGTGCCACGGGGCTGTGCGCCTGCGCCCGCTTCACCATGCCGCGGAATTGGCGGATCGCGGTCTCGTTCTCCTGCGCCCAGGTGCCGACGACCGCCGCGGGGTCTTCCTTCGCCCCCTTGCGCCGCGCCAGGCGCTGGAGGAAATCGAGCCGCATCTGCTGGAAATCGCGGGCCAGCCCGGCGACCAGCAGCCGCTCCCAGATGTCGGAAGGATCCATCAGCGCGGCGATACCCTGCGCCCAGTCGAGGCCCAGTTGCGCGCCGAGCTCGGTGAAGGCGGCGGCGAGCGCGCGCGTCTCGATCTCCGCCTTGCGCGACAGATGGGCAAGACCCACCGCCCCGTCGAGATCGAACAGGTGCGCCACCCGCGCGGCGATCGGATCGGGTGCCCCGGCGCGGGAGAATTCCGCCCGCATCCGGGCGGAGCGCTGGCGCGTTTCCGCCCCCAGCAGGTTCTGCGTCCCGGTCGACAATTCGCCGATCCCCTGCGCCAGCTCGTCCACGGCCACGCTCGGGGTGGTGAACCCGCCATAGACCCGCAGGATGTCCGCCATGTGGATGCGCATCGCCGCGGCGGTGCGGTCGAACAGTTCGAGCCGGGTCTGCTCGGGCATGTCGGCGGCGTCGATCTCTGCCCACAGCCGCTCGGCACCGAACAGGTTTTCCGCCGCGACGAAAGCGGCGGCGACCTCGTCCAGCCCGACGCCTTCCTCCTCCACCAATTCGAACGGCAGGACCAGACCCAGACGGTTGATGATCCGGTTGGCGAGTTCGGTCGCGATGATCTCGCGCCGCAGCCGGTGGTCGTCGATCTCTTCGCGATAGCTTTCGCGCATGGGCTCGGGGAAATATTCCAGCAGCCCGCGTTCCAGGATGGGGTCGTCGGGCACGACGCTGGCCTCCAGCGCGCCCTGCAATCTCAGCTTGGTGCTCGACAGCAGCACGGCCAGTTCGGGGCGGACCAGGCCGGTTTCCTCGCTTGCCCGGCGAACATAGGTCTCGCTGTCGGCCAGCCCCTCGGTCCGGCGGTCCAGCCCGCCGTCCTGCTCCAGCAATTCGATCAGCCGCAGGTGCGAACCCATCGCCCGCGCGCCGCCATGTTCGGCAATGGAGAGGGCCAGCGCCTGGAGCCGGTTGTCCTCCAGCACGATCTCGCCCACTTCCTCCGTCATGCTGGCGAGCAGGGCGTTGCGCCTGTCCTCGGTCAGTTCGCCGCTGCGACAGGCGGCGGCGAGGGCGATCTTGATGTTGACCTCGTTGTCGGAGCAGTCGACGCCCGCGCTGTTGTCGATGAAGTCGGTGTTGATCCGTCCGCCATGCAGCGCGAACTCGATCCGGCCCGCCTGTGTCACGCCCAGGTTCGCGCCCTCGCCGATCACGCGCACGCGCAGGTCGCGCCCGTCGATGCGCAGCACGTCGTTGGCGGGATCGCCCACCGCGACGTTGTTTTCTCCCGACGATTTCACATAGGTGCCGATGCCGCCGAACCACAGCAGGTCCGCCTCGGTCCGCAGGATCGCGGTGATCAGCGCTTCGGGTTCTATCTCGCGCGTGTCGAAGCCGAGCGCGCGGGCCGCCTCCTGCGACAGCTTCACCTTCTTCGAATCGCGCGAGAACACGGCCCCACCCGCCGACAGCACGCTCTTGTCGTAATCGTCCCAGCTGGAGCGCGGCAGGTCGAACATGCGCTTACGCTCGGCCCAGCTCGCGGCCGGATCGGGATCGGGATCGATGAAGATATGGCGGTGGTCGAACGCGGCAATCAGCTTGATCGCCTTCGACAGCAGCATGCCGTTGCCGAACACATCGCCCGACATGTCGCCACACCCGACCACGCGGATCGGCTGGCTCTGCACGTCGATGCCCATTTCGGCGAAGTGGCGCTGGACCGAAACCCATGCGCCCCGGGCGGTGATGCCCATCGCCTTGTGATCGTAGCCGTTGGAACCGCCGCTGGCGAAGGCATCGCCCAGCCAGAAGCCACGATCCTGCGCGATGGCATTGGCGACGTCGGAGAAGCGGGCGGTGCCCTTATCCGCCGCGACCACGAAATAGGGGTCGTCCCCGTCGTGCACCACCACGCCTTCGGGGTGGACGATCCGGTCGTCCACGATGTTGTCGGTCACCGACAGCAGGGTGCGGATGAAGATCTCGTAGCTGGCCTGCCCCTCGGCCGCCCAGGCGTCGCGGTCGCGCGCCGGGTCGGGCAACTGCTTGGGATAGAAGCCGCCCTTGGCCCCGGTCGGCACGATCACCGCGTTCTTGACGCGCTGCGCCTTCATCAGACCCAGGATTTCGGTGCGGAAATCGTCGCGCCGGTCGGACCATCTCAGGCCCCCGCGCGCGACCGGCCCGGCGCGCAGATGGATGCCCTCCACCCGCGGCGAATAGACGAAGATTTCCCGCCATGGCACGGGCTTGGGCAGACTGGGCACCTTCGTCGAATCGAGCTTGAACGCCAGCGCCTCGGCCGCCGCCGGGGAGAAGGCGTTGGTGCGCAGCATCGCGTCGATCACCGCCTGGTACAGGCGCAGCAGCCGATCGTCGTTGATCGCCGCAACCTTGGCCAGCGCGGTACGGATCGCGTCGCGCGCCTTGTCCGCCGCATCGTCGCGGTCGCCAGCGAAAGCGGGATCGTGCCGGCCCCGGAACAGCTCGACCAGCGCGGTGGTGACCGACGGCGCGCGCGCCAGCGCGTCGACCACGGTGTAGATCGTGAAGCCGGCCCCGGCCTGTCGCAGATAGCGATAGATCGCGCGCAGCCATTCGGCCTCTTCCGCGGCCAGCCCGGTCTGCACCACCAGCCGGTTGAAGGGGTCGTTTTCCGCGGTGTCGTTCAGCACGCCCGCCACGGCGCGCTCGATCGCGTCGCTGCGGGTGACGATGGCGCCGGCATCGGCACCCGGTGCCAGGCCGAGCAGGAAATCGTGCACCGTGCCCAGATCGCCCCCATCGATGGAGGTGGGTATTTCGGTCAGGACCTCGAACCCGAAATTCTCCAGCGCGGGCACGGTGTCGGACAGCGGCAGCGCGCCTTCGTTCTGGTAGATCTTCAGCCGCAACCGGTGCGGATCGTCGCCCTCGCGGCGATAGAAGCGGGCATCGCGGCGGCGACCGCCGTCCGGTTCCGACCCGCCGGGGCGGGCAAGCTGGCGCAACCGGTCGATGTCGAGCGCGGCCTCGTGGGCCCCGTATTCGGCGCGGTATCCGGTCGGGAAGCCATCGGCATAGGTCCGCGCCAGCGCGGCGGCCCGGCCGGGCTCCATCAGCGCCGCCAGCTCTTTCTCGACCGCTTCGGGCCAGCCGCGCAGCATGTCCTGCAACCGCTGCTCGACCGCGTCCTCGTCGACCGAGTCCGCGCCTTCGCGGAAATCGAGCACCAGCCGGATCAACGCCAGCGGACCGCCCTCGATCTCCAGACTCCAGTCGATCATGCGGCTGCCCGTGACATCCTCGATCATCGCCTGGATGCGGCGACGCACATCGGTCGACATCAGGTCGCGGGGCAGCCAGACGAAGGCGAACAGGTGGCGCGCCAGCGGGGCTTCGACGATCGTCACCCGCGGGCGCGGCCGGTCGACCAGGCTCATCATGGTGGTCGCCACGCGGCGAATGTCGTCGTCGGAAAAGCCGATCAGCAGATCGTGTGGCAGGGTGGTGAGCGCATGCACCAGCGCCTTGCCCGCGTGGCCGGAGGGATCGAACCGCAATTCGTCCATGAGCGCGCCGAGCTGGGTACGCAGGCGCGGCACCTGCCCCGGCTTGGCCGCCATCGCGGCGCTGGTCCAGATTCCGGCATGGACCGACAGGCCGACCAGGTCCTCGCCTTCGCATTGCGGCAGGACGAACAGGTCCAGCGGCACGCGCCGGTGGACCTTGGAAATGCGGTTGGCCTTCACGATCAGCGGCACATGATGTTCGCGATTGGCGGCATCGTCGTACCAGGCGAAGGCGCGGTCCCACGATGCCTCGGTAAAGATGTCGCGCGCGCTCTTGCGGCAGATGCCCAGCTCTTCCGAATGGGTGCCGTCGCGCATGCGCGTGACATGGCCGAGCTGGGTCAGCATCCCGTCGTTGAGCCAGCGCAGCAGGGCCGCGCCTTCGTCGTCGGACAGGTCGTCGGCCTCTTGTGCCATCAGCTGCTGCATGCGGGGCCAGTCGGTCACCGCGGCGCGCACGTCCGCCAGCGTTTCGTGCAGCGCCGCCTCCAGCTCCCGCCGGTCCTTGGCGTCGGCCCGTTCGGTCTCGAGATAGATCATCGATTCCTGCGCGGCCCGCGGATCGTCTTCCGGCAATCCCGCGAGCTGCCCGCGCTCGTCGCGTGTCACCGCCAGCACGGGGTGGACCAGCCGGTCGATGGACAGCCCGTGCGCCGCGATCGCCGCCGCGACCGAATCGACCAGGAACGGCATGTCGTCGTTGATGATGGCGACCCGCAGATAGCGCCGCTCGGCATTGACGCTTTCGATATGGATGGACGCTTCGCCCGGCCCGCGCCGCTGGGCCGCCTGGAGCAGGAACACGGTCGCTTCCTCCAGCCGTTCGCCCAGGAAGGGGGTGTCGCCGGGCAGCAGCGATGTTCGCAAGATCGCGTTCAGGCGGTCGTACAGGGCTGTCTTCGCGGCTTTGCTGCCCATCGGGGCGCTCCCATCTTTATGGCGGGGCGTGCGGGCCTCCGCATTTTCATTGCCGTTGCAGGCAGCAATATTTCGCGCCTTAGGCGTCGCTGGATGCGGCGACAAGTATGCCGCCGCGCGTCACGATCTCAACAGGCGGGGCGCGAAAGCGATCCGGGAAAGGGCATGCGTCGGTCTCAACCGGCGTTCAGCGCGTCCATCGTCATCCGCAGCGACCGCTCGCGCGCTTCCGGGTCGTAGGTGGAGGCGGCGCAGATGATCTCGTCGGCCTGGGTCCGCTCGATGAACGACCCGATCCGTTCGCGAACGGTGGCGGGCGATCCGACCGCGCTCGCCTGGCCCAGATGGGTGAGCATGGCCTGCGCCTGCGGGGGCAGGCTGTCGCGATAGCCCCGCACCGGCGGGGCCAGCTTGCCCGGCGACCCGGTGCGCAGCCGCACGAAGGACTGCGCCTGGCTCGACGCGAGATACTCCGCCTCCTCGTCGGTGTCGGCGCACACGACCTGCATCGCGGCCATGGCGTGCGGGCGGTCGAGCGTCTCGGAAGGCTGGAAGTCGCGGCGATAGACCGCCAGCGCGGCATCGAGATGGTCGGGCGCGAAATGGCTGGCGAAGGCGTAGGGCAGCCCCAGCTTCGCGGCGAGCTGCGCGCCGAACAGGCTCGATCCCAACATCCACATCTCGACCTGTGCGCCGTAACCCGGCGTCGCCTTGACGCCGAGGTCCGGCTCGCCGGTGAACAGCGCGCGCAGCTCGGCCACGTCCTGCGGGAAATATTCCGACGCGGCGCGCAAATCCTTGCGCAACGCGCGTTGCAGTTCCGGCCCCGCCCCCGGCGCGCGGCCCAGCCCCAGGTCGATCCGGCCTGGGAACAGCGCGTCGAGCGTGCCGAACTGTTCGGCGATGGTGAAGGGGGTATGGTTGGGCAGCATGATGCCGCCCGCGCCGATCCGGATCGTGCTGGTGGCGTGCCCGACATGGCCGATGACGACGGAGGCAGCCGCGCCGCCGATCCCCTCCATCGCGTGGTGCTCGGCGACCCAGAACCGTTTGTAGCCCGCCTCCTCCGCCACGCGGGCGAGCGAGGCGGCGGCGCGATAGGCTTCCGCCAGCGATCCGCCTTCGCGGACGGGGACGAGGTCGAGCACGGAAAATTCGGTCATGGCAGAGTCTCCACGGTTCCAATCAGGCGGGCGATGTCGGCGTCGCGGGACAGGCGGTGGTCGCCGTCCTTCACCAGGGTCACGACGACATCGGGACTCTCGATTCGCTCGGCGAGGCGGAGGCTCGTTTCCCACGGCACGTCGCGATCGGCCTGTCCGTGCAGCAGGCGCACGGGGCAGCGGATCGCGATCGGCGCGTCCAGCAGGCGGTTGTCTTGTCCGTCGCGCCAGAACGCGGGAAAGGTCGGGGTCGGATCGGGGCCGTACGGGTTGTCCTCGAACACCGGCTCACCCCCGGCCAGGGTCGCGCGCTGCGTCTCGTCGTAGCCCCATTGCGTGAAATCGGGCGCGGCGGCGATGCCGACCATGCCCGCCAGCCGCTCGCCCAGCGCGAGGCCGACGAGCAGCATCAGCCAGCCACCCATGCTCGATCCGACGAGGACCACCTCGCCCTCTACCTGTGCCTCGATCAGCGCCATCACCTCGTCGCGCCAGCGCGACAGCGTGCCGTCGGCAAAATCGCCATCGCTGTCCCCGCACCCCGAATAGTCGAGCAGCAGGCACGCCCGGCCCGCGCCGCCTGCCCAGTCGAACAGCGCGGTCGCCTTCCCCCCGGCCATGTCGGACATGTAGCCGGGGAGGAAGACGATCGTCGGGCCGCTGCCGGCACGGTGCCGAAAGGCGATGCGCCGCCCGTCGGGCATGGAATGGAAATCGATCACCTGCACAGAGTCGGGAGTGCCGACCCACTTTGCAAGGCCGCCGCGCATCCGGATCGGCGCGCGGCGGCCCGCCGGTCATTCGCCGTCGCTGCCCTCCAGCGCTTTCGCCAGAGCCGCCGTAAAGGCATCCTCGCGATCCCACATCACGAAGTGATAGCTGTCGCCGATGGGAGTGAATTGCGCGTCGGGCAAATCGGCATAGGCGGTCTCGTACAGGGCCTTCATCCGTTCCGGCGCGGCGTAGGCGTTGGTCGCGTAGATCACGCTGACCGGGGTCGCGATTTCGGCCAGCTCGGGGCGCAGGTCGGTCGTCATCAGCGCCTGGACGGCGTCGGCCATGGTCGCGCGGTCGGTGGCGAGCGACCAGGCGACGATGCGTTCCTGCCCCTCCTTCGACTGGGTCAGCGAACGCGCGCCGTTCGCCTGGGTCGCGGCGAAGGTCGCATCGTCCATGCTACGCAGCGTCTCGGTGATCGCCTCGGCCCGGGGCTTCACCACTTCCACCGTGGCATCGGGGGCATAGACCAGCGGGTAGAACGGCAGCGAATCGACCACCACCACCCGGGAGAACCGGTCGGGATGCTCGCGCGCCGCCAGCAGGCCGGTGAAGCCGCCCATGCTGTGCCCGACGATGACCGGGTGATCGAGCTTGCGACAGGCGGCGTAGTCGGCGATCCGCTGCGCCAGCGCCTCGGGCACGGAACCCTCGCGTTCCGCCACCGGCGTTCCCGCGAAGCCCGGCACGCTGATGAGGTGGAAGCGATAGCGATCCGCCAGCGCCGCGACGGTCCCGTCCCACACCTGCGCGGAGGAGGCGAGGCCGGGCACCAGCAGGACGTCCGGACCCTCTCCCTTGACCTCGAAGGTGGGGCAATCGTCCTGCGCCTGCGCCTCTGCGTGCGCGGCAAGGGGGGTCAGCAACAGGGCGGCGGCAAACAGGGATTTCAGCATCGACTCAGTCCTTGGAAAAGATGGATTCGATCGGCATCGCGAACAGCTCGGCAATGCGGAAGGCAAGGGGGAGGGACGGGTCGTAGCGCCCCTTCTCGATGGCGTTCACGCTCTGGCGACTGACCTCCAGCCGGTCGGCGAGATCCTGCTGGCTCCAGTCGCGTTCGGCCCGCAGCACCTTGAGGCGGTTCTTCACGCGTCGTCCCCGGTGCCGCGGTCGGACAGCGCCATCCAGCACTGGCCCACCCCCATGCCCATCGCCCAGGCGGGGAAGACCCACCATGCATCGACATGCGGCACCACTTCGAAGCTTTCGAGGAAACCCCAGAAGGTGCCGAGCGTCAGCACCAGCCCCAGGCCGATCAGGCTGGCCATGATGGCACGGTGGCGCAGGAACTCGTCGTCCTCCTCCACCAGATAACGCCCCATGGTCCAGATCATGCCGAAAATGGGCAGGACCGGCAGCAGCGCGATGAGGAAGCTTTCCCCCCGGCTGAGATCGGCGCGGTCGGCGATCGTCACGGCCAGCCCCAGGCCGAGCATGTAGGCCAGGCTCGCGATCACGAATCGCCGCGTATAGCGCGTGATCGCGGGGCTCATGTAACCGCGGGCACGCTGGCGCGCCATGCTGGCCCGGACGAGCGGGATGATCTGGATCATCGCGATCGCCATCAGGATGAAGCCGGTGGTCGGTCCGATGGCACCGGTGATCCTGAGCACGGAAATGATCGCGAAGGACGCGAACAGCGACACGCCCCACAGCGCGGGTTTGGATAGCGCGGCCATCTCAGGCGGCCTTGCGCGAGCGCCGGCAGGTGCCGCCGTAGATCGAGACCACCGCAAGGGCGGGCAGAATCGCGAACATGGTCCGGGCCGGCTGCGATGCGATCAGGCCGAAATGCTCGCCCAGCGCGATCATGATCATGGCGAAGGCCCAGGGCAGGGCGGGTCGAATGTTATTCACGGCAAGCTCCTTTGTCTCTATGGAAAGGGTACTTGTCATGAGCGCGGTACTTTGTCAAGCGTGCTTGTCATAATGACAACCTCGCTCCCTAAGGCGATTTTTCCTACTGCGCGGGGATGCGCTATCGCCCACGCATCCGATCCACCGTCCACGCATGGCTTGTAGGAAAGCGAAAGTTGACTGCGATACCCGCCACTTCCGCCGCAACCCCTTGGGAGACCGACGGAATTCGTCGATTTCGAGTTTTGCAAAAGGGCCGGGTCGGTGTTCCATCCGGTCCGCAAGGCCGTGGGTTCCGCCGCGCGCCCGCTTGTGCCATGGCCAGTGCCACCTACTTCCCCTCAGCGACCTACCTCGACCGACGGATATCATGACCGAATTGCTCAAGATCAGCCTGCCCGACGGCTCCGTGCGCCAGATGCAGCCGGGCGCGACCCCGGCGGATGTCGCCGCCGCGATCGGCCCCGGCCTCGCCAAGGCGGCGCTCGCCGCGCGCGTCGATGGCGAGGTGCGCGACCTCAACCGCCCGTTCGACTGCGATTCGGAACTCTCGCTGATCACCGCTCGCGACGAGGCGGAGGCGCTGGAACTGGTGAGGCACGACTATGCCCACATCCTGGCCGAGGCGATCCAGGCGCTTTATCCCGGTACGCAGATCACCTTCGGCCCGGCGACCGATGACGGGTTCTATTACGACGTGAAGGCCCCGGAGGACCGCGAGCCGTTCAGCATGGACGACCTGCCCGCGATCGAGGAGAAGATGCGCGAGATCATTCGCGCGGACAAGCCGCTGAAGCGCGAGGTGTGGAGCCGCGAGGCCCTGATCGAGCGCTGGGAATCCGAAGGCGAGACGTTCAAGGCCGAATGGGCGAAGGAACTGCCCGAGGACGAGGAACTGACCGTGTACTGGTCGGGTGGCGACTGGCTCGACATGTGTCGCGGCCCGCATCTTCCCAGTACCGGCAAGCTGGACCCGGCGGCGTTCAAGCTGATGCGCGTCGCGGGCGCCTATTGGCGCGGCGACCAGAAGAACGCGCAGCTCACGCGAATCTACGGCACCGGCTGGCTCAACAAGAAGCAGCTGGACGCGCATCTCCACCGGCTGGAGGAAGCCGCCAAGCGCGACCACCGCAAGCTGGGCCGCGAGATGGACCTATTCCACCTGCAGGAAGAGGCGCATGGCAGCGTCTTCTGGCACCCGAAGGGCTATCGCATCTGGCGCGAGTTGGAAGCCTATATGCGCCGCAAGATGGACGGCGGCGGCTATCGCGAGATCAAGACGCCGCAGGTGATGGACGCCCGCCAGTGGGAACAGTCCGGCCATTGGGGCAAGTATCGCGAGAACATGTTCGTCATCCCGGACGAGGTGCCCAACACCGCGGACGAGGGCGCTCTTGTTTCCGACGAGGCCGAATGGATGGCGCTGAAGCCGATGAACTGCCCGGCGCATGTCCTCGTCTTCAAACAGGGCATCACCAGCTATCGCGACCTGCCGATCCGGCTGGGCGAGATGGGCTGCTGCCACCGCAACGAACCGCATGGCGCGCTCCACGGCCTGATGCGCGTGCGCCAGTTCACGCAGGACGACGCGCATATCTTCTGCACCGAGGCCCAAGTGGTCGAGGAAGTGCGCAAGTTCTGCGAGCTGGCCGACACGGTCTACAAGGATTTCGGCTTTACCTACGAGATCAAGCTGGCGACCCGGCCCGAACAGCGCTTCGGCTCAGACGCGGACTGGGACAAGGCGGAACAGGAACTGCGCGACGCGGTCGCGGACGCCGGAATGGCGACTGACGCGTTCGGGTGGGAAGAGCTGCCGGGCGAAGGCGCGTTCTATGCGCCGAAGCTCGAATGGCACCTGACCGATGCGATCGGGCGGACGTGGCAGGTGGGCACGATCCAGTCGGACCGCGTACTGCCCGAACGGCTCGACGCGAGCTATGTCGGGGAGGACGGCGACAAGCATCGCCCGGTAATGCTCCACCGCGCGATCTTCGGTTCGTACGAACGCTTCATCGGCATCCTGATCGAACATTATGCCGGCCGCCTGCCATCCTGGCTCGCGCCGGTGCAGGCGGTGGTCGCGACGATCGTTTCCGATGCGGACGACTATGCGGGTGAAGCCGTAGCGAAGCTGCAGGCTGCGGGCATCCGGGTGGAGGCCGACCTGCGGAACGAGAAGATCAACTACAAGGTGCGCGAGCACTCGCTGGCAAAGGTCCCGCATCTGCTGGTGGTCGGCAAGCGCGAGGCGGAGGAAGGCACCGTCGCCGTCCGTACGCTGGGCGAAAAGGAGCAGCGGGTGATGCCGCTGGACGAAGCGATCGCGATGTTGACGGCAGGTGCGACGCCGCCCGATCTGGGGTAGTCGGCGCGCTGAATGGGCTGGCGTTTAGAAGGGTAGCGGGTTGCCCGCCAGCACCAGCGCCAGGGCGCAACCGGCAACGATCGCGACGCGCGCGATCTCTCGGGTGTGCGCTTCGATCCGGCGGGTGAGGGTGCGGGCCTTGCTCATGGTCCGCGAGTATCGCAGCCCGCTCCTAACAAGGGGTTAAGCCCGCGCCAGCACCGGCATCTGCTGGCTGGCGCAATGGAAACCGCCGCCGCCCGCCAGCACCGCGTCGGCCGGCAGACCCACGGTCGCCCGATCGGGAAACAGCGCGGCGATGGCGGCGACGCCCTCGGCATCGTGGACCGATCCGAAGGTCGGCACCACCACCAGATGCGTGGTGATCGCGAAGTTGACGTAGCTCGCGGGCTCGACGAAATCGCCCCGCGTGATCCGCCCGGGTGAGGGAATCCCGACCACCTCGACCCCGAAACTCTCGGCCCGGCGCATGGCATCGGCATAGATGTCCACGTTCGGATCGTCCGGCCCCGTGGCGCGCGGAATCACCAGCCGGCTCGGCGCGACGAACCGCGCGAGATTGTCGACATGGCCGTCGGTGTGGTCGTTCAGCAATCCCTCGCCCAACCATAAGACGCGGTCGAAGCCGAGATCGTCCCGCAACCGTGCCTCGATATCGGCGCGGGTCAGCTCCGGATTGCGATTGGGGTTGAGCAGGCATTGCTCGGTCGTCGCGACCAGCCCGGTCCCGTCGCCATCGATCGCCCCGCCTTCGAGGATCCAGTCGGGTTCGGTCAGCGCCAGCCCCTCGTCGCCGGCCAGCTGCGCGCCAATCGCCTGGTCTCCCTCCATCAGGTACTTGCCGCCCCACCCGTTGAAGCGCGGGCGCACCGCCACCCCGTCGCCGCGCACCAACGGGCCGGTATCGCGCAGCCAGACATCGCCATATTCACGTCGTTCCAGATCGACCGAAGCCGACACCAGCGCCTTCGCCCGCGCCTCGTTCGCGGCGTCGCGCACCAGCAGGCGTACGGCTTGCCCGCTCTCGGCGACGGCGTTGGCGAAACCCGCGATCTGCTCCTGCGCGCGCTCTAGATAGCCGGGCCATTCCTCCGCATCGTGCGGGAAGCCGATCCACAGCCAGTCCTGCGGTGCCCATTCGGGCGGCATCGTTGCGGTCATGCTGCGAACGTCACCGGCCGCATGGGGCGCCGGGCCTCGCGCAGTCGGCGTCGCGGATCCCGCGGAACTCGTCGCTGGCACGCCAGTTCGGCCAGCTATCGCCATCGGCGAGCATCCGGCCAAGGCGGTAATAGAGCGCAAGATCCTGCGTCAGTCCCGCCCAGTTCCAGTCGTCCGACCATTCGTCGCTGGGTGCGTGATAGTGGTTCTCGACGTAGTCCTTCGCTGCTGCCTCTCCCGCCGCAGTCCCGCCCTGCATCCAGTCGGTCCCGCGCCCGATATCGAACATCGGCACGCCCAGCTTGGCGTAGCTGAAATGGTCGGAGCGGTAATAATGCCCCTTCTCCGGGCTGTCCTCCGGTGCTTCACGCAACCCCTGCTCGCGCAGCGCGGTGCGGAACAGGTCGTTGAGGTCGGACTTGTCGCCGCCCGTCATGGAATAGTCTCGCACCCGGTCACCGGGCAGCAGGGCATCGATGTTCACCCCGCCGACAGTCGCGTTAAGCGGATAGATCGGGTTCTGCGCGTAGTACTCGCTCCCCAGCAGGCCCGATTCCTCAAGCGTGAGCGCGATGAACACCTGGCTGCGCTGGGCCCCACCATGGCGGCGGTTGGCGTCGGCGAGCGCGGTGATCGCCCCCACGCCGGTCGCGTTGTCCACCGCACCGTTGCAGATATCGTCACCGGTCGCATCGGGCGTACAGTGGCCAAGGTGATCCCAGTGCGCGGAATACAGCACGTATTCGTAAGGCCGCGCGGTGCCGGGCAGGATGCCGACCACGTTGTGCGAGGTCGACCGGCGGATCGCGTTGCGAAAGCCGAAACTGGCGGTCATGCCCAGCGGCACGGGTTTGAACCCGCTGGCCTGTGCGGCCTTCGTCAGGCTGGCGAGATCGTGGCCCGAAGCCTTCAGGATCGCTTCCGCCACCGGCTTCTGTACCCATCCGTTCGCCTTCGTGGCGTCGGCGTTGTCGTTCGGGCTCTGGACGTAATATTGCGCGCCGGTCCAGCTCGAATTGACGACGTTCCAGCCATAGGCCGCCGGGAAGGTGTCGTGGATAATCAGGGCGGCGTCGGCCCCCTGCCGTGCGGCTTCCTCGAACTTGTAGGTCCAGCGCCCATAATAGGTCATCCGACGGCCCTTGAAGAGGCCATCCTCGGTCTCGTTCGCGTAGTCCGGGTCGTTGACCAGGATCACCGCCGTCTTCCCATGCATGTCGATCCCTGCATAGTCGTTCCAGCCCAGTTCGGGTGCGACGATGCCGTAGCCCACGAAGACCAGCGGACTGTCCTTCACCTGCGTTTTCGGGGCCACACGGTAGCTGGTGGCAACATACTGCTCGCCGAAAGCGTAGCTTTGCGTCTCACCGGCGCCCTTGACGGTCAGCGGTGTGAAATCGTCTCCGGTGATCTCGACCGTCGGCACTTCCTGCAGCCATTTGCCCTGGTTGCCCGGCTGCAAGCCCGCCTTCCTGAACTCGCCTATGATATACTCGGTGACCTTGGGCTCGACCGCGGTGCTGGGCGCGCGGCCTTCGAAATCGTCGGCAGATAGCCGCTTGGTCACCTCCTTCATCAGGGGAACTGAAGGCGCGACCGCCGCCTCGGCTTCGCTTGCACTCAGCGCGCCGGGCTGCCTTGTTCCACCATTATCCATCGTGGAGCAGGCGGAAACGGCAACCGCCCCGATGAGGGCAGCGATACAGATCGAAAAGCGGGCCATGATATCTCCCCTGAGTTGCGGTGGGTCTTGTGACACAGGCGGATGATGCCGCCAAGGTACCGCACTGCTTGCCAAGGTCGGTCTCGAACGTGCAGGGCCGACACGATGACGGCGGACTGGCAATCGGCACTCGAACGCGCGCGGGCGCATGCCCCGTTTCTCCGGCGGGCGCTGGAACGCCAGCCCGAGTTGGCCGAATTGCTGGCGCGGGGCGCGGGGGAGGAAGCGCTGGCCTTCGCTCGGCAGGTGGGCGATGGCGCTGCGGCCGCGACCGCGTTGCGGCGCGAGAAGCTGGCGCTGGCGACGGCTCTGGCAATCGGCGATCTCGCCGGAGCGTTTCCGCTTCTGCGCGTCACCGGCGAGCTGTCCGATTTCGCCGACCGCGCGCTCGACCGGGCGATGGCGACGGCGGTCGAGCGGCGCGTGGGAGAAGCCTCGACCGACGGGTTCATCGGGCTGGCGTTGGGCAAGCATGGCGCGCGCGAGCTCAATTACAGCTCCGACATCGATCCGATCCTGCTGTTCGATCCGGAACGCCTACCCCGCCGCGACAGGGACGAGCCGGGCGAAGCCGCCCAGCGCTACGCCCGCGAAGTGGTGCGGCTCCTCTCCGACGCGACGGCGGAGGGGTACGTCTTTCGCGTCGATCTGCGCTTACGCCCAGCGTCGGAAGTCAGTCCGCTCGCCATCCCGCTGGGCGCGGCGTTGACCCATTACGAAAGCCTGGCCCTGACGTGGGAGCGCGCGGCGTTCATCCGCGCACGGGCGGCAGCGGGGGACATCGCTGCGGGCGAGGACTTCCTCGCCGCTATCCGTGCGTTCGTGTGGCGGCGCAGCCTCGATTTCGGAGCGATAGAGGAAATCTCGCGCCTGACCGCGCGCATCCGCGAGGCGAACGAAGGCCCGACCGAGCCCGGACCCGGCTTCGATCTGAAGAAGGGGCGCGGCGGCATTCGCGAAATCGAATTCTTCGTCCAGACGCACCAGCTGGTGCATGGTGGGCGCCAGCCGTCTCTGCGCGTGCGTGGAACGCGGGCCGGGCTGGATGCGCTGGCGCAGGCCGACCTGATCGCGGGGGAGGATGCGCGCTTGCTGGGCGACGCCTACGACCGGCTGCGCACGGTGGAACACCGCGTGCAGATGATCGACGATCGTCAGACCCACGTCTTGCCAGACGGGGCCGCTCTGGACGGTGTCGCGCGGCTCGACGGGATGGCGGACGCCGGGGCGTTGCTGCGCGATCTGTCCCATCATTGCGCGATCGTCGGTGAACGTTTCGACCGACTGCTGGAGACGACGACCAGCCCAGCCGATGCCCAGACGGCGGGGAATATCTCCAGGCTGGTTACCGATGCCGGGATCAACGAAGCGGGCCGGGTGGCGGACCGTATCGAGGGCTGGCTGGACGGCCGGTATCGCGCCTTGCGCAGCACCGGGGCGAAGGACGCCTTTCGCGCGATCGTGCCGCATCTCGTCGAGGCGCTGAGCGAAGCGTCCGATCCCGATCAGGCGCTGCTGCGCTGGGAGCGGTTACTGGCCAATCTGCCCAGCGCGATAAACCTGTTCCGCCTGCTCGATGCGCGGCCGGGGCTGTTCGATCAGCTGTCGCGCATCCTGTCACTTGCGCCTCCGCTGGCCGATGCCTTGGGTCGCCGCCCCGCCTTGCTCGACTCCCTGATCGACCGCACTGCCAGCGACCTGCCCCCGTCGGTGGACGACATCGCGGGGCGCATGCGCCCGGTGGAGGGTGATGCCTCCTACGAAGTGAGACTCGATCGCATCCGCGTCGTGACTGGCGACTATCGCTTCGCGCTGGGTACGCAGCTGATCGAGGCGACACAGGATCCGCTTGCCATCGCGGCGGGGCTCGGCCGAGTGGCAGAGGCCGCGCTGGTGGTGGCCTGTTCGGCAGCCGAAGAAGAGTTCGCGCAGGCGCATGGCCGGATCGAAGGCGGAGAGCTGGTGGTGCTGGGCCTCGGCCGGTTCGGAGGGAAAGCGCTGACCCACGCCTCGGACCTCGATCTGGTGTATCTGTTCACCGGTGACCATGGCGCCGAAAGCGATGGCGAGCGCCCCTTGGGTGCCACGCTCTACTTCAATCGGCTGGCCCAGCGGGTAACCGCCGCGCTGAGCGTGCCGACCGCGCAAGGGGCACTGTACGAGATCGACACGCGACTGCGACCGCAGGGCAATCAGGGCCCGCTCGCCGCCAGCCTCGACGCCTTTGCCCGTTACCAGGGCGAAGACGCGTGGACCTGGGAGCACATGGCCCTGACGCGCGCCCGGGCGGTGGCGGGCTCCCCGGCGGCCCGCGCGGCGGTGGAGACGGTGATCGACCGCGCCCTGCGGCAGGAGCGTGCGCCGGAGGAATTGCGTGACCGGGTGCTGCGAATGCGGGAGGAGATGGCCCGCCACAAGCCGGCCGGCGGGTCGCTGGATGCGAAGCTGGCGCGCGGCGGACTGGTCGATCTGGAGTTCCTGATCCATTATCTGCAATTGCGCGATCACGTCGCCTTCGACCCCCATCTCGGAACGGCGTGCGGAACGCTGGCAGAGCAAGGATTGGTGCCCCGCGACCTGTGCGAGGCACATGATTTTCTCACGCGCCTGCTGGTGGCCGCGCGGCTGCTCGCGCCCGATCTCACGATCCCGACCGGACCGGGCGGCGCGGTGCTGGCACGGGCCTGCGGTTGCGAATCGACGACCGCGCTGCTCGACAGGCTGGCGAATGCGCGCAGGACGGTGGCTGCCGCGTGGCGCGAGACCTTCGGACGCGAACTGGAACAGGAGGAGCGATGATGGACACGATGCCGCAACCGGGTGACACGATCCCCGATATTGCCATGGAAACGCCCGATGGCGGCAGCGTGAAGCCGTCCGACTATCTTGGCCGCAAGCTGGTGCTGTTTTTCTATCCCAAGGACAATACGCCGGGCTGCACGACGGAGGCGAAGGACTTCACCGGGATGAAGGCGGAATTCGACAGCGCCGGGGCGGCGATCATGGGGATCAGCAAGGATTCCCCGCTGAAGCATCGCAATTTCATCGCCAAGCACGAGCTCACCGTCGATCTTGCCACCGATGCCGAAGAACGGGGCCTGTCCGACGCGCTCGGCATCTGGACCGAGAAGAAGATGTACGGAAAGACCTTCATGGGGATGGTCCGCACCACCATCCTGCTCGACGAGAGCGGCAGGGTGCTGCGCGTCTGGCCCAAGGTGAAGGTAAAGGGGCACGCGCAGGAGGTGCTGGAGGCGGTACGCGCGGCGTGACCGAGCGGCCGCTGCCCTCTCTCGGCCACGCGATACGCGATGCGCTGTCGACCGGCGAGCCGGAAGCCAAGGTGATGGCGGCGCGCAAGGTCGCGCGCGACTGGCGGCTGGGGCGGCTGGATTGGCGGTTCGACGCCGCCATGCCTGACGAGCCGGCGCGACCGGCCTCGCCCGAACTGCTGGCTCCTTCCCGGATGCCCAAGCGGCATGGCGGGTCGGCACACGGCCGAATCGCGCTATGGCATGCGCTGGCGCATATCGAGTTCGTGGCGATCGACCTCGCGCTCGACATGGTCGGGCGCTTCGGTGGGGAGCGGCCGCGTGGTTTCACTGAGGATTTCCTCTCGGTCGCGGCGGACGAGGCGATGCATTTCGCGCTGCTGGCGCGCAAGCTCGTCTCGCTCGGCAGCCATTACGGTGCATTGCCGGCGCATGGCGGTCTGTGGGAGGCGGCCCGATCGACTAGCGACGATGTCGCGGCCAGGCTCGCGATCGTACCGATGGTTCTGGAAGCGCGGGGTCTGGACGTGACGCCGGCTACGCTCGCGCGGGTGCGCGCGGCAGGCGACGAACATGGAGCGCGCATCCTCCAGCGAATCCTCGACGACGAGATACGCCATGTCGCTTTCGGAACGAGGCACTTCGAAAAAATCGCTCGAGAGCGAGGCGAACTGCCCGAAACGCTGTGGCAAGACTATGTGAAAACGCGGTTTTCAGGACGTTTGAAAGCACCGCTCAACGACTCGGCGCGCCTTTCAGCCGGTCTATCGCGTAGCTATTACGCAGCTATTGTCTCTTAAACGATCCGCCGGTTAACCCCCTTAACACGCAAGGCGGGATCGGGTTCCCGCTTCAGTTTGGGGTCTCGGCGGCCTGGTCTCTGGATCGACCGGTTGCCGGTTACGGCATGGCAAAAACCTCGTTCATGCCGGGACGAAAAAGGGACGGGTCTTACATGCAGAGCAAACTCCTTCTCGCGAAGAGCGTGGCAAGTGCGTGCATCGCCGCTGCGGCAATGGCCGCCACACCGGCAGCCGCCAACAGCAGTGCCGCAGCCGTGGATTTCTCCGAAAGCGTGAAGGATGCGGGCTCCCCGCTCGGCAATGGCGACCAGCAGTTCCAGGAACTGTTCGCCTCGTGGAAGTCGCAGGACGCGTCGAATGGCGGGGTGGTCGTCGAGCCGGCGGTTTCTGTGCCGTCGCGCATGCCGCTCGCCGATGCGCGCCTCACCAGCTCCTTCGGTATGCGCAACCACCCGGTCCTGGGCAGGATGCGGCAGCACAAGGGTATCGATCTCGCGGCCCCCAGCGGTACGCCGGTCTACGCAACGGCTGACGGGATCGTCGAACGGGCCGACCGCTTCTCCAGCTACGGCAATTATATCGCCATCGATCACGGCGGCTCGCTCGAAACGCGCTTCGCCCACCTGTCGGGCTTCGCGGTCACCGCCGGCGAGCATGTGACCAAGGGGCAGTTGATCGGCTATGTCGGAAGCACCGGTCGTTCCACCGGGCCGCATCTCCACTACGAAATCCGCGTCGCCGGCCAAGCGGTCAATCCCATTCCCTACATGGTCGAAACGGACGCCCAGGCCGCTTTCGCGCTGGTCGAGACCCCCGGCGCGCAGGGTGGCGGCGACGAGGACTGACGCTTTCCGGCCGAGGCCAGGACTTTCGAAAAAGGCGGCGCGGGGTAACCCGGCCGCCTTTTTTCTTGCCCGCCATCCGTTGCCGCGCAAAGCTGATCGCGGGAGACACGGATGCATCCGATCACGCACGCGGCCGAGCGGCCCTACCACCCGGCGATCATCATGGCCGCGAGCGGCGAGACCGTGACATTCGGCGAACTCGACAGGCGCGCCAACCGCTGGTCGCGCCTGTTCCGGCACAGAGGCCTTGAATCGGAAGACCGGGTCGCGGTGCTGATGGAGAACCGGCGAGAATATCTCGAAATACTATGGGGCGCGCAGCGTTCGGGAATCATGCTAGTGCCGCTCTCCACCCGCCTCGCGCGGCCCGAAGTCGAATATATCCTGCGCGACGCCGATGCGAAGCTGCTGCTCATTTCACAGCATTACGCCACTCGCATGGGCGATCTGGCGAATGTCTGTCCCGTGCTGGGCCTCGAAGGCGATGATGTGGACGCACAACTGGCCACGTTCGACGACGGGCCGATCGCGGATCCGGTCCCGGGGCAGGTCATGCTCTACAGTTCGGGCACGACCGGGCGGCCCAAGGGCATCGTCCCGCCCCCGCCGCCGAACGACGACGTGCAGGCGACCAATCCGCTGGTGGCGCTCGCCGTCCATGGCGTGGGCATGCCGACCGATGGCAGCATCGTCTATCTCTCGCCCGCGCCGCTCTATCATGCCGCTCCGCTCGGCTGGTGCGCGACCGTGCACCGGCTGGGCGGTACGATCGTCGTGATGGAGAGCTTCGATCCCGCAGAAGCGCTGGCCGCGATCGAGCGCTATCGCGTCACCGACAGCCAGTGGGTGCCGACCCATTTCGTGCGCATGCTCAAGCTGCCCGAGTCCGAGCGGACCGCGCACGACCTGTCCAGCCATCGCCGGGCGATCCACGCGGCGGCCCCGTGCCCGGAAGCGATCAAGCGCGCGATGATCGATTGGTGGGGGCCGATCCTGGTAGAATATTATGCCGGTTCGGAAAGCGTCGGCATGACCATGATCGGCAGCGCCGACTGGCTCGATCATCCCGGCAGCGTCGGTTGCGCGCTCTATGGCAGGGTCCATATCTGCGGGCCGGACGATGCTGACCTGCCGCCGGGCGAGAACGGTCTCGTCTATTTCGAGAACGACCGCATTCCCAGCTATCACAACGATGCGGACAAGACCGCCTCCGCCCTCAATCGCCACGGCTGGATGACGCTGGGCGATATCGGCCATCTCGACGCGGATGGATTTCTCTATCTAACCGACCGGGCGAGCCACATGATCATCTCTGGCGGGGTCAACATCTACCCGCAGGAGGTCGAGAACCTGCTGGTCGGCCATCCCGCGGTGGCGGACGCGGCGGTGATCGGCGTGCCGGACCCCGATATGGGCGAGACGGTGCTGGCGGTGGTGCAGCCGCTCTCGATGGAAGATGCGGGACCCGCCCTGGCTCAGGAACTGCTCGCCTTCCTCGAACCGCAGATCGCGCGGATGAAGCTGCCACGCCGGATCGAATTTCGCCCCGATCTGCCGCGAGAGGCGAACGGCAAGCTCTACAAGCGCGAATTGCGCGACGAGTATGCCGCACGCGCCGCCACGACCTGATCAACCCTCGGCGAGCAGTCGCTGCGCGATGGCCCGCACTTGCGCGCCCATGTCCTCGCGCTCCAGCGCCAGTGCCAGCGTCGCCTCGACGAAGCCGGTCTTGCTGCCGCAATCGTAGCGCGCGCCGTCGAAGGTGACGGCGTGGAACGGCTGGTTGCCGATCATCTTGGCCATCGCGTCGGTCAGCTGAATCTCGCCGCCCGCACCCTTCTCCTGATCTTCCAGCACGCGCATGACCTCGGGCTGGAGGATGTAGCGGCCAGAGATGATCTTGTTCGACGGGGCCTCGGCCACCGGCGGTTTCTCGACCAGGCCCGTGACCTCGGTCAGGTCGCCGTCGACCTTCCCCGGTGCGATCACGCCGTAGCTCGATACGGTTTCCTCCGGCACTTCGAGCACGCTGATCAGGTTTCCGCCGACCTTTTCATAAGCATCGACCATCTGCTTCATGCAGCCGCCGCGACCCTGCTTGTGCGCGATCATCAGCTCGTCGGGCAGGAAGATCGCGAACGGCTCTTCGCCCACAATTGCGCGGGCGCACCAAATCGCGTGGCCGAGGCCCAGCGGCACCTGTTGGCGCACGGTGATGATATCGCCCGGCGTGGCGCGGGTCGAATCGAGGATCGAGAGATCCTTGCCCCGCTCGCTCATGGTCGATTCGAGTTCGTAGGCGATGTCGAAATGCTCGACGATCGCGGTCTTGCCGCGCCCGGTGACGAAGATCATCTGTTCGATCCCCGCCTCGCGCGCCTCGTCCACCGCGTACTGGATCAGCGGTCGATCGACGATCGCGAGCATTTCCTTCGGAATGGCCTTGGTCGCGGGGAGGAACCGGGTGCCGAGCCCGGCGACGGGAAACACCGCCTTGCGGATGGGTTTGTGCGCGTTCATGGCGCCAATCGATAAGGCCAGACGCGCCCTGCGGTCAATCGATCGCTGCCGCGCGACCGGGGTCCCGCTTGTTTTGCGCGTGCAGGTCGGTAAACCGCCGCGATGGACAAGCTACGCATCATCGGCGGCCACCGCCTTTCCGGCACGATTCCCATTTCCGGGGCGAAGAACGCCGCCCTGACCCTGATCCCCTGCGCCCTGCTGACGGACGAGCCGCTGACGCTGCGCAATCTGCCGCGCCTCGCCGATATCGACGGCTTCCAGCACCTGATGACGCAGTTCGGCGTCTCGGTGAACATCGCCGGCAAGCGGCCGGAGGATTTCGGTCGCGTGGTAACGTTCGAGGCGACACGGCTGACCAGCACCGTCGCGCCCTACGATCTGGTGCGCAAGATGCGCGCCTCGATCCTGGTGCTCGGCCCGATGCTGGCGCGCGCGGGCGAGGCTACCGTGTCGCTGCCCGGCGGCTGCGCGATCGGCAATCGCCCGATCGACCTTCATCTGAAGGCGATGGAGGCGCTGGGTGCCGAGATCGAGCTGGCCCAGGGCTATGTCCGTGCGCATTGCCCCGACGGCGGACTGCCCGGCGGCGACTTCACGTTCCCCGTGGTGTCGGTGGGCGCGACCGAAAACGCGCTGATGGCGGCGGTGCTGGCCAAGGGCACGACGCGCCTTTCCAACGCGGCGCGCGAACCCGAGATCGTCGATCTGTGCAACCTCCTGACCGCGATGGGGGCAGAGATCGAGGGCGTGGGCGGCTCCGACCTCACGATCCACGGCGTCGATCGATTGAACGGCGCCACCTACAAGGTGATGCCCGACCGGATCGAAGCCGGCTCCTACGCCTGCGCCGCCGCTATCACGGGCGGCGAAGTGCGGCTGGAAGGTGCCGATGGGGAGGAGATGGGCGCGACCAACCATGCCTTGCGAAATATCGGCGTCGAGGTGGAGGCCGACAAACGCGGGGTTACCGTGCGCGCGGATGGGCGGCTGAAGGCGGTCAAGCTGTCGACCGCGCCCTATCCCGGCCTCGCCACCGACATGCAGGCGCAGCTGATGGCCCTGCTGTGCCGGGCGGAAGGCACCAGCGTGCTGAACGAGACCATTTTCGAGAACCGCTACATGCACGTGCCCGAACTGAACCGCATGGGCGCGCATATCGAGACCAACGGTCGCACCGCGATCGTCCATGGCGTCGATCAGTTGACCGGGGCCGAAGTGATGGCGACCGACCTGCGCGCCTCTATGAGCCTGGTGATCGCCGCCCTCGCCGCGCAGGGCGAGACGCTGGTCCGCCGCATCTATCACCTCGACCGGGGGTACGAGCGGCTGGAGGAGAAGCTGCAGCTCGTCGGTGCGGAGATCGAACGGATAGGCGACGACTGAATTTCGATCGGGTCGGACCCATTGCGGCCTCTCGCTCGTTCGAGAGGAAACACTTGCAATGGAGGCATTTATGGGCCTGATCAGGACGGCACTCATCGGTACCCTCGGCTATCTCGGCTACAAGGCGTACAAGAAGAATCAGGAAAGCGGCGGCGTCGCCTTTGCCAGCGGGCAGACCGGCAATCACCGTGATGCGGGGCCCGAGGCGATGGGCGACAAGCCGGTCCGCAGCTGGAACAAGGCGGATGAGGAAAGCGACGAGAGCTTCCCAGCCAGCGATCCGCCCGCCAATTACTGACCATCGGTTTTGGCGCGCAGCGCGCCGACCAGCCAAATCCGGATCGCGCCGGCAAGCCCAGGTGGGTTGTCGGCGCGAATTCGTTCCGCATCGATGCGCGCGACCAGCGCATTGAGCGGCATCTCCTCATGCATCGCTGCGTCGCGCAGCATGTCCCAGAACACGGGCTCCAGGCTGATAGAGGTCTTGTGCCCGGCGATCTCGACCGAGCGCTTGACCGGGGGATGGTAGGGCGAAGGCTCCGCCATCACTCGCGGTCCGGCCCCAGCATCGCTTCGGGCCGTACGATGCGATCGTAGTCCGCGTCGCTGACCTTGCCGCTGGCGATCGCCGCCTCGCGCAGCGTGATGTCCTGCTCGTGAGCGGTCTTCGCAATCTTAGCCGCGGCATCGTAGCCGATCTCGGGCGCGAGCGCAGTCACCAGCATCAGCGAATTGTCGACCCCCCGCCGGATGTTCTCGCGCCGAGGCTCAAGCCCGGCAAGCAAATGCTGCGTGAAGCTGTCGCTGGCATCGGCGAGCAGGCGCACGCTCTGCAGGAAGACATGCGCCATCAGCGGGCGATAGGTGTTCAGTTCGAACTGCCCCTGGCTATCGGCGAAGCCCAGCGTCGCCTGGTTGCCGTGCACCTGCGCGCACACCTGCGTCAACGCCTCGACCTGCGTCGGATTCACCTTGCCCGGCATGATCGAACTGCCCGGTTCGTTCGCAGGCAGCGACAGTTCGCCCAGGCCCGAGCGCGGCCCGGAGCCGAGCAGACGGATGTCGTTGGCGATCTTGTAAAGGCTCGCCGCGACCGCCGCGATCGCGCCGTGGAGGAACAACAGCGCGTCCTGCCCGGCCAGCATCGCGAACTTGTTGGGCGCGGTGCGGAACGGCAGACCCGTCGTCTCTGCGATCCGCTCCGCCACGCTTTCCGCAAAGCCCTTCGGCGCGTTGAGTCCGGTGCCGACCGCCGTGCCGCCCTGCGCCAGCGCGTAGATGCCTGGCAAGGCCAGTTCGATCCGCTCGATCCCCTCGCCCACCTGGGCGGCGTAGCCGGAGAATTCTGCCCCAGCGTCAGCGGGGTTGCATCCTGCGTATGCGTGCGACCGATCTTCACGATGTCGTCCCATTGCTCGGCCTTGCTCGCCAGATCGTCGCGCAGCCGGGCGAGCGCGGGGATCAGCTGCCCGGTGACCTCCAGCGCCGCAGCGATGTGAAGCGCGGTGGGGAAGGTATCGTTCGACGACTGGCTCATATTGACGTGATCGTTGGGGTGCACCGGGTCCTTCGCCCCGCGCGTGCCGCCCAACGCCTCGCTGGCGCGATTAGCGATCACCTCGTTCGCGTTCATGTTGGTCTGGGTGCCCGACCCGGTCTGATAGACGACCAGCGGGAATTCGTCGTCCAGCTCGCCCTCGGCCACCGCGCGCGCCGCCTCGGCGATGGCATCGGCGCGCCGGCTGTCGAGCCCGCCCAGCGACTCGTTGGCACGCGCCGCCGCCGCCTTGATGATGCCCAGTGCGTGGATCAGCGGGGGCGGGATGCGATCCGCCCCGATGCGGAAATTCTCCTTCGACCGCTGCGTCTGCGCGCCCCACAGCCGGCCGGCGGGCACCTCGATCGCGCCCATCGAATCGGTTTCGGTGCGGGTATCTGTCATGGTCGGGGCTCCTCGTGCGATTGCGGGTTCACAAGGCTCAACGCGAGGGGGGCGGGGGAAGGTCCGGGAGCGGGAATGGAACGCCGACCGGGCCACTTTGCAAAACTTTGCGGCGGGTATGTTCCGATGACGTTTCAATCGCTTGCGTGCCAAATCCGGGCATTCGACTGTCACCTTAGCCCAGGGCCCGTGGCCGCGCATGATTGTTTGACGTGAAACGCTCCGGTCATGCGGTCAGTCTATGCGGACGGCGTGAAGTAGGAAACGCTCGCAGCCGGCGGCCAAAGAGCATGGCGGTAACGTTCAGTCGCGCCTGACGGTGGCGGCTGCTTCGTCGAGCATATCGCCGACGGAAAAGGGCGCGCGCAGATATTCGCGGCGCCAGCCGGGCCGGAAACGATCGAGCATTTCCCCCTCGATCGCGCCATAGACGTAAAGGGCGCTGCGTTTCCACATCGCGATGCCGGTCCGGTCGATCGAGCGCAGGCTGACGGCAAAGCCGTTCTGCCGTTCGCTCGCGATATGGGCGACGGCGGGATCGGACCCGCTAGCAAGCCGCGCGAGCTGGATCTCGGACCAGCGCGCGATCCCCTCCTGCCCGATCTGGAACTCGAAATAGAGCGCCTGCTTCGGGTCGAGCACCCCCTTGAATGCCTTGCGCGCCTGCACATAGGCGACGAACGCCTGCGCCGCCTCGTCGTCGGACGCGGCGGTAAGAAAGCGCTCCCCCGCCGCGTTCATTCCCGCCAGCCGCTCCGCCACGCGCGGATCGTCGTAAGGGAACGGGTAGTCCAGCATCCACTGCGCGCCGGTCTCGCCCATCGCCTCGGTTACCGCGGCGACGGCATCGGCATAGCCGGGCAGACTCCATTGATACTGGTGGAATGCTTCGTGCAGGAAAGACACCTTCCATTCCGCATCGTCGATCCCGATCGCTTCCGGTGTGCCGACCTCGATGACGCTTCGCCCGTCCAGGTCGCTGGCCGCCAGAAGATCGAGCGGCAGGGTGCGGGGCCGCGTCTGCATCGCGCAGCGCGTGATGGAATCGAAGCCGAGGGGCGCGAACCCCTCGACCGGCGGGCTGCAGAACAGCGTTTCGGTGTCGTCCTCGACCAGGAGGACCGGCAGGGGCGCTTGCGAGAAGCCGTCCCAGATTTCCTCGCCGTGCTGCCGCACTGCCGCCTGCCCGTCGCGGATCAGGCGGCGTTCGGCCTCCGCCGGTAGATGCGCCGTGGCGAGAGCCGCGGACGCCGCTAGCAAACCGAGCATCACGTTCCCCTCGATGCATGCCCATCAGTGCAGGGTCGGGAGGGAAGTTAGCTTGCGTCCCGCCGCCCGGGAAGCGGCAATGCGCCCACCATCAATACATGTGCTGCCCGCCATTGATGCTCATGGTCGAGCCGGTGACGAAGGCGGCATCCTCGGAACACAGGAAGGAGACGCCGCGCGCGATTTCCTCCGCCTTCCCGAGGCGGCCGACGGGGATCTTGGCGACGATCTTCTCCAGCACCTCGTCCGGCACGGCGGCGACCATGTCGGTGTCGATATAGCCCGGCGCGATGGCGTTGACGGTGATCTTGAACCGGGCGCCTTCCTGCGCCAGCGCCTTGGTGAAGCCGTGGATGCCCGATTTCGCGGCGGCGTAGTTGACCTGGCCGTACTGGCCCGCCTGCCCGTTGATGGAGCCGATATTGACGATACGGCCCCAGCCGCGCTCCTTCATGCCGGGGAAGCACGCCTTGGCCATGTTGAAGCAACCGCCGAGATTGATCCGCATGACCTCGTTCCAGTCGTCGAAGCCCATCCGCATCAAGGTGCCGTCGCGCGTGATGCCGGCATTGTTGACCACGACATCGACGGGGCCGACTTCCGCGGCCACCTTAGCGCAGCCCGCCTGCGTCGCCTCGTGGTCGCCGACATCCCATTTGTAGGTCGCGATGCCGGTTTCGTCGGTGAACTTGCGCGCCGCCTCGTCATTGCCGGCGTAATTGGCGACGACGGTGAAGCCGTCCGCCTGCAGTTTCTCGCAAATCGCGCGGCCGATGCCCCGCGTGCCGCCGGTGACGATCGCTACCTTGCCCATGCACTATCCTTTCCCGATTGCGGCCCCCGTCTGCTGGCGGAGTGCCTTCCGGGTGGGATGGTAAACGCTACGCAAAGCGCGCGATAGGGGCTAAAACCGGGAAATCGCGCGGGTCTTGCCGCGCGGCGCGATCAGAAACGCAGCTGCGTTCCGACATAGACCGACTGGTTGTCGGCGGCCCCGTCGGTCAGCGGGGTCAGGCGATCGCGTTCCTGCGACAGGCGCACGCCAGCGGTCACGTTCAGATTGCCGACGATGCGATAGGAACCGCCCAGATCGACGCTTTGTTCGGCCATCCCCTCGATCGTGCGCGGCGCGCGCCCGGCGGGGCGTTCCTGTTCCAGCGAGATGCGCGGCTGGAACCGGCTCGGCTTGTCCGCGTGGCCGGTATCGGGCCGGTAGAGCGAGAGGTCGGGCATCTGGATATTGGAAACGCCCGGCGGCAGCTTGCTCGCCGGCTTGGCGAAGCTCTGATACCCGCGTGCGATCCCCATGTCGTATTCGCTCGCGGCCACTTCGACGGACCGCTTGCCGGGCTTCGCCGCGGAATCGATCGCATTGCGAACCGAAATGGCGCGGGCGGTCTTGTCGTCCAGCCGCACCGCGACGTTAACCCGGCGCTCCACCGCGTCGTCGCCCCCGGCCGGGGTGAATCGCATGGTTTCGCGCGAGGCGGTGAACCGCTGGGTCGCCTTGGAGGCGAGCGAGGGGTCGAGCTTGGCGGCGGTGGAGCCGCCCGTCTTTTCCGCCATCGGGGCCAGCACCACGCTGGACACGGCGAGCGCGGTGCCGGGCAGCGCCAGGGCGGCCGCGCCCATCGCCAGCGCCGGAAAGGCGCGCTTGCGTAGCTGCGATAGTCGATCGGCACGCATGGCTAAAACGAACATCCCCTGTAGGCCTACGCTCAACCTGACGCTTCCCCCGATGAACGGTTCCTGAGCATCGGGCGGGCAGATCCTGTTGCTGATCGAAAGGTAGGGCGCGGGGCGATGCGTTGCCAGTGCTTTTCCACAGGGGGCGGCCGAATCCCCGGCCAGGTGTGGCGATTCGCCCACAAGACGGATCGTGCGAAGGATATTCACGCCCGGTAAAGCCGCCGGAGCCGCAGGGAGGCGTGCTCTTGCCTTGCCGCGCGATACGGTGCGGTTATAGAGGCGGGACGACCGGTTACACTTATGACAGCGGACATCGCCCGAAGCATGACATTTTCCCTCTCCCCCCGCCGTACCCCGATTCGCTTCGTCGTCACGGGGGCGCTGCTCGCAGGATTGGCTGCATGCGGCGGTGGCCGCGATCTGCCGCGCGGCGACCTCGCCGCCAGCCAGGTGACCACCATCGGCGTGAATTCCTATCTCTGGCGCGCGGCGCTGGAGACGGTGAGCTTCGCCCCGCTGCTGCAGACCGACAGCGCGGGCGGTGTGATCGTGACCGACTGGTACGCCAATCCGCAAAATCCGGGCGAGCGGGTCAAGCTGACCGTCTCGATCCTCGATTCGGATCTGCGCGCCGATGCGGTGCGGGTCGCCGCCAGCCGCCAGGTGGCGCAGGGCGGTGCCTGGGTCGATGCCCCGGTGCAGGCGGCCACGGTGCAGAAGCTGGAAGACATCATCCTGACCCGCGCGCGCGACCTGCGGCGCGAGGCCATCGCCGGCTGATCCGCCACCACTTTTAATACCGTCCAACCGGGGGCAGCATGACCGAACAGCGTTTCGACCCGTCCGTGGCCGACGGGCGCTGGCAGCGTGCGTGGGAGGAGGCCGACTGCTTCCGCGCCGATTCGGCCAGCGACGCGCCGAAATCCTATATCCTGGAGATGTTCCCCTATCCCAGCGGGCGCATCCATATCGGCCATGTGCGCAATTATACGATGGGCGACGTGCTGGCGCGCTACAAGCGGATGCGCGGGCACGCAGTGCTGCACCCGATGGGCTGGGACGCCTTCGGCATGCCGGCGGAGAACGCGGCGATGGAGCGCGGCGTACATCCGGGCGGGTGGACGCGCGACAACATCGCCAACATGAAGGCGCAGCTGAAGCGGATCGGCTTCGCGATCGACTGGAGCCGCGAGTTCGCCACCTGCGATCCCGAATATTATGGCCACGAGCAGGCGCTGTTCCTGGCGCTGTACGAAGCCGGGCTGGTCTATCGCAAGGAAAGCACGGTCAACTGGGACCCGGTCGACATGACCGTGCTGGCGAACGAACAGGTGATCGACGGCAAGGGCTGGCGTTCGGGCGCGGAGGTCGAGAAGCGCAAGCTGGCGCAGTGGTTCCTGAAGATCACCGACTTCGCCGACGAGCTGCTCGAGGGTCTCCAAACCCTCGACAAATGGCCCGACAAGGTCCGGCTGATGCAGGAAAACTGGATCGGCAAATCGACCGGGCTGCAGTTCCGCTTCGCGCTGTCGAACGGGGAAGGTGTCGCGGTCTATTCGACCCGGCCCGACACGATCTTCGGCGCGAGCTTCGTCGCGGTCGCGCCCGACCATCCGATCGCGCAAGGGGTCGCGGCGAACGATGCGGAGGCCGCCGCCTTCGTTGCGGAATGCAAGCGTGGCGGCACCACCGCGGCGGCGCTGGAGACGATGGAGAAGAAGGGCTATCGCACCGCCATCACCGCGGTGCACCCGATCACCGGCGCGGACCTGCCGGTCTTCATCGCGAATTTCGTGCTGATGGATTACGGCACCGGGGCGGTGATGGGCGTGCCCGGCCACGACCAGCGCGATTTCGACTTCGCCAGCAAATACGGCCTGCCGATCCTGCGCGTGGTCGCTGGCAAGGACACCGCCGCCGACGCGCCGCTGACCGAGGCCGAGGCGGGCGAGGGCACGCTGGTGAACTCCGCCTTCCTGAATGGCATGGCGGTCGAGGACGCGAAGGCGAAGATCGTCGCGCGCGCCGAGGACGAGGGCTGGGGCGAAGGCCAGATCGTCTGGCGCCTGCGCGACTGGGGCGTTTCGCGCCAGCGCTATTGGGGCACGCCGATCCCCTTCATCCATTGCGAGAAGTGCGGCGTGGTGCCGGTGCCCGCCGATCAGCTGCCGGTGGTGTTGCCCGAGGATGTCGATTTCCGGACGCCGGGCAACCCGCTCGAACGCCATCCGACCTGGAAGCATGTCGCCTGCCCCGAATGCGGGGGCGAGGCGGTACGGGAGACCGACACGCTCGACACCTTCGTCGATTCGAGCTGGTACTTCCTGCGCTTCGCCAGCCAGCCCGCCGACAAGCCCTTCGTCCGGGAAGAGGTCGAGAAGTGGCTGCCGGTCGAACAGTATATCGGCGGCATCGAACACGCGATCCTGCACCTGCTCTACGCCCGGTTCTGGACCCGCGCGCTCAGGCACATCGGCATGATCGATTTCGCCGAGCCCTTCGCGAGCCTGTTTACGCAAGGCATGGTGACGCACGAAACCTATTCGCGCGACGAGGGCGGGCGCACGGTCTATTACGCGCCCGACGAGATCAGCCGCGAGGCGGAGCGCGCTTTGCTGAAGGACGATGGCGGCGAGGTCGAGATCGGCCGCGTCATCAAGATGTCGAAGTCGAAGAAGAACACGGTCGACCCCGACGCGATCATCGCCCGCTACGGCGCCGATGCGGTGCGCTGGTTCATGCTGTCCGACAGCCCGCCGGAACGCGACCTGCCGTGGTCCGAAGCCGGGATTGAAGGCTGCGCGCGCTTCGTCCAGCGCGTCTGGCGGCTGCTCGACACGGTCGATACCGATGCCTCGGGCGAGGACGTTGCCCTCCGGCGCAAGCTGCACCAGACTGTCGCCGCCGTGGCGGAGGATGTTGAGGCCCTGTCCTTCAACAAGGCGGTCGCGCGGATCTACGAACTGGTTTCCGCAATCGAAAAGGCGCAGCCGAGCGCGGATCGGGCGTCCGCATTGCGCGACCTGCTGCTGCTGGTCGCGCCGATGATGCCGCATCTGGCAGAGGAAGGCTGGGATCGCCTTACCGCGACCGAGGGCCTGATCGCGCAGGCGCGCTGGCCCGAGATCGACCCGGCGATGCTGGTCGAAGACGAGGTGACCATCGCCGTCCAGCACAAGGGCAAGCTGCGCGACACCATCACCGTCTCCAAGGGCCTGCCGAAGGAAGAGCTGGAGGCGCTTGCGCTCGCCAGCGAGAAGGTCCAGCGTTCGATCGATGGTGCTCCCTTGCGCAAGGTGATCGTCGTGCCCGACCGGCTGGTGAATATCGTCACGTGAGGCGCTCGCTCGCCCTCAACGGCGCGCTGCTGCCCGTCACCCTGGTGCTGGCGGGCTGCGGATTGCAGCCGCTCTATGGCGGCGGGGCAGGCAGTGTCGCCGCGCGCGGCCTGTCGCAGATCGAGGTCGGGCCGATCGCGGGCGAGGCAGGCTGGCTGGTTGCCAATTCGCTGCGCGACCGCCTCGGCGCGGGCGGCACGGCGGCCAGTCCGCGCTATCGCCTCGACGTGCGGCTCGACGATCAGCTGGAGGGGCTGGGCCTGCGGGGAGACGATTCGATCGGGCGCGAACGGCGGACCTTGCGGGCGCGCTATCAGCTGGTCGATCTCGCTTCGGACGAGATCGTGATCGACGCCACCGCGGGATCCGATGCGGGGATCGACGTGGTGTCGAGCGAATATGCCGTCATCGCTGCGGAGCGCACCGCACTGGAGCGCCTGTCGACCGAAGTCGCCGACCAGATCGTCACCCGGGTCGCGCTGACCCTGCGCGAAGGGCGATGAAGGCCACGCAGAAGGACTTCGCCGCCACCGCGAGGAAGGCCGCGAACCAGTGCTCCGTCTTCTTCTTCTGCGGTCCCGACGAGGCCGGCGCGAGTAGCGCCGCCGACACCATCCATTCGCTACTGAGAGACCCCGGAGAGCGAGTCGAGCTGAGCGGTGGCGAGATCAAGCGCGATCCGGTGCTGCTGGGGGACGAGGCACGCTCCACCTCGCTGTTCGGCGACAGGCGGCACATCCTGGTGCGCGCCAATGGCGACGAGGCGCATGATGCCCTCGACAATCTGCTGAAGGGCGAGGGCGAGGCGTGCCCGGTGCTGGTCGTCGCCACCGGGGCCACCGACAAGTCGCGCACGGCGAAGCTGCTGGCCAACCGCCCCGATGCGCTGGTCGCGATGTTCTATCCGCCCGAGCTGCGCGACTTCGTGGGCACGGTGCGCGACATCGCCGATGCGGCGGGACTGCGGCTGGCGGGCGATCTGGCCGAGCGGGTTGCGCGGGCCGCGGGCATGGACCGCCGGCTGGCGCAGACGGAGCTCGACAAGCTGGCGCTCTATCTCGATGCCTCGCCCGCCTCGCCCCGCGATGTGCAGCCCGCCGACTGGGAAGCGATCGGTGCGAAGACCGAGGAGGAGGGCTTCATGCCGCTCGTCAACGCCGCTCTTTCCGGCCAGGTCAAGCGCCTGCCGGGCGAGCTGGCGCGCATGCGCGAGGTCGGCCTGAACGCGGTCGCGGTGGCGCTCGCCTGCGAACGGCGCGCGGCGCAGCTGGCGCAGCTGGCGGCGCGGCTGGGGGGGGAGCGCGACATCCCCGGCTTCATCCAGGGGGAGAAACGGGCGCGCCGCGTGTTCTGGAAGGACGAGCGCGACCTGATCCAGCAATTGCGCATTTGGCGGGGCAAGCGGCTGGAGCGGCTGGTCGAGCGGCTGACCGCGCTGCACCGCAACCTGCTGTCCAACAGCCAGTCAGCGGAGCTGCTGCTGGCGCAGGAGCTGACCGAGATCGCCCGCTTCGCCGCCCCGCGCCCTTGAACCCGCCTAGTTCCTGTCGGGCACCGAGAAGCTGCCGGTCACCCGCCCGTTCGACCGGCTCACGCCCGGCTCGTCGCCCACCGGCGAGGTGCCCTGCGCGCTGCCGTCGACGCTCGACAAGCCGCTGTCGAGATCGATCGTCAGCCGCCCGCCGTTCAGCGTGTCGCCACCACGGTTCAGGCGCACATTGCCCGCCATGGTGATGATGTTGCGATTGAAGTCGTAGATCGCGAGATCGCCGCGCGCACGCTCGTTGCCGCGCTCCACCGTCACCCCGCCGGTCGCGGTGATGCGCTGGATGCGCAGCCCCCCGGCATCGGAGTAGTTCACGATGGTGCGCGCCGCGCGCAGTTCCAGTCCGGCCTGGTCGATTACCACATTGCCCGACAGGACCACGCGGTTCTGGCGATCCTGCAGCTCGATCCGGTTGGCGGCGTAGTTCACCGGCGCGTTGGAATTGTGCCCCGCGATCGCCTGCGCCTTCAGCGCGATCCCGCCAGCCAGGGCGCAGGTGGCGAGGAAGCCGAGCGCGAAGGAGCGCATTGCGGTGCGGCGCAGGTCGGCATTGCCGGTGGAATTGGGGCGGGTCATGGCATCCTCATCTTCCCCGGCACCATGCGCAGCCGCGCGTGCCCGTCAAGCGCGACCGTGCGCGCATCCAGATCGGCCTCCAGCCGATCGGCGGAAAACGTCCCCGCCGGAACCGAGCCTTCGACCCCGTCGCTGCCGGTGACCGTCTTGTCTCCGACATCGATAGAAACCCCGCGCGCGACGAAGCGGTAGCCGTCGGCCGCCGTCACGTTCAGCGCGCCGGTCACGTTCAGCACCTGCTGCGACAGATCGTAGGCCCCACCCGGTGCGAGCAGCCGCGCAGGGCCGCCCGACAGCAGGATGCGCCCGACCACGGTGTCGAGCCGCACGATCCCCTCCGCGCTCGATCGCTGGTTGGCGTCCTTCGCCATCAGCGAGAAGGGCCGCCCCTTATCGTCCGCCCCGCGATACAGCGCGTTCTGAACATCCAAGCGGTCGTTGATTTTCGCCACCTTGTCCCGGTCGAGGAGGAAGGACACCTCCCCGCGCGGGGTCAGCGGGCTCATCACCATCAGCGCGGCGACCACGCCCACGCCCATCGGCAGGGCGATGGCCAGCACGCGCACGAGCTTGTCGTGGAAGCCCCCGGGCGTGGCGAAACGCTGGCGCCCGCGGCGCAGCTTCTTCGCGTCCTCGGTCTCGATCCGGCGTTGGGTGTGCGTGGGGCTCATCGGGCCGGGCTACTCACTCGTGGCTGAATATGTCCTTGTCTTCCCACCCGGCGATGTCGAGCCGGGCGCGGGTGGGAAGGAAATCGAAACAGGCCTGCGCGGTTCCGGTGCGGCCCTCGCGCTCCAGCCGCTCCGCAAAGATGTCGCGCAGGCGGTGGAGATAGCGCACGTCGGAGGCGGCGTAGTCGCGCTGCGCATCGGTGATCACCGGCGCGCCCCAGTCGGAGCTTTGCTGCTGCTTGGAAATGTTCTCGCCCAGCAATTCCTCGACCAGCATCTTCAGCCCGTGGCGGTCGGTATAGGTGCGGGTCAGCTTGCTCGCGATCTTGGTGCAGAACACCGGCGCGGCGGTGACGCCGAGGTAATACTCGATCGCGGCGAGGTCGAAACGCGCGAAGTGATACAGCTTCACCCGGTCGGGATCGGCCAGCACCGATTTCAGGTTCGGCGCGGCATAATCGCTGTCGACCGCGAAGCGCACCAGATGCTCGTCCCCGCCGCCGTCGCTGATCTGGACCAGGCACAGCCGGTCGCGCCGCGTGATCAGGCCCATGGTCTCGGTATCGACCGCGACCGGCCCGTCGCCCAGCGCATCGGCGGGCAAGTCTTCTTCGTGGAAATATACTGCCATGGGGCCGAGCCCTAGGACCAATGGGGAAAGAGGGGAAGGGGCGATGGTGCGCCTGCGAAACGCGCGCTAGCACCTGCGGCATGGCCGACACGCTCCCCGAAAGCTGGCGCGATGCGCTCTCCCCCGCTCTCGATACGTCCGAGGCCCGGCGGCTGGGCGGCTGGCTGCGGGCGGAGGAGGAGGCGGGCAAGGCGATCTACCCGCCGCGCGGGCAAAGGCTGCGCGCGCTGGAGCTGACCCCGCTCGAGGCGGTGAAGGTCGTGATCCTGGGGCAGGATCCCTATCATGGGCCGGGGCAGGCGATGGGCCTGTCCTTCTCCGTGCCCGAGGGGGTGCGCGTGCCGCCGAGCCTCGCCAACATCTACAAGGAGCTGGCGAGCGATTGCGGCATCGCCCCGCCCGCCGGGGGTGACCTGACCCACTGGGCGCGGCAGGGGGTGCTGCTGCTCAACAACACGCTGACGGTGGAGGCGGGGCAGGCGGGCAGCCATGCCGGGCGCGGCTGGGATGCGATCACCGACGCCGCCGTGCGCGCCGTGGCACAGCGCGATGTGCCCAGCGTCTTCATCCTGTGGGGCAGCCACGCGCAGAAGAAGGCGGGCCGGATCGACGGTTTGCGTGGGGGGCGCGAAGGGTGCCGGCATCTGGTGCTGGCCAGCCCGCACCCCAGCCCTCTGTCCGCCCATCGCGGCTTCTTCGGCAGCCGACCCTTCAGCCGCGCGAACGCGTTTCTGGAGGAGCACGGGCGCGGCGCGATCGACTGGGGTGGAACACCGACCGGGGGTGTTTGAAAAACTTTCCACGGCGTATTTAGGTATGTTTTTGAAAGTCTTGGCCGAGAAATCCGGTGTGGGCGAGTCAACTTCGCCGGTCGGCTGTTGCTGGCGGCGATATGAGGCGGAAAAGGCGCGGTCCGACATGGGCGCATCCTCTCACACCGGATGCCCTGTAGGACAGCGGGCAGATGTGGTGCCGGGCATCCACCCCTTGCCCGTCGCCCCGGACCTGATCCGGGGCCGGTGCTTCTTTGAGAGCAAGGTCGGACGGCGATCCGCCGCGTCAGCCAAAGGCAGCACCGCCCCGAGTCGAGCCCGGGGTGACGATGACTTATCGGCTATGCAAACAGCGAGAGCGCCCTACCGCGGCAGGTCGGTGTGCCCCATTAGCGCCTCGTCCACGGCGGCGGCGCACTGGCGGCCTTCGCGGATCGCCCAGACGACCAGCGATTGCCCGCGGCGCATGTCGCCGCAGGCGAAGATGCCGGGCTCGCTGGCGGCGTAGCCTTTCTCGTCCGCGTGGACATTGCCGCGTTCGCTCAGCGCGACGCCCGCCCGGTCGAGCAGACCGCGCTTCTTCGGCCCGGTGAAACCCATGGCGAGCAGGATGAGGTCGGCGCGCAGGGTGAATTCGCTGCCTTCGACCTCCTGCATCTCGCGGTCCTTCCACTCGACCCGCACGCATTCGAGGCCGGTAACCGTGCCGTTCTCGGCGACCACCCGCTTGGTCAGGACCGCCCAGTCGCGGTCGGCCCCTTCCTCGTGGCTGCTGGAGGTGCGCAGCTTCAGCGGCCAATGGGGCCAGGTGGTGGCCTTGTCTTCCTTCTCCGGCGGCTTGGGCATGATCTCCAGCTGGGTGACGCTCTTCGCGCCCTGCCGGTTGCTGGTGCCAACGCAGTCGGAGCCGGTGTCGCCGCCGCCGATCACGATCACGTGCTTGCCGGTCGCGGTCAGGCTGCCGCGCGGGGCGGCGCGAACCTCGTCGTCGCCCGCATTGCGCTTGTTCTGCTGAGTCAGGAATTCCATCGCCAGCCGCACGCCGGGCAGTTCCGCGCCGGGAATGTCGAGCCTGCGCGCTTCCTCCGCGCCGCCCGCCATCACGATGGCGTCGAAATTCTCGCGCAGGGCAGAAAAGCTGACGTCGACGCCGACCTCGGCGCTCGTCTTGAACACCACCCCTTCGGCTTCCATCTGGACCGCGCGCCGGTTGATCAGGTGCTTTTCCATCTTGAAGTCGGGAATGCCGTAGCGCAGCAGCCCGCCGACGCGGTCGTTCTTCTCGAACACGGTCACCGCGTGGCCGGCGCGCGCGAGCTGCTGCGCGCAGGCGAGGCCGGCAGGGCCGCTGCCGATCACCGCGACCGACTTGCCGGTCTGCGTTTTCGGCAGCTGCGGGCGGATCCAGCCTTCTTCCCACCCGCGATCGACGATGGCGCATTCGATCGCCTTGATCGCCACCGGCTGGTCCACGATGTTGAGCGTGCACGCCGCCTCGCACGGGGCGGGGCAGATGCGACCGGTGAATTCGGGGAAATTGTTGGTCGAATGGAGGACCGTCAGCGCGTTCTTCCAATCGTCCTCGTACACCAGGTGGTTCCAGTCCGGGATGATGTTGTTCACCGGGCAGCCGTTGTGACAATAGGGGATGCCGCAATTCATGCAGCGGCTGGCCTGCCCGCGCAGCGTGTCGTCGTCGAACGGGACGGTGAATTCCTTGTAGGTCTTCAGCCGCTCTTCGGGCGGGATCGACGTGCGCTCCTGCCGGTCGAGTTCGAGAAATCCGGTTTCCTTGCCCATGTCCTGACCCTTATTCCGCCGCCTCGGTCGCGGCTTCCTCGCGCTCGTCCTCGAGCTGGCGCAGCGCGCGTTCGTAATCGGTCGGCATCACCTTCACGAACCGCCCGAGCGCATTGTCCCAATCGTCGAGCAGCGCCGCCGCCCTGGCCGAGCCGGTGTGCAGCTTGTGCCGTTCCAGCAGAATGCGCAGCCGCTCCGCATCGTGGCGCAGCATGTCGCCCATGCCGAAATCGAGCACGCTGTGCGGGCGCTGGCTCGGGCGGCCGGTGCCGTCCTCGCTGTCGCGCGCCGGATCGATCCGCCGCAGTTCGACCTGCGCCGGGTTGACCCGGTCGGCGAACTGGCCGTCCTCGTCCAGCACATAGGCAATGCCGCCCGACATGCCCGCCGCGAAGTTGCGGCCGGTGCGGCCCAGTACCACGGCGACGCCGCCGGTCATGTATTCGCAGGCGTGGTCGCCCGCCCCCTCGACCACCGCGATCGCGCCCGAATTCCTGACCGCGAAGCGTTCGCCCGCGACGCCTTCGAAATAGGCCTCGCCCGCGATCGCGCCATACAGCACGGTGTTGCCGACGATGATGTTCTCGCCCGGCTCGCGATCGACGCCGCGCGGCTGGCGGACCACGATGCGCCCGCCCGACAGCCCCTTGCCGACATAGTCGTTGGCATCGCCGGTCAGTTCCAGCACCACGCCATGGGCGAGCCATGCGCCCAGGCTCTGCCCCGCCACGCCGTTCAGATTGATGCGGATGGTTTCGGGCGGCAGGCCCGCGAGCCCGCGCGCCTCGGCGATCCGGCCCGACAGCATCGCGCCGACGGTACGGTTCACGTTGCGGATCTCCCGCTCCAGCACCACGGGCTCGCCGGTCTCGATCGCGCCCTGGCACGCCTCGATCAGCTCGTTGTCCATCGCCCCGGCGAGGCCATGATCCTGCACCTCGGTCTGGCGCAGGCTGCGGCCCGCGGGGACGGAGACGCGATGGAGGATCCGCGACAGGTCGATCCCGTCCGCTTTCCAGTGGCGGTGGACGCGCGCCATGTCGAGCCGGTCGACCCGCCCGACCATCTCGTCCACGGTGCGGAAACCCATCTCGGCCATGATCTGGCGCAGTTCCTCGGCGACGAAGAAGAAGTAGTTGATGACGTGTTCTGGCGTGCCGGTGAAGCGCGCGCGCAGCACCGGGTCCTGCGTCGCCACCCCCACCGGGCAGGTGTTGAGGTGGCACTTGCGCATCATGATGCAGCCCGCCGCGATCAGCGGCGCGGTGGCGAAGCCGAACTCGTCCGCGCCCAGCAGCGCCCCGATGGCGACGTCGCGCCCGGTGCGCAGGCCGCCATCGACCTGCACGTTGATGCGGCTGCGCAGATCGTTGAGCAGCAGCGTCTGCTGCGTTTCCGCAAGGCCGATTTCCCACGGGGAGCCGGCATGAGTTAGGCTGGTCAGCGGCGAAGCGCCGGTCCCGCCCTCGTAGCCCGAAATGGTGACATGATCCGCGCGCGCCTTCGACACGCCGGCGGCGACGGTGCCGACGCCGACTTCGGAGACGAGCTTCACCGAAATGCGGGCCGCCGGGTTCACGTTCTTTAGGTCGTGGATCAGCTGCGCCAGATCCTCGATCGAGTAGATGTCGTGGTGCGGCGGCGGGCTGATGAGGCCCACGCCGGGCGTCGAATGGCGCACTGCGGCGATCGCCTTGTCGACCTTGTGCCCGGGCAGCTGGCCGCCCTCGCCAGGCTTCGCGCCCTGCGCCATCTTGATCTGGATGTCGTCGGCATTGACCAGATATTCGGTCGTCACCCCGAAGCGGCCCGATGCCACCTGCTTGATCCGGCTGCGCATCGAATCGCCGTTGTCGAGCGTGGCGAAGCGATCGACCTCCTCGCCCCCTTCGCCGGTGTTGGAGCGCGCGCCGATGCGGTTCATCGCCAGCGCCAGCGTCGTATGCGCCTCGCGGCTGATCGAACCGAAGCTCATCGCCCCGGTGGAAAAACGCTTCACGATCTCGGCCGCGGGTTCGACCTCCTCGACCGGGATCGGGTGCTTGGCCCGCTTGAATTCCATCAGCCCGCGAATGGTCAGCAGCCGCTCGGACTGCTCGTTCATTACCTTCGCGAATTCTTCGTAGTTCTTCGGATCGTTGCCGCGCACCGCGTGCTGGAGATTGGCGACCGAAGTCGGGGTCCAGGCATGGTCCTCGCCCCGCAGGCGGTACTGGTAGATGCCGCCGACATCGAGCATTTCGGCATGGATCGGATCGTCGCCATAGGCGACCTCGTGCCGGCGCATCGCCTCCGTGGCGACCTCGTTCAGGCCGATCCCCTCGATCGTGGTCGCGGTGCCGGTGAAGAAACGCTCCACGAAATCGCTCGACAGGCCGACCGCGTCGAAGATCTGCGCGCCGCAGTATGACTGGTAGGTCGAGATGCCCATCTTGGACATCACCTTGCGGATGCCCTTGCCGATCGCCTTGATGTAGTTCGCTTGCACGCTTTCGGGCGACTGGTCGGGGTGGCGGCGCGCGCGCAGCTCCTCCAGCGTGTCGAAGGCAAGCCAGGGATTGACCGCTTCCGCGCCATATCCCGCGAGCACGCAATAATGGTGCACCTCGCGCGCCTCGCCGGTTTCGACCACCAGCCCGGTCTGCATGCGCAGCCCCTGTCGCACCAGATGGTGATGCACCGCGGCGGTGGCGAGCGCGGCGGGCAGCGGTACGCGGCCCTTGCACGTCGCGCGGTCGGACAGCACCAGGATGTTCGCATCCTGCAGCACCGCCTCGGTCGCGGCCCAGCACATTTCCTTGATCGCGAGCTCGATCCCCTCGACCCCGACCTCTGCATCCCACGTCATGTCGACCGTGGCGGTGCGGAATGCCCCGTCGAGCGTGCTTTCGACCGAGCGGATCTTGGCCAGATCCTCGCTGGTCAGGATCGGTTGCGCGACCTCCAGCCGCTTGTGCGTGCCGGCATCGAAACCGAGCAGGTTGGGGCGCGGGCCGATCATGGACAGCAGGCCCATCACCAGCTCCTCGCGGATCGGGTCGATCGGCGGGTTGGTGACCTGGGCGAAGTTCTGCTTGAAATAGTCGTAAAGCAGGCGGCTCTTGTTGGAGAGCACCGCGATCGGGGTATCGGTGCCCATCGACCCGATCGGATCGTCGCCGTTCACCCCCATCGGCTCCAGGAAGCGGGAGATGTCTTCCTGCGTATAGCCGAACGCCTGCTGCCGCTTGAGCAGGCTCGGTTCGCCGGTCTCGACCTCGGCCAGCTCGGCGTCGATCGTTTCCAGATCGGCCAGCTTGTACTGCGTGCGGTCGAGCCATTCGGCGTAAGGGTGCGCCTCCGCCAGCCCGGCCTTCAATTCGTCGTCCTCGACGATGCGGCCTTCCTCTAGGTCGATCAGCAGCATCTTGCCCGGCTGCAACCGCCATTTGCGTACGATGTCCTCCTCGGCGAAGGGCAGCACGCCGCTTTCCGAGGCGAGGCAGACGAGGTCGTCCTTCGTCACGCAATAGCGCGCCGGGCGTAGGCCGTTGCGATCCAGCGTCGCGCCGATCTGCCGCCCGTCGGTAAAGGCGACCGCGGCCGGGCCGTCCCACGGCTCCATCAGCGCGGCGTGGTATTCGTAGAACGCGCGGCGGCTGTCATCCATCAGCGGGTTCTTTGCCCACGCTTCCGGGATGAGCATCATCATCGCGTGGGCGAGCGAGTATCCGCCCGTGATCAGCAACTCCAGCGCGTTGTCAAGGCAGGCGGTATCGGACTGGCCGTGCGGGATCAGCGGCCACATCTTGTCGAGATCGGGGCCGAGCAGGTCGCTTTCCATCGCCCGCCGCCGCGCCTCCATCCAGTTCACGTTGCCGCGCACCGTGTTGATCTCGCCATTATGGGCGATCAGGCGATAGGGGTGGGCGAGCCGCCAGCTGGGGAAGGTGTTGGTGGAGAAGCGCTGGTGCACGAGCCCCAGTGCGCTCTGGCAATCTGGGTCGCGCAGATCGTCGTAGAAGCTGCCAACCTGGTTTGCGAGCAGCAGCCCCTTGTAAACGATCGTGCGGCTCGAAAAGCTCGGGATATAGGCCTGCGTCAGGCCGGGCAGATCGTGCTTCTGCGCCAGCTTCGCCAACGGGTTCAGCGTCTGCTTGCGGATCACCACCAGCTTGCGCTCGAACGCGTCCTGATCGGCGCAGTTCTCGCCGCAGGCGATGATGCACTGGCGGATGACGGGCATCGCGTCGATCACCGCCTTGCCGAGCCCATCCATGGTCAGCGGCACGTCGCGCCACCCGACGACGCGCTGGCCTTCCTTCTCGGCGAACTTCTCGAACTGCGCGATCACGAAGTCGCGCGGTTCCTCGTCCTGCGGCAGGAAGCACATCGCGACGGCGTACTTTCCCTGCTCGGGCAGGTCGTGGCCGTTCTCGTCCGCCCAGCGGCGGATCAGCGGGTCGGGAATCTGCAGCAGGATGCCCGCGCCGTCGCCCAAAAGCGGGTCGGCCCCGACCGCGCCTCGATGGTCGAGATTGGCGAGGATTTCCAGCGCCCGGGTGACGATGTCGTGGCTCCGCTCGCCCTTGATATGCGCGACGAAGCCGACGCCGCATGCGTCATGTTCGTTGCGCGGATCGTAGAGGCCCTGCGGAGCCGGATATGCCATCGTCCAAAACCCTGTCTGCGGCCGCTTGGCACCACGGCGGGCGCGGGGCGCGGCAATGAAGCACGCGTCTCGTCGGGCAAAGCCGCTCCGAAACTTTCGCGAAAGCTTCTATTGAAGACAGGAAGTGTTTTTTGCAAGCGGGGACCGGCCAAGAAGAACTTGCCCCCGGTGCAGTTCGAGGCGGATCGGGCGCGGGCTCAGGCCGCTCCGCTCAGCCGCCCCAGCCGCTCGATCGCGCGGCGCAGGGCGCGTTCCGTTTCGGCCGGATCGGACGGGATCTCGTCCGGGTTTTCAAGCGCATCCAGGGGCACGGATCGGCGGGGCGGCCACGCGCCGATGGCGTTGCCCGCGCGCGCCAGCTTGGCCCGAAGTCGCTCGTCCGTGCGCGGCTGGGGCCGCTCGCCGGCGCCCGAGAGCGCCTGTGCGAACCGTTCCAGCATGGCGGGCCATCCCAGGTCTTCGAGAGGCACCTGCGCCAGCGCCGGCTCGACCTCGGGCAGGGGGTGCCGCGCGGGCTCTTCGTCCGCGCGATCCATGGCGGGTGCCGGGGCGGGCGTGTCGGTGACCGGTCGCCACAACCCCGTCTGCGCCAGCTCGAAGCTGGTATCGGGATCGAAAGGCGCGAATGCGGGATCGAGCGACAGCGGCGCGCGCAGGAAAGACGGGATGGGAAGTTCGCCGCGACCCGAGGCCGGGCGAGGTTCGAAATCGCCGGTGTCATCGGTGGCAGGGTGCCGCTCCGCCGGCCTCTCGGGCCGGGCGGGCACGATGTCGCGGACGGGGCCCAGCCCTTCCTCGCCCAGCTCCTCGATCGCGGAGATCGGGCGCTTCACCGGCGCGTCGCGATGGCGATCGGCAGGCTTGCGGCGCTGCGGCGCGGGTGCGCGAACGGGCTCCTGCGAAGCGATCACGCGCCGCGAGAGCACCAGGCCCAGCAGCGCGCCCACCGCGGCGAAAGCGAGGGCGAGGAGGAGGTGCTCGGTATCGCCCAGCGGCGGCGCGGCGGCGGGAATGACCGAATCGATTCGCGACCGGGCGACCAGCGCTTCCAGCAGTGCGACAGGCAGCAGCATCACGCCGATGCCCAACAGCGCGGCGAACCAGGCGGCGACGAAGGCGGAGAACAGCGGGTGGGCGGCGATCGATCGTCGCTTCTCGCGCCCGTCGTCCTTTGGGTGGCGCAGGCGATCGAGCAGGCTCGGGCCGGGTCGATCGAAGGATGGTGCGGTGTCTTGCTGTGCCGTCACGGCGCGAAATCCCCTGAACTTCCCCCGGGGGACCGTGCGCCCCGCCCGTCGGGCGGCGGCGAAGACGATCCCAGTGCCCATCCGGGCTATCAGGTGATGGTAAACAGAAAGATAACGCGTCACGTTGCGCGCCTCGATTCGCCGTCGCGGCGCGGGATCGGCGCGCGGCTGGGGCGGCCCGGCGCTGGCGCAGGCCAGCAGGCCGTAGCGGCAGGGGCCCGCACGTTGCGCTAGCCGGTTCGATCGGTCATGAGGGCGCCTGAATCGACGCAACAAGGAGAGGCCCCATGACCCCCCAGGAAATCGCCCAAAAGACCGGCGAGCAGATCGGCACCAGCGAATGGGTCGAGATCAGCCAGGAGCGGATCAACCAGTTCGCAGAGGCAACCGGCGACCACCAGTTCATCCATGTGAACGAGGAAGCGGCCAAGATGACGCCGTTCGGCGGCACCATCGCCCACGGCTTCCTGACCCTCTCGATGATCCCCTATCTGTCGCAGAACAGCGATCTGCCGCGCCCCGACGGGATCAAGATGGGGATCAATTACGGCGGCAACAAAACCCGCTTCATCAACCCGGTGAAGTCGGGCAAGCGCATCCGCGGCATCTGGAAGCTCGTCGAAATGGTCGAGAAGAAGCCGGGCCAGTGGCAACAGACGGTCGAGATCACGATCGAGATCGAGGGCGAGGAGAAACCCGCCCTGATCTGCGAGTGGATCACCCAGTTCTTCGTATAAGACCGGACACAAGAGAGGTAGTATCATGCGCGACGCAGTCATCGTTTCCACCGCCCGCACCGCCATCGGGCGCGCCTACAAGGGCGGGTTCAACGACACCAAGGGCGCCACTCTGGGCAGCTATTCCCTCGCCCCCGCGATGGAACGCGCGAAGATCGATCCGGGCGAACTCAAGGACGTGGTATGGGGCTCCGCCCTGCAGCAGGGTGCGCAGGCGGGTAATCTGGGCCGCCAGGTCGCGCTGCGCGCCGGATGCCCGATCGGCGTATCCGGCATGACCATCGACCGCCAGTGCTCGTCGGGCCTGATGAGCATCGCCACCGCGGCGAAGCAGATCATCATCGACCGGATGGACGTGGTCGCCGCGGGCGGTCAGGAATCGATCAGCCTGGTCCAGACGCCGGAAATGCGGGTGATGCCCGATCCCGAACTGATGGCGATGCACGGCGCGATCTACATGCCGATGCTGCAGACCGCCGAAACGGTCGCGCAGCGCTACGGCATCAGCCGCGAGGCGCAGGACGAATATGCCCTCGCCAGCCAGCAGCGCACCGCCAAGGCGCAGGCCGAAGGCAAGTTCGACGACGAGATCGTCCCCGTCACGACCACCCACAAGGTGAAGGACAAGGAAACGGGCGAGGTCTCCGACGTCGAGATCACCATCGACAAGGACGAGGGCAATCGCCCGGAAACCACGCTGGAGGGGCTTTCCAGCCTCAAGCCGGTGATGGGCGAAGGCACCACGATCACCGCGGGCAATGCCAGCCAGCTGTCCGACGGTTCCAGCGCCAGCGTGCTGATGGAAGCGAAGGAAGCCGAGAAGCGCGGGCTCGAACCGCTCGGCCGCTATGTCGGCATGGCCGTCGCGGGCACGGAGCCCGACGAGATGGGCATCGGCCCGGTCTTCGCGATCCCCGCGCTGCTCGACCGGTTCGACCTGAAGGTCGACGATATCGGCCTGTGGGAGCTGAACGAGGCGTTCGCCGTCCAGGTGCTCTATTGCCGCGACAAGCTGGGCATCGACAACGACATCCTGAACGTCAACGGCGGCTCGATTTCGATCGGCCACCCCTATGGCATGACCGGCGCGCGCTGCACCGGTCACGCGCTGATAGAGGGCAAGCGTCGTGGCGCGAAATACGTCGTCGTCACCATGTGCGTTGGCGGCGGCATGGGTGCCGCCGGACTGTTCGAAGTCTTCTAGACCTTTCGCGCGTCACCGGCCGTGAGGTCTGGCGGCGCGCATTACCACATACCCTTGGACGGGTACGGGGCGGCATGCGGGAAACCGTGTGCCGCCCCTTCGCGTTCGGGGAGAGGGACATGTGTCCACCGGGAGAATGACGATGCGCCGCCCCGCCCCGATCGCCCTGATTGCCCTGCCACTCCTCGCGCTTACCGCCTGTGGCGGCGGCGGCGGTGCGGGCGAGCAGGAGACACCGTCGCCGCGGCCTAATGCTGGCACGTCGCCGGTTGCCCGGACCGGCACCGCAACGCCGGAGCCCGCGGACGCGATCACTTCGGCCTATACGCAGCTCGACCTCGACAAATGCACGGTGATCGACACGTCGGAGGAAGGGACGAGCACCGACTGGCGCTGTCCGGGGCTCGGCGACGTGCCGCTGTTCGTTTACGAAGGCGACGGGCGCTTCGACCTCGATGCCGGGGTCGAGAACGCGAAATTCCAGAGCATCGGCGCGTTCAACAGCATCGGCGACCGGATCGAATGGCGGCTGCGCGGCGGCGTGCCCTATGCCGCGATCTTCCGCTATCACGACGTAACGCGGCAGGACGATCCGCGCAGCGTGTTGGCAATCGAGAAGGTCGGCAGCGGCGACATGCCGGGTTGCCGGGTGGTGCAGATCGCGGGCGATACCCCCGACGCCAATGGCCGCGCACGCGAACTGGCGGACAGTCTCACGCCCGGCTTCGACTGCGCGAACGACGCGATGCGCGTCATCGGCGACGCGCGCTAGCGCGCCGCCCGAGCGTTTTCCCTCAGCCGTTCGCGGCGATGAAATCCTCTACCACCGGCGCGATCTTCGTGCGCCATTTGCTGCCGTTGAAGATGCCGTAATGGCCGACATTGGGGGCCATGTGGTACTTCTTTTTCGCGTCCGGCAGGTTGGGCGTCAGCTTCAGCGCGGCCTTGGTTTGGCCCAGCCCCGAAATATCGTCGCGCTCGCCCTCGATCGCCAGGATCGCGGTGTCGGTGATGTCGCCCAGATCGATCCGCTTGCCCCGGTGCATGAACTCGCCTTCGGGCAGGGAGTGCTTCTGGAACACCTCCTCCACCGTCTGGAGATAGAATTCCGCGGTCATGTCGCAGACCGAGCGATATTCGTCGTAGAAATCCTTGGTCGCCTGCGCGCTCTCGTCGTCGCCTTCGCGGATGTGCTTGTACATCTCGTAATGCGACTGGATGTGGCTGCCCAGATTCATGCTGAGGAAGCCGGCGAGCTGGAGGAAGCCGGGATAGACCTTGCGCCCCGCGCCGGCATAGTTTGACGGCACGGTGGCGATCACGGTGCGGCGGAACCAGGACAGCGGGCGATCCATGGCGAGATCGTTGACCGTCGTCGGGCTTTCGCGCGTGTCGATCGGCCCGCCCATCATGGTCAGCGAGGCGGGCCGCGCCGGATGATCGTCGCGGTTCATGATCGCGGTCGCGGCCAGCGCGGGCACGCTCGGCTGGCACACGGCCAGCATGTGCGTGCCGGGGCCGATATGATCCAGGAAGGCGACGAGGTAGTCGATGTAATCGTCGAGGTCGAAGCTGCCATCGGTCAGCGGCACGTCGCGCGCGTCGAGCCAGTCGGTGACGTACACCTCGCAGCTTTCCACCATGCGTTCCACCGTGCCGCGCAGCAGCGTGGCGTGGTGGCCGCTCATGGGCGCGACGATCAGCAGCTTGGGCGCGCCTTCGGGCAGGTTATCGCGCTTGAAATATTTGAGATTGCCGAACGGGCGGAACAGCACGGTCGCCTCGCACACCGGGTCGACCGTGCCATCCCCGGTCACGCTTTCGATGCCGAACGCGGGCTTGCCATGGCCGGCGGACGCGTGGGCGAACACTTCCAGCGCGCTGCCCGCGATCGATCCCCAGCCGGTATAGGACAGCGGATTGGCGGGATTTGTGGCCATTTCGGAGCCGATGGAGGCCCAGGCACTGGCCCCTTCGAGCCAGCTGCGCTGCAATTCGTAGGCGTGGTAAAGCACTGAAATTCCTCGCTTGCGAGTGCCGTGGTGCCGCTGCCGGGCACCTGTCGGCGATTGTGCGGTGCAACATAGGGATTGCGTGCGGTTTGGCAACGTACCGTATAGGCGACCGTCCCGAAATGCGCCTGCCCGACTGTTTGCCCGGTGGATTTGGCGGCGTGCACTCGCTAACTGACAGCGCGATGGCATCCGATCCCCACGAAGATCCGCTGGAAGCGCCGCCAAGGCGCGGCCTGTTCGCCCGGCGCCGGGCCCGCAGGGAAGACGGGGAGGAAAAGCAGCCGCGTTCGCTCCGGCCGCTGGGAATGATCCTGCGCGAGCTGAAGAAATATCCGCTGCAGCTGACCTTCGCCCTCGTGGCGCTCACGATCACCGCGACGATCACCTCGCTCGCCCTGCCGTCCGCGCTGAAGCTGATCATCGATCGCGGCTTCGGCGGCGTGTCGCAGGAGGTGGGGCGCTGGTTCCGCTATCTGCTGCTGCTGGTCTTCGTGCTGGGCATCGGCACCGCGGTGCGGTTCTATTTCGTCAGCTGGCTGGGCGAGCGCGTTGTCGCCGATATTCGCCGCAAGGTGCAGGCGAACCTGATGCGGCTGTCGCCCAGCTTCTTCGAACATAACAGTCCGAAGGAAATCTCCTCGCGCATGGTCTCGGATACGGCGATCGTGGAGCAGGTGGTAGGCACGACGGTCTCGATCGCGCTGCGCAATCTGGTGATGGCGGTGCTGGGAACGGCCTATCTGTTCTGGCTCGCCCCTTCGCTCGCCGTCTATCTGTTCCTTGCCATTCCGTTGGTAATCATCCCGATCGTGCTGTTCGCCTCGCGCCTGCGCGCGATCAGCCGCACCAGCCAGGACCGGGTGGCCGATGTCGGCGCAATGGTGACCGAAGTTCTGTCGGCGATGAAGGTGGTCCAGGCCTTCAACCAGCAGAACCGGGAGCAGGAACGCTTCGGATCGGCGGTGGAGGGCGCGTTCGACATCGCCCGGCGCCGCATCATGATCCGCGCGATCATGACGTCCGTGCTGACGATCCTCGTCTTCGGAGCGATCACGATCCTGCTTTGGCGCGGCGCGGTGATGGTGACGGAAGGACTGATTACCGGGGGCACCATCGGCGCCTTCGTGTTCGCCGCGATGATCGTCGCCGCCGCCTTCGGCGCGCTGACCGAGGTGTTCGGCGATCTGCTGCGCGGGGCGGGCGCGGCCAGCAGGCTCAACGAATTGATGCTGGAGCGGCCGGACATCGCCGTCCCCGCCCGGCCGGAGCGCTTGCCCGAACCGCCGCGCGGCAGCCTGTCGTTCCGCAACGTCACCTTCCGCTATCCCACCCGGCCCGATCTGCCCGCGATAAGCGATTTCAGCCTGGAGATCGAGCCGGGCGAGACGGTCGCTCTGGTCGGCCCCTCCGGAGCGGGGAAGTCGACCATTTTCCAGCTGGCCGAGCGTTTCTACGACCCGCAGGCGGGTACGATCCGCGTCGATGGGGTGCCGCTGACCGCGCTCGATCCCGCCGATCTGCGCGAGCGGTTCGCCCTCGTTCCCCAGGACGGGGTCCTGTTTTCCGCCAATGCGCGCGACAATCTGCGCTATGGCAACTGGGACGCGAGCGACGAGGAAATCTGGAACGCCGCCCGCGCCGCGCATGCGGACGAGTTCCTGCGCCTGCTGCCCGAAGGGCTCGACACGTTCCTGGGCGAGAACGGCACGCGGTTGTCGGGCGGCCAGCAACAACGCCTCGCCATCGCCCGCGCGATCCTGCGCGATGCGCCGATCCTGCTGCTGGACGAGGCGACCAGTGCGCTCGACGCGCAGGCGGAGCGGCTGGTGCAGGACGCGCTGGACGAGCTGATGCGCGACCGCACCACGCTGGTTATCGCGCATCGGCTCGCGACCGTCCGCGCCGCAGACCGGATCGTGGTGATGGAGGATGGCCGCATCGTGGAGCAGGGTTCGCACGATCGGCTGGCGAGCGCGGGCGGCCTGTACGAAAAGCTCGCCCGGCTGCAATTCGACATGCAGAGCGCCTCGTGAAGCTTGCCGGTCGTTCAGGCCCGTGTAAGTTACATGTGCAACAATGAGATAACTTCACGTTTCGCGGTTGCTCTCCGGCATGGCCGCGATCTTCCGTAGAATTCTTTTTGGACAGGGGATGTCAGACTTATGATCCGTACCGTATTCGCGACCACCGCCAGCGCCTTGGCGCTCGGCCTAACATTGCCCGCCGCGGCGCACGACGTGTCCCTCGCGGAGCAGGAGAGCGCGATCGAGACGCTCGCGCCGGCTGGTGACGAGGCGAGCGACGTCGATACGCCGACGATGAGCTTCGGTACTTGGGGCGTGGATCCGACCTCGATCGACAAGTCGGTCGACCCGGGTGACGACTTCTTCGATTACGTCAACGACAAGTGGCTGGCGGCGAACCCGCTGCCGCCCGAATATTCGCGTTTCGGTGCCTTCAATCTGCTGGGCGAGAAGTCCACCGCCGACGTCAAGACGCTGGTCGACGACATGGTCGCGCAGAAGGGCGCGATGTCGGCGGACGATCGGCGGATCGCCGATGCCTACAAGGCGTTCTACGACGAAGATGCGATCAATGCGGCGGGCCTCGCCCCGGCGCAGCCCTATCTCGACAAGATCGAGAACGCGGGGACGCTGGCCGACCTCGCCACACTGTGGGCGACCCCCGGTTACGCCTCGCCGGTCGGCGGCTTCGTGACCGTCGATGCCAAGGAGCCCACGCGCTATTCCGTCTATGTCGGATCTGGCGGGCTGGGCCTGCCGGACCGCGATTACTATCTGGACGACAGCGAGAAGGGCAAGGAGATCCAGTCGAAGTATCGCGACTATCTCGCCTTCATGTTCGGCCAGGCCGGTTACAGCGACCCGCAGGCGACCGCCCAGAAGGTCTATGATTTCGAGGACCAGATCGCGCGCAAGGTGAGCTGGGACCGGGCCACCAGCCGCAACCGCGACCTGACCTACACCGCGCTGACACCCGACCAGCTGGTCGCCCTCAACCAGGGCTTCCCGATGGCGGCCCTGCTGAAGACCAGCGGTTTCGGCGATACCGACAAGTTCGTGGTCGGCGACATGCCGCCCAGCGCCGAGCGGACCGAGCAGCTCGGCCTGGACGAGGCGACGCTGGCGAAGATCGGCGGCGGTACGCCCGCGATGCTCGACCTGCTGGTGAATACGCCGGTCGAGGTGCTGCAGGCCTGGACGGCCAAGCAGTTCCTGCGCAGCAATGCCTCGGTCCTGCCGAGCAAGATCGACGATGCAAATTTCGCCTTCTACGGCACCACGCTGAACGGCACGCCCGAGCAGCGCCCGCGGTGGAAGCGCGCGATCGGCGAGACCGAGGGTCTGCTGGGCGAGCTGGTCGGCAAGCAATATGTCGCCAAGTACTTCCCGCCCGAGAACAAGGCAGCGATGGAGGATTTGGTCGCGAACCTGCGAGTGGCCTTGCGCCAGTCGATCCAGGACAATGACTGGATGGGGGCCGAAACCAAGAAGGAGGCCCTCGCAAAGCTCGACGCGTTCGATCCCAAGATCGGCTATCGCGACAATCTGGAAACCTATCCCGGGCTCCAGATCAGCGCGACCGATCCGATCGCCAACCGCATGGCCTCGTCCAAGTGGGAATGGAACGACATGCTGTCCAAGCTGGGCGGCCCGATCGACCGCACCGAATGGGGCATGCTGCCGCAGACGGTGAACGCCTATTACAATCCGACCAAGAACGAGATCGTCTTCCCCGCCGCCATCCTGCAACAGCCGTTCTTCGCGCTGTCGAACGATATCGCGGTGAATTACGGCGGCATCGGCGGCGTAATCGGGCACGAGATGAGCCACGGGTTCGACGACCAGGGCGCGAAATCCGACGGTACCGGCCTGCTGCGCAACTGGTGGACCGACGCCGACAAGGCGGCGTTCGACAAGCTGGGTGACGAGGTGGTGGCGCAGTACAACCAGTTCTGCCCGCTCGACGACGGCGAAACCTGCGTCAACGGCCGCCTGACGCTGGGCGAAAATATCGGCGATCTCGGCGGGCTCAGCCTCGCCTACCGCGCCTACAAGATCGCGACCAAGGGCAAGGACGTGCCGGTGATCGACGGGCTGACCGGCGACCAGCGCTTCTTCATCGCCTGGGCGCAGGTGTGGCGTTCCAAGCAGCGCGAGGAGTCGGAACGCCAGCGTCTGCGCACCGATCCGCACAGCCCGGAGCAGTTCCGCGTCAACGGCGTCGTCCGCAACATGGATGCCTGGTACAAGGCGTTCAACGTGACGCCGCAGGATGCCCTTTATCTGCCGCCCGAAAAGCGTGTACATATCTGGTAATCGCGTCGATCGAACGCGTTTCCGCAATCGGGGGCGGGGCAGGTCGCTTGACTTGCCCCGCCCTTTCTTCATGGGGGCCGCATGAACGAGACCATCACCGCCATCCTGCTCGGCATCGTCGAGGGACTGACCGAATTCGTTCCCGTATCCTCGACCGGGCACCTGATCCTCGCGACCGAGCTGTTCGGTTACGACGCCGCGCAATGGGCGATGTTCAACGTCGTCATCCAGCTGGGCGCCATCCTGGCCGTGGTGTACCAGTATTGGGGCACTTTCTGGGGGGCGCTGGTCGACCTGCTCCAGTGGAAGCGGCACGGCGTGCGGTTCGCGCGCAACATCCTGGTCGCCTTCCTCCCCAGCGCGGTGCTGGGCCTCGCGCTCAAGGACTATATCGACATCCTGCTGGGCAGCCCGTCCGTGGTCGGCTGGGCCCTGATCGTCGGCGGCATCGCCATCCTGGCGATCGAGCGCGTCGCGAACCCGAAGGGTGAGGAAAGCGTCGCCGACCTGCCGCTGGCGAAGGTGCTGGGCGTCGGCCTGGCGCAATGCCTCGCCATGGTGCCCGGGGTAAGCCGGTCCGGTGCGACCATCATGGGGGCACTGGCCATGGGCGTTAACCGCAAGACTGCCGCCGAATTTTCCTTCTTCCTCGCAGTGCCGACCATGGTAGGCGCGACCACGCTGGAGCTGCTGACCAAGAGCGACCAGCTATCGGCGGGCAGCAGTGTGGGCTGGGGCGAGATCGCGATCGGCTTCGTCGTCAGCTTCTTCGTGGCTCTCGGCGTGATCCGCGCATTCGTCGCCTATGTCAGCCGCCATGGCTTCGCGCCGTTCGCCTGGTACCGCATCGTGATCGGCGGCGCGGCCGTCGCCTGGCTCGCACTGCGTTAACGCTTCCAGGGAACCATAGTGTGGCTCGCGTTTTCGGTATCGTACCAATTCGCGGGGAAGTTCACATGGGACTGATCGTCCTGGTTGCCATCGGCGGTATTCTCGGTTGGCTCGCCAGTATCATTTGCGAGACCGAGGACGGGCAGGATATCCTGCTCAATATCGCAGTCGCCCTGGTCGGGGCGCTGGGCTGCGGTGGGCTGACCAATCCCGGTCCGTTGCAGGTCGGGGTTTCCCCCTGGGCGTTGCTGGCGGCCGTGATCGGCGGAATGGCGCTATTGACCGGCCTCGCCATTCTGCGCCGCACCGTGCTGCGTTAATCTTACCGACATTTCCTCTTACGCGGGGGCGATAGCGTTGCTATGCCCCACCCTCCCAAGCAACAAAGGGGTGAGAACACCATGAAATTTTCCGCAAAGACCGCCATGTTCGCTTCCGTAGCCGCGCTGGGCCTCGGCCTCGCCGCCTGCGACGGCCCGCGTGAAGAAGCCGCCGAAGACAAGGGCGAAGCGATGGAAGCGCAGGTCGACCAGACCGCCGACGCCATGGAAGATTCCGGCCAGATTTCCGACGCGCAGGAAGATGCGATGAAGGACGCGGCCGACGACAAGGCCGACGCGATGGAAGAGCAGGGCGAAGCTGCCGACGAAGCCGCCGGTCAGTAAGCACCTGCCATCATCGATGGTTACGAAAAACCGGCCCGGGAGCGATCCCTGGCCGGTTTTTTGTTGTTCGGACCGGGCCGCCCTTCGGCGCTAGACCGGCTTCGCCCCGCTGCCGCGGCCGCCGCGCAGCAGATATTCCTGCGTGCCCCGGTGCACCACGTTGTCGACGTCGATCACCGCCGAATTGGCATAGGTGAAGGCGGGTGAGAGATTGCGGTAGAGCCGGTCGAAATCGCGTTCGACCGTCTGGCGGTAGAGATCCTCGAAACTCTCGATCACGAAATAGGTCGGCTGCAGATCGCTGATGACGTAGTCCGTCCGCATGACCCGATCGACATTCAGCATGATGCGGTTGGGGCTTTGCGCTTCCACCGCGAACACCGCCTCGGTCGGCCCGGACAGGATGCCGGCCCCATAGGCGCGCAGTCCCTCTTCCTCGCGCAGCAGGCCGAATTCGACCGTGTACCAGTAGAGCGCGCCGAGCGCCTTCAACCGATTGTGGTGCATCGCCTTCCAGCCGGCCTTGCCGTATTCCTGCATGTAGTCCGCATAAACCGGGTCGGTCAGCATCGGGACATGGCCGAACACATCGTGGAACACATCGGGTTCCTGGATGTAGTCGAAGGTCTCGCGCGTGCGGATGAAATTGCCCGCAGGAAACCGCCGGTTGGCGAGGTGCCAGAAGAACACATGGTCGGGGATCAGCATGGGCACCGGCACCACGCTCCACCCGGTCAGCTTGCCCAGTTCCTCCGACAGGTCGCCGAAATCAGGTACACCGCCCCGGCCCAGGTCGAGTTTCTCGAGCCCGGCCAGAAACGCGCTGGCGGCGCGGCCGGGCAGGACCTCCATCTGCCGGGCGAAGAGGTCGTTCCAGACCGCGTCGTCTTCCGAATCATACCGCGTCTGCGCGGGCTCAAGCCAGTCGTCGCCGACATGTTCGGGCCGCTTGAGCGGCGCGGTGAAGACATCCTCCGGCAAGTCGGGAATGGTCGAGAAATCGGGTTCGGTACGGGCAGGCGTGGCCATCGGCGCTCCCTCCTTCTGTGTGGTTCGCGCAGGGACCGGAGCGGTCGCAGGCGCATGAATAGGCTCTACGAAAATGGGGCCTCGGACACGCTAGCGCAAGCGAGCGTCCCCGGCGTCGTCACGCACACGTCAATCGCCTGGCGTGTTGCCGTCCCTCGAGACGGGGGATGCGGCTGGGCTATCGCCGCGCGAGGATTCGTTCAGCGCCGCCGGGGGAAGGCGCTCGTCCTCTATCCGGGCGGTCGCCGCGTTCAGGCGGCGTGCCTTGCCCATGGTGACCTCGCCGGTGCCCGGATCGTTCTCGCCGGGGCCGCAGGCCGAATACCAGCGTGCAGCCGAGCATGATGGCAGGGCCGGGGCGCAGACCGCCCCGTCGCGTGCGAGGGCGCAGGGACCCGTCCGCCTCCGCCATCATGCCCGAAAGGCTGCGGGCCGTGCTCAGTTGGTCTTCTGTTCGGCCTGGGCGGCGGCTTCTTCCGCCGCGGCCTGCACATCGGCGGCGGCAGCAGCGGCTGCTTCGCCTGCGTTCTGCGCGCTTTGCTGGGCTTCCTCGGCCTTGTCCTGCGCCTCTTCAAGCCGGTTGCGCGTCGCGGGGGCGAGAGTCGCGGTCGTCCCCTGCTCGTCCATCACCGGAGTCTCGGTCACGTCGGCCATCGCGTCCTCGGCCGGCATTTCGACCGAATCCGCCTGCGCGTCGTCCGATGCGTTGTCCGAGCTGCCGCAGGCGGCGAGCGCCAGCGCGCCGGTAAGTGCGAGACCGAAACGGAAAGTGGTTTTCATCTGGAAATTCTCCCTCGAATGGATCGCGACCGGGCCGGAGGGCCCATGATCGCTCCCGCGCGTGATAGCCCTCGTGCCCGGTTCCGGCCAAGGGAAAAGCGCGTCGCCCCGCTTGCAAGGCGGCACCCGCTCTGCACAAGGGGCGCGGCATGTCCGAACCAGCCGCATACCCCGTTCCCCAGCGCGCCCGCACCGCCTTGCGCGAGGTGTTCGGGTTCGACGAGTTTCGCGGGCGGCAGGCGGAGGTCGTGGGCCGGGTGCTGGCCGGGCGCTCCACCCTGGCGGTGATGCCGACCGGCGCGGGCAAGTCGCTCACCTACCAGCTGCCGGCCACGGTGATGGAAGGATGTTGCGTCGTCGTCTCCCCGCTGATCGCGCTGATGCACGACCAGTTGCGCAGCGCGCGGGCCAACGGCATCCGCGCGGCGACGCTGACCAGCGCCGACGCCGACTGGCGCGAGACGCAGGACGCGTTCCGCGCGGGCGAGCTCGATCTGCTCTACGTCGCGCCCGAACGCGCCAGCCAGCCGCATTTCCGCGATCTGCTCGGCGCGGCGCGCATCGCCCTGTTCGCGATCGACGAGGCGCATTGCGTGTCCGAATGGGGCCATGATTTCCGCCCCGACTACCGCCAGCTGCGTCCCATGATGGATGCGTTCGGCAACGTGCCGCGCCTCGCATTGACCGCGACCGCGGATGCGCACACCCGCACCGACATCCTCGCCCAGCTCGGCATTCCGGAAGAGGGGCTGATCGTTGCCGGGTTCGATCGCCCCAATATCCGCTACGCCATCCGTCCGCGCGACAACCCCGTGCGTCAGCTGGTCAAGATGATGGAGGAGGAGCCGGGGCCGGGCATCGTCTACGCGCCGACCCGGCGCAAGGTGGAGGAACTGGCGGAGAAGCTGGGCGGGGCGACGGGGCGCGAGGTGCGCGCCTATCACGCGGGGCTGGACGCGGACACGCGCGCCGCCAACCAAGCCGCCTTCGTCGCCAGCGAGGATATGGTGATCGTCGCCACCATCGCTTTCGGCATGGGCATCGACAAGCCCGACGTACGCTTCGTCGCCCATGCTGCCTTGCCCAAATCGATCGAGGCCTATTACCAGGAAACGGGCCGCGCCGGGCGCGACGGCGATCCGGCGCGCGCGGTGATGCTATGGGATGCGGGCGATTTCGCGCGGGCGCGCCAGCGGCTGGGGGAGCTGGCACCGGACCGCCGCCACGGCGAGAACACGCGGCTCGATGCGCTGGCGGGCCTGGTGGAAACCGCCGGATGCCGCCGCGCCGTGCTGTTGCGCCATTTCGGGGAGGACCCGCCGCAGACCTGTGGCAATTGCGACAACTGCTTGAACCCGCCCGGCGTGGTCGACGCGACGCAGATCGCGCGCAAGCTGCTGTCGGCGGTGTATCGCACGGGGCAGAGCTTCGGCCTGGGTCATCTGGAAAAGGTGCTGACCGGATCGCAGGACGAGCGCGTCCTGGCCAAAGGCCATGATCGCCTGTCCGTCCACGGTATCGTCGAAGGCGAGGAGGCCGGATTGATCCGCCCGGTCGCGCGGGCGCTGCAGGCGCGCGGCGCCCTCGTTTCGACCGAGCATGGCGGGCTGGCGCTGGGGGAGGGATCGCGCGCCATCCTGAAGGACGAGGCGGAGGTGGCCATCGTTCTGCCGCCACGGCGCAGCCGGACCCGGCGCCGGTCGGGCAGCGACGCCAATCCGGTCGGCGATCCGCTGTTCGACGCGCTCCGCGCGCTCCGCCGTGAACTGGCGGAGGAGGCGCAAGTGCCGCCCTACGTCATCTTCCACGACGCCACCTTGCGCGAGATGACCGAACGCCGCCCCGGAACCGCCGCGGAAATGGGCCGCATCGCCGGGATCGGGGCCCGCAAGCTGGAAACCTATGGCGAACGGTTTCTGAAGGCGATCCGCGAACACTGACAGCGCTTGCGTGTGACGCATGCCCGCACATGCTATTTAGACCGGCGCGATCGGGCAGCGGCGGGTGACCCGCAGCCGGATCGAACGCGGCACTGAGGGCCATTACGTCAAGACGCGCGCGGCGCGGGCCGACATTGCCGCTTCGGACTTCGACGATTCGCAAAGGCGCGGGATCAACTACATGATCGACCTCTCGCAAGGCGCGGCGGGCAAGATCACCAACAACTGGTTCGGTTGGGACCGCAATCTGGCAGGATCGCGAACCCGTTCCTATATCGGACGGGTGAAAGGAGGCCGGCTATGGCAGGCGGATGGTCCCGCGACGGAGCGGTACAGGATCAGATCGACGATACGATAAGCGACGCGGTGACGCCGCGAGGTCCCGCATGCCCACGGGCGAGGCGGCGGAATATTGCGACGAATGCGGTGAACCCATTCCCGAGAAGCGCCGCGCAGCCTTGCCGGGCGTGCGCACTTGCGTCGAATGCCAGGGCGCGCGCGACAGTGCGGTGCGCCATTCCACCATCAACCGCCGCGGTTCGAAAGACAGCCAGCTACGGTGACCCGAGAAATCCGGGGCTAAGCCGGATCGCGCCCGATGGCGCCTCACCTTCCAGCGGCAATGCCAGCAGCCATTCTGTCGGCGCACCCTGGAGCGTCAGATCGGGGACAGGCTGGAAGCCGAAGCGGGAATAATAGGCCGGATCGCCCATCACCACGATGCCCCGCGCGCCGGCCGCGCGCATTTCGGCGACCCCCCGCACGATCAGGCTGCCGCCGATGCCGGTGCGTTGCCGGGTCGCCATGACCGAAAGGGGGGCCAGATCGAACCAGCCCGTCGTCCCGTCCGAAACGGTGATCGGCGAAAAGGCGATATGGCCGATGACGGCCTCGTCCATGTTCAGCGCGACGAGCGAAAGGGCAAGAGACCCTGCCAGGCGCATTCGATCCAGGGCGTTGGCCGCATCGTCCCAGCCATAGTTGGCCTCATGGAAGGAAGCTTGTGTCAGCGCGCGGATAGCCGGAAAATCCTCGGCAGTTTCCGGTCGTACTCGCATCCACAATTTCCCACCTGTTCGCTCGCGCCCCGCCTGGGCCGCTAGCGGTCCATTAGCTAACGAAAACTTACTGAGTTAATATTTTCTCACAACAGGTGGCCGGACCGATCGCGCTTCGTGTCGAGATAGCGCGCATTGTGCGGATTGGCCGGCAGGCGGTGCGGCACCCGTTCGGCCACCGTCACGCCCGCCGCCTGCAGCGCCTCCACCTTCGCCGGATTGTTGGTCATCAGCCGGATGCGTTCGATCCGCAGCAGATCGAGCATCCGCGCAGCGGTCGGGAAATCGCGCGCTTCCTCCGGCAGACCCAGGCGCCGGTTCGCTTCCAGCGTGTCGAAGCCCTGATCCTGCAGGCGATAGGCGCGCAGCTTGTTGACGAGGCCGATGCCCCGCCCCTCCTGCCGCATGTAGAGCAGCACCCCCCAGCCGCCGTCGCCCGCCTCCTCCGCCATGGCGGCGAGCCCGGCGTCGAGCTGCGGCCCGCAATCGCATTTTAGGCTGCCGAGCACATCCCCGGTCAGGCATTCCGAATGCAGGCGCACCAGCGGCACACGCTCGGCCGAGCGCTGGCCGATGACGAGCGCGACATGTTCGCGCAGATCGTCGGGTGCGCGAAAGGCGACGATCTCGGCATCGATCGCGGCGGCCACGGGGAGCGCGGCGCGCGTCGCGACGACGAGGTTCGCTGGATCGCTCCAGGCGGCAAGATCGCCGGCCTCCAGCGCGACCGGTTCGCCCGGCGGGTCGGGATCGACGAGGAAGGCGGGCAGGATGCCCGCCAACCGCGCCAGTTCCATCGCCGCCTCGGCCTCGCCCGCGAAACCGATCGGCTCGGCGCGGAACGGGCCCTTCAGAGGCGCGGCGAGATCGAGCGAGGGGTCGGCGACCGGCAGAGCCGATCGCAGGTCGAACGGCTGGGCGGAACGGATCAGCACAGGCGCGTGACCGTGGGCCGCCTCGCGCTGGTTGGTCAGCTTCAGGGTTTCGGCCCGGGCGTTCGAGATCAGCAGTTGCGCGGCGTGCGCGCCCGGCGAAATCGCGGTTTCGACCGGCAGCAGCACCGGCGCCCCGCCGATCCGCACCGGCCAGCCATGCCGCAATGCGTCGATCGCCTGCGCCACGCGCCTGCCCGGCGAAGGCGCGTTGCTGCTCAGAGGCTGAACTCCGTCGTCAGCGGCACATGGTCGCTCGGCTTCTCCCAGTCGCGCGCATCCTCCAGCACGCGGTGTGCGGTCGCCTGCTTCGCGAGGTCGGGGCTGGCCCACATATGATCGAGCCGCCGCCCGCGGTCGCCCGTCTTCCAGTCCTTCGCGCGGTAGCTCCACCAGCTGTAATACCGGTCGGGCGCGCGGATATGCTCGCGCCCGATATCGACCCAGCCATGCGCATCCATGAAGCGTTGCAGCGTTTCGACCTCGATCGGCGTGTGGCTGACGACCTTGAGCAATTGCTTGCGGCTCCACACGTCGCTTTCGAGCGGCGCGACATTGAAATCGCCCACGATCAAAGTGGGTCGGTCGATCGCGTCGGCCCAGCGCGTCATCCGGCCGAGGAAGTCGAGCTTCTGCCCGAATTTCAGGTTCAGCTCACGATTGGGAATGTCGCCGCCCGCGGGGACATAGACGTTCTCGACGATCATCCCCTTGCCTTCGCCCAGCAGTTCGACACCGATATGGCGCGCCTCGCCATTGTCCTGCCAGTCGTGCTTCGAGAAGTCGCGAAAGGGGATGCGGCTGACCGTGGCGACGCCGTGATAGCCCTTCTGCCCATTGATCGCGATATGGTGGTAACCGAGCCTGCGGAACGCCTCGTGCGGGAACTGGTGTTCCTGGCACTTGATCTCCTGCAGGCACAGCACGTCGGGCGATTGTTCGGTGAGGAAACGCTCCACCAGCGGCAGGCGCAGGCGGACCGAATTGATGTTCCAGGTGGTGACAGAAACCATGGGGGCGAGCCTTAGGATGCGGCGCGCGCCACCGCAACACGGCTCGCTTTCGCCTTGCTGTCACATACCGGTCCGATAGAGCGGGGCGAACTTCACGCTGGAGATTTCCCACCATGCCATCGCTTCGCTTCCCCGCTCTCGCGCTCGGCGCGCTCGCCCTGACCCTGGGGGCCTGCACCACGGACACCGGTGGCGATGCGCGCGTGGCGAGCGCCTCGCAAGCTGCGCCGACAGCCCCCACCGGCCAGGCGAAGAACGTCATCCTGTTCATCGGCGACGGCATGGGCATCTCGGTCATCACCGCGACGCGTATCCTGGCGGGCCAGAGGCAGGGCGGAACGGGCGAGGAATACGCGCTCCCGTTCGAGAAATTCCCTCACGTCGCGCTGGTCAAGACCTACAACACCGATGCGCAGGTGCCCGACAGCGCGGGAACGGCGACCGCGATGAACTCGGGCGAGAAGACCCGCATGGGCATGCTGGGCGTCGGACCGGGCGCGGCGCGGGGCGACTGCGCCGCCTCGCTGGACAACCGCCTGCCCCATATCGCCGACCTCGCCAGGAAAAGCGGGCGCGCGGTCGGTATCGTCACCACCACGCGGTTGACCCATGCCACCCCGGCCGCGGTCTTTGCCCATGCGCCCGAGCGCGACTGGGAAGCGGACGCCGACATGCCCGCCGCGGCGCTCGCGCAAGGGTGCACCGACATCGCAAGCCAGCTGGTCGCCTATCCGTTCGATTTGGCGCTGGGCGGTGGAGCCGAGAAATTTGCCGGCAAGACGGCGGGCGGCGACCGCGCCGACGGTACCGACCTGGCAAAGGACTGGGCCGCCCGCACCGGCGGCAGCTACGTTACGAGCGAGACGCAGCTGGAGGCCGCCCCGCAGGGCAAGCCGGTGCTCGGCCTCTTCTCCCCCAGTCACATGACCTACATGCTCGATCGCAAGCCCGACAGCGCCGAACCGACGCTGACGCAGATGACCGCGCAGGCGGTCGACCGGCTCGGCCGCGACCCGGACGGTTATTTCCTGATGGTCGAGGGCGGGCGAATCGATCACGGATTGCACGCCGGGCAGGCGGGCTATGCGCTGGAGGAAGGGCTGGAACTGGCGAAGGCGGTGCAATACGCCATCGATCATACCGATCCGGCGAACACGCTGATTCTGGTCACCGCGGACCATAGCCACGTGCTGTCGATCGCGGGCTATCCCAAGCGCGGCAATCCGATCCTCGGCCTGGTCCGTCCGCCGGAAGGAGGCGACGAGGAGCATCACGGCGGGACCGGAGACGAACCTGCGCTGGCCGCCGATGGCAAGCCCTACACCACGCTGGGTTTCGCCAACGGACCCGGCGCGGTGCAGGGCGCGCGTCCGGTTCCCGAAACCGGGCCGCGCGCGCACCAGCAATCGCTCGTGCCGCTGGGCAGCGAGACGCATGGCGGAGAGGACGTGGCGTTGTTCGCGACAGGGCCAGGCAGCGACGAGGCGCATGGGGTGATCGAACAGAACGTGATCTTCGACATCATGGCCGATGCGATGGGGGTGTCGGAGAAAAACTAGCCCCAGCGCGTCCGCGCGGGGCAACAAAAAACCCTCGTGCCGGGGGCATGGTGGCACGAGGGTTCCTTGTCAGCGTTCGTCACGCTTTACAGAAGGCCTTGTCGGAGCCTCAGGGCAACAGGGGGGAAACCCGATGCTCCAGCCGTTCTGTTCCTGAAGGTTTACGGCAGCGGGGCTTTCCCCCCTATGAACGAACCGCAACGATTGGTCGCTAATTCGCTTCGCTCCGCCGGCCAGCCGTTCAGCCCGGGCGACGGGTGGTGCGGCGCGGGTCGCGGTAGGTGAACGCGGAGTCATTTACCGCAACGCCGTAACGCTGATTGCTCAGCCGCACCGTGGTTCGATTGTTCTGCGCATCGAGCGCGACCCAATTGGTCAGTTCCCAGCCCCCCGGCGCGGAACCGTCGCGCACGAATACCAGCGTAATGACGCCGAATTCGGGCTTCTTCGAATCGCGCACCTCGACGCTCATGACGTTGGGATTGCTGGTCGGGCGCAGCGTGCCGTAGCGCTTCACGTCGCGCTTGGGATCGAGCAGCGCGCCCAGCGGCGAATTGCTGATCGGCCAGCGCTGGACTTGGTTCACCTCGTAATCGATCAGCGTCAGCGACTTGCCGTTCGATACGACCAGCATCGGCGCGCTCTTGCCGTAATCGAACCGGATCTTGCCCGGACGCTTCAGCGTCATCTCGCCGCGCACGGTCTGCCCGTTGCGGTCGGTCTGGGTGAAGTTCGCCTTCATCGTGCTGATGCCGCGCAACGCGGAAACCGCATCGTCCAGCGTACCGGTCGAGGCAGCCTCGACCGGTACCGGCGCGAGCAGCGCGGCAGGGGCGGACACGGCCATCATGGCCGCCAGAGCGGCACCGGTGGCGGAGCGAAAACGGGTGATCATTGCTGTCATGCCTCGATTGTTATCATCGTGGCACTGAACCGTCACTGACACGGCCGCGTTCCCGCCGTTCAGGAACGTGCGAGAGCCGCGGCGGGAAGCCTTACTTGATCTTGGCTTCCTTGAACTCGACGTGCTTGCGCGCGACGGGATCGTACTTGCGGAAGCTCATCTTCTCGGTCGTGTTGCGCGGGTTCTTGCGCGTGACGTAATAGAAGCCCGTGTCTGCGGTCGAGACGAGCTTGATCTTGACGGTTGCGGGCTTCGCCATGGTCCAAATTCCTGAAAAATCGAATACGGCCACCGACGAAGGAGGCCAAAACAAACAGGCGGCGCACACCGGCACCGCCTCGTCGGCGCGCACATGACGCGTGGGGCCAGCGAAGTCAAGCCTTTCGGCGGGGTGGCACCGGGCCGGATCCTATAATTCGACCTTGCCGCGCTTCGCCTTCACCTCGCCCCGTGCCTTCTTGGTGGCGAGTCGCTTCTTCTTGTTGAGGCGGTTGAGGCGGGTCTTCGCGCGGCGCGGCGGGCGCCGGTGCGCGTCTTCCAGCAGCGATTCGAGCTTCTCGCGCGCCTCGGCCCGATTCGCCTCCTGCGTGCGGTGTTCGCGGGCAAGGATCAGGATGTCGCCCGATGCGGTCAGGCGGCTCCCGGCGATTTCGCGCAGCCGGCGGAATACCGCGGGCGGGAGGCGCAGCTTGTAGGCGTTGACGCGCAGTTGCACGTTGGTCGCGACCTTGTTGGCGTTCTGCCCGCCCGGCCCGCTGCCGGCGAGGAAGCTTTCCTGTGCCAGCGCGTGGGCGCGACCGAGCAAATCCTCATCCACAGCGCGCCCCGAGCATGCAGAAATCGCGCGGAAGCGGCGCTTCGGCGCGGATATCGGGCTTGCCCTCGCGCGGCACGACAATCGCGGCGGCGTGCAGCATGGTGCGCGGGGCGGTGCCGCCTTGCCCGTAGACCGGGTCGCCCAGCAGGGGATGCCCCAGCCCGCTGGCCGCGTGCACGCGCAGCTGGTGCGTGCGGCCCGTCTCCGGCCGGAAGCAGATCAGCGCGCCGCGCTGGAGCGGCTGGACCATGCGCCAGTGGGTCAGCGAGGGCTTCCCCTTGCGCGCAGGAATCATGCGCCACCCCGCCTCCTTGCTACTGATCTTGGCGAGGGCGAGGTCGATCGTCCCCTCGGTCTCGACCGGCACGCCATCGACGATGCCGAGGTAATGCTTGGTCACGCCCCGTTCCTCGAACGTCGCCGCGAATCGCTTCAACGCCTTCGGATTGCGCGCCAGCAACAGGCAGCCGGAGGTGTCGGTATCGAGGCGGTGGACCGGCACCGGGGCGCGTTCGAAGCCGAGCTTCAACGCGTCGAGGTGATCTTCCAGCGATTCGCCGCCGCGGCGCGGGCGCGAGACCGGCAGGCCCGCCGGCTTGTCGATCACCAGCGCTTCGGCGTCTTCGTACAGTATGTCGATCATGTCATGAGCTCCGCGCGCATCGTGCCGCGCAGGGCGTTGCACAGGTGAAATCCGTTTTCGATATCGGTCAGCCGCACCGCGCCTTCACGAGCGGCCCCCGACGCGATCAGCGCGCCGCGCTGAACGCCGGGGAGCAGGCCGAGGGCGGTGGCGGGGGTCACGTAATCGCCGTCCGGCCCGGCCAGGATCGAGGTAAAGCTGCCCTCGGTCAGCAGGCCCTCGTCGGTGACGAACAGCGCCTCGTCGGCTCCCTCGGTCAGCGCCACCGCGCGCGCGTCCGCGTAGAACCCGCGATCGGATGTTTTGTGACGTAGCCGCCAGTCGCCGGGATCGACCGGCAGGGGCAGGACGATGCAGCGTACAGGATCGGGAAGGGCTGGTGGCAGCGGCGCGGCCTCCAGCGCGACCGCGCCCGACCGCGCGCAGGCAAGGCGCACGCGCGTCGGCGCGTCGAGGTCGAAGCACAGCGCCTGGATCTGGTTGCGCAGGGCATGCCGGTCGAAGGCGAAGCCGAGCTCTTCGGCACTGGCCTTCAACCGCGCCAGATGCTCCTCGAGCAAGGCGATCCCTTCCTCAGGGTCGAAGCGCATGGTCTCGATCAGGTCGAAGCCCGGGGCGGTGCGTTCGGGGCCACTTGCCCGCGCGAAGCCGCTCTTAAGCACGGCCTCACGCCATTCGGCATCCGCCTCGCTATCGGCCACGATGGCCGAGCCGACGCCCAGCACCGCGTGCCCCTGCCCGTTCTCGATCGGGGTCAGGCGCAAGGTGCGGATGGCCACGTTGAACGCCGCGCTGCCGTCCGCCCCGATTCGCCCGATCGCCCCGCAATAGGGCCCGCGCGCATCGCGCTCGACCGCGTCGATCAGCTCCATGGCGCGGATCTTCGGCGCGCCGGTGATCGAACCGCAGGGGAAGAGCGCGCGGATCAGGTCGACGGCATCGCTTCCCTCGGCCAGCGTCGCGGTCACGGTGGTGACCATCTGGTGCACGGTGGGATAGCTCTCGACCGCGAAGGGGTGCGCGACCTTCACGCTGCCGGCGCGTGCGACGCGGGAAAGGTCGTTGCGCATCAGGTCGACGATCATCAGGTTTTCCGCGCGCTCCTTTCCCGAAACCGCCAGCTCGTTCGCCATCGCGGCATCGCGCGTCGGATCGGCATCGCGCGGGCGCGTGCCCTTCATTGGGCGGGCGCGAGCGGTGCCGTCCTGCAGCGAGACGAACAGTTCGGGCGAGAGGCTGAGGAGCCAGTGCGAGCCGTCGAACACTACGCCGCCGCAGCCCGCCTGCGCGGCGGAACGCAGTGCGGCGTAAAGCGCCAGCGGGTCGCCGCGATAACTGCCCGCGAGTGGAAAGGTGAGATTGCCCTGATAGATGTCGCCGGCGCGAATTTTCTCGGCGACGGTCGCGAATGCATCCCGATACCCGCCGGGCGAGAGCGTGGGGTCGAGCGGACCGAGCGAAGCGGCACCTCCGGCCCGTGCGGCAAGCCAGCCCGGCACGTCCCCGGCGGGAAGGCGCGTCTCTCCGGCGAACAGGCCCAGCCACACCAGCGGCCCGGCCGCCCCGGTGCGTGCCGGTGCCCGGTCCCTCAGCCGCGGTTCCAGCGCCAGCCCGGCCTCGTAGGCGATGTACCCGGCCAGCGTGCCGCCGCCTGCTGCCAACGCCGCCTGCGCGGCGGCCAGCACCGGTTCGACCTGCTCCGGCCGATGCGCGACGAAAACGCGCGCCGGGCGTTCGTACACCCGGGCATCGGCGGCCCCCTCGCCGCGCGCGTCGTCCAGCAACACGAAAGCTTCGCGCGAACCCATAGCTGACCAGCCATAGCGGCCACGGGGCGAAATGGAACCGCACTTGACCGCAGCAGGGCCAGGGGGCTTATCGCGAGCGGGAGCGATAGAGAGACGGGATCGGCACATGGCGGAGATTTTCATCGGGCTGGCGGCGAACGGCGAGCGGCAGGCGCTCGATCTTACCCGCGCCAATCGGCACGGGTTGATCGCGGGCGCGACCGGCACCGGCAAGACGGTGACGCTGCAGGGCCTCGTAGAAAGCTTCTCCGCCCAAGGCGTCCCCGTTTTCGTCGCTGACGTGAAGGGCGACCTGTCGGGCCTCGCCATGCCCGGTTCGCCGACCTTCAAGCATGCCGATACGCTGGAAGCGCGTGCGCGCGAGCTGGGGATGGAGGATTACGCCTATTCCGACAATCCGGCGATCTTCTGGGATCTGTACGGGGAGCAGGGTCACCCGATCCGCACCACCATTTCGGAGATGGGGCCGCTGCTGCTCGCGCGGCTGCTCGACCTCAACGACACGCAGGAGGGCGTCCTCCAGATCGTCTTCCGCTATGCCGACGACAACGGGCTGCTGCTGCTCGACCTCGGCGACCTGCAATCGATCCTCGCCTTCGCCGCCGAAAATACGAAAGAGTTTTCGGGCAAGTACGGCAATGTGACGAAGGCGAGCGTGGGCGCAATCCAGCGGCAGTTGCTCGGCTTCGAATCGCAAGGGGCGGACCGTTTCTTCGGCGAGCCCGCGTTGGAGGTCGACGATTTCCTGAAAGTGGACGAGCGCGGGCGCGGCTATATCAACGTGCTTGCCGCCGACCGGCTGATGCGCAGCCCGAAGCTGTACGCGACCTTCCTGCTGTGGCTGCTGGCCGAACTGTTCGAGACGCTGCCCGAGGTCGGCGATCCGGAGAAGCCGCGCCTCGTGTTCTTCTTCGACGAGGCGCATCTCCTGTTCGACGATGCGCCCAGTGCGCTGGAGGACAAGATCGAACAGGTCGTCCGCCTGATCCGGTCGAAAGGGGTCGGCGTCTATTTCGTCACGCAGAACCCGATCGACATTCCGGAGGAGGTCGCGGGCCAGCTCGGCAATCGCGTTCAGCATGCACTGCGCGCCTTCACCCCGCGCGACCAGAAGGCGATCCGGGCGGCGGCGGAAACATTTCGTATCAATCCCGATCTCGACGTCGAAACCGCGATCACCGAGCTGCGAGTGGGCGAGGCGCTGGTGTCCACGCTGATGGCGGACGGCGCGCCGTCGGTAGTGCAGCGCACGCTGGTGAAGCCGCCGCGCAGCCGCCTCGGTCCGATCACGGCGCAGGAGCGCGCGGCGATCCAGTCGGCAAGCCCGGTGGCAGGCAAGTACGACGTGCCGGTCGACCGCGAGAGCGCTGAGGAAGTGCTGGCGGCCAAGGCGGTCGATGCCGCCGACACCGCGCGCGAGGTGGAGGAAAAGGGCGTCGAGGAAGTGCGCAAGCGCTCCCGCAAGACGACCGGCCTGTGGCAGAAGGCGAGCAAGGCCGCGGCGGGTGCCGCCGCCAGTTCCGCCGCGACGATCGTCGCCGCCAAGATGACCGGCCGGACCAGCAAGGCCGATCCCGCCAGAAGCGCCGCGACCAGCGCAGCGGGCACGATCGCCACCGCGCTGGGCGGGGCGATCGCGGGTCGCTTCGTGCGGAACCTCATCGGCGGGCTGATGCGCTAGGCACCGCCCGCCGTCACAGGATTACTGCGCCGCCAGCCAGCTCTTCACTTCGGCGATCTGGCGCGGCTTCACCGATTCGCGCTGGCGGTTGATCGCGATCGAGCGGTCGATCGGCTTCTGCAGGTCGGCGCTCAGCGTCTTCTTGAACGCTTCCAGCCGGGCGATCGATTTCTCGTCCTTCACGCCGCCGGCCAGACGGGCGAGGAAGCGCGCCATGCCCGAATCGTCGACCAGCGAATTCACCTTCGCCTGGTTATCCAGCACGAAGTTGAAGGCAAGGTCGCCATGGCCCGACGCCACCGCGCTGATGATCGCGGCGCTGTCCGTCATGCCGACATCGCCCGACAGCGCGAGATCGAGCGCACGCTGCGCCAGCGTATCGTCGTCCGCCGCACCGAGCAGCGCGTAATAGGTGCTGCGCTGCACCGAGCTGTCGGAATTCTGCGCCAGCGACAGCAGCTGGTTCCACTGCGCATCGATCGCGTTGGATGCCACGATCGCAAGCCAGGTGGTCTTCAGCGGCCCGTCGAGCGCGGCCGGGTTGGTCTTGAGCGCGTCGAACCGCTTCGCCGCCTCGGCCAGCACCTTCTCGTCGCCCATCGCACCCAGCGCGCCCAGCAGGGAGGAGCGCAGGTTCTCTTCCGGCACCTGATCGCTTGGGCGCGGATCGTATCCCAGCGCCTGCAGGCGGGGGCCCCACGCCGCGGTCGCCATCTTCGCGACCTTGGCCTGCGCCGCGTCGTCATCCTCGAGCAGGGCGTAGAGCCCGGCCCAGCTGCCGATCGCGCTTTCCGCGACCAGCGGATTGGCGTTGCGCGGCACCGCGGCAAGGAGGTCGAGCGCGACACCCATCTTCTGGTATCCGGCGCTCGACAGCGCGCTCTGGTCGCGCAGCAGGCCGAGCTGGTCGATCGGCGCGAGCTTGCCCATGTCGGTGCGCAGCGCGGTCAGCATCTTCGCCGGATAGAGCGTGCGGTAATAGCCGAGCTGGCCCGCATTCACGAGCACCGTGCCGCACCCGTTCAGCGTCATGCTGGCCGACTTGCCATCCATCACGCTGCGCATCGGGGCGCCGCCGCCCACCGACACCAGCAGCGGAATGCGCCACCCTTGCGGATTGGCGGCGACCGCGTCCTTCTGGTCCTGGCTGAACTGGCTCTGCGTCAGCGACAGGTTCGTCTTGCCGCCGCTGCATGTGGCGGAGCCGACCTGGACCAGCGGCACACCTGGCTGGGTGGTGAAATCGCGCGCGATCCCGGTCAGCGAGGTGGCACCGGCCGCCTCGATCGCGGCCCACAGGTCCTCTGTCTTCGCGTTGTCGAACTTGTGCGCGGCCATGTAGCGGCGCAGACCGTCGCGCCAGGTATCCTCTCCGGCATAGGCTTCCAGCATGGAAATGACCGCTTCACCCTTCTGGTAGGTGATGGTGTCGAACGCCTGGTTGGTTTCCTCCACCGTGTTGATGGTCTGCACGATCGGGTGCGTGCTGGCGTAGGCATCGAGGCCCATCGCCGCCTCGCGCCCGCCGACGCGGTCGAGCAGCGGATACCATTCGGGGTGGAAGTGATCGGTCGCCTTGGTCGCCATCCAGCTGGCGAAGCCTTCGTTCAGCCACAGGTCGTCCCACCACGCCATGGTCACGAGATCGCCGAACCACTGGTGGGCGACCTCGTGCGCCTGCACTTCGTAAATCGACTGCCGCCCGCGTGCGCTGGTGATCTTGGGATCGTTCAGCAGGATGCGTTCGAAGGTGAAGACCGCGCCCCAGTTCTCCATCGCGCCGAAGAACTGCGACTGGCCGGGACCGGCGATGTTGTCGATCTTGGGCAGCGGGAAGGGCTGGCCGAAATACCCCTCGTAATAGGGGATCAGCCCGGCGAGGCCTTCCAGCGCGTAGCGGCCCTGCTCGCCGCTGCCGGCCGGTGCGACGATCCCGGCTTCCACCTTGGTGGTAGCGGGCATCGCAAGCCGCTCGAAATCGCCGAGGCCGAAGAACAGCAGATAGGTCGACATCTTCGGGGTGGTCATGAAGGTGACCCGCTTGGTCCCGTCGCCCAGCTCGTCTTCGCTCGCGGCGGGGGTGTTGCTGACCGCCATCTGATCGGCCGGAACGATCGCCGACAGGTCGAAGGTCGCCTTGTAGGCCGGCTCGTCGAACATCGGGGCAAAGCGGCGCGCATCGGGCGCCTCGAACTGGGTGAACAGCGCGCGCACGTCCTTGCCGGTGCGCTTGTCGAGATAGTTCAGCGCGAACAGCCCGTTCGCCTGCGTGTTGATCGTGCCGGAGTATTCGGTTTCCAGCCGGTAGGTTCCGGGCTGGATCGTCGCGGGCGCGGTGAAGGTCGCGGTCTGCGCCTGCGGGTCGGTCGCGACCTGCAGGTCCATCGCCGCACCGCCGCCGGCGGGAACGAGCCGGGCGGAAGCGATCGTCAACTCGTTTGCATTGAGCGTCAGCGAAGGCGTGGCCTCGAAAACCTTCATGTCGACCGCAGACTTGCCGGTGAAGGTCAGCGCCTGCGCATCCGGCGTCACCTCGATCGTGTAGTGATAGGGGCGCGCGGTACGCGGCAGCGAGGAGGTGGTCGCATCGCTCAGCGGAGCGAGGCCCTGCGGCGCGGCCGGGATCGCCATGGCGGGCATGTCCATGCCACCGGTGCTTGCCATGTCGGGCGCGGGAACGGTGGCGCAACCGGCCAGCAGGAGGCCGGTAACGAGAGGCAGAGCGAGGCGTTTCATAAGGGGCAACTCCGAGCTGAAATCGATGCCCGGTTACCCGCTATCGGTGCGCCGGACTGCACGGCCACCGCCTAAGCGCGAACCCCCTCTATTGCTAGCCGAATTTCTGCGCGCAGGCCGCCCCCCGCTCGGTTGGATAGGACCAGCGATCCGCCATGGTCTTCCGCTATGGCCCGCGCTAGCGTCAGCCCCAGCCCCGCCCCGCCGGTTGCGCGGTTGCGGCTCGCCTCGCCGCGCTGGAATGGTTCGAGCATCGCCGCGATCCGGTCGGGCGGAATGCCCGGCCCCTCGTCGTCCACCCGCAGCACGATCGACTCGCCCTCGCGCAGCAGCGAGACGCGCGCGACATCGCCATAACGCAGCGCGTTCTCGATCAGGTTGCGCAGCGCGCGGCGCAGCCAGGTTTCGTGCACGCGCGCGGTGATCCGCTCGGTCGCCTCCAGCGAGACCGGGCGGCCCATGTCTTCGAATTCCTCGACCACCGAATCCACCAGCGCGTCGAGCCGCACCGCTTCGGGCGGCGATCCGGCGCGGCCGATGCGGGCGAGCGAGAGGATGTCGTCGAGCGAGCGGGTGATGTCCTCGATCCCCTCCACCATGCGGGCGCGCTGGGCACTGCTTTCCACGCTCTCTATCCGCACCCGCAGCGCGGCCAGCGGCGTCTTGAGGTCGTGCCCGATCGCTCCGAGCATGACGTCCTTCTCGTCCAGCAGCGCGGCGATGCGCTGCTCCATCGCGTTATGTGCTGCGATCAGGCGGCGCACGTCTTCCGGCCCAGCGGGCTGGAGCGGCGGTTGCCCCGGCGCCGCGCGTCCGAACTGCTCGACCCGGTGCGTCAGCTGCGCGAGCGGGCGCGTGGCGCGGCGCAGCAACAGGGCCAGACCGCCGACCAGCAGCAGGTAGATGATCGCCGTCTGCAACAGGATCGCGCTCAGCGCCCCAGGCGAGCGGCGGTATTCCGGCAGGCGGGTGACGACCCAGCCCGCACTCTGCGGATAGCGCACGGCGACGTAGAACCAGCGATCGGGCGCGGGAATGCCGAGCCCACGCCGGGCGCGGCTGCCGCCGTCCGCGCGATCGTCGCGCGAAAAGCCGATCCGCCGCGTGGAACTCGTCACGCGGATGGCAGAGACGGGGACGCCCTGATCGACCAGTATCGTCTTCAGCCGCTGGGCGCGTTCGTCGTCCTGACCATTCAGGAAAAGCGGGGGGAGTCGCCCCACCGCCTCCAGCCGCGCCCGGCGTTCGCGCCTGCCGCCACGCCGTGCGCCCGGCGGACGGTCACCCTGGACACGCTCGTAGCCGGCGATGAAGCGAAACGCGGCGCTGTTGAGCAGCGCTTCCTCGCGCAGCTGCGCCCCGGCCCTGAGAGCGAGCGCGGCGGAGATCGCCTGTGCAACCAGCAGCGCCAGCGCCGCCGAGACGAGCACCTGCCCGAGCAGGCTGCGGGGCCAGAACCTGCGCACCATCAGCCCTGCGTGCCGGGGATGCGGCGCACGTCGGCGGCGAAGCGGTACCCGCCACCGCGCACGGTCTGGATGAAGCGCGGGTTGCGGCTGTCCTCCTCCAGCTTGCGGCGCAGGCGACTGACCTGGTTGTCGACCGCGCGATCGAACAGATGCGCCTCGCGTCCCTGCACCATGTCGAGCAGGCGATCGCGGTCGAGCACCTGCCGCGCGTGATCCAGGAAGGCGCGGAGCATCCGGAACTCGGCGGTCGAGATCGGCACCAGCGTGCCATCGGGATCGGTCAGCCGCCGCTTGAGTGGATCGAGCCGCCAGCCCTCGAACTCGTAGAGCCAGTCATCCTCGGCCGACTGCGGGGCGCGGCTGGCGCGGCGCAGGACAGAGCGGATGCGCGCGACCAGCTCGCGCGGTTCGAACGGCTTCGCGACATAGTCGTCGGCTCCGATCTCCAGGCCGACGATGCGGTCGGTCGCCTCGCCGCGCGCGGTCAGCAGGATCACCGGCAGATAGCGCGTCTCGACCAGATGGCGGGTCAGCGACAACCCATCTTCGCCCGGCATCATGATGTCGAGCAGGGCGATGTCGGGCCGCTCGTCGACCAGTCGGCTGCGCGCGGCTGCCGCGCTCTCCGCGGCGGACACGCGAAAACCCTGGCCGACGAGATACTCGGCCAGGGGTTCGCGTAGGCTCGCCTCGTCGTCGACGAGGAGGATCAGGGGGGCGCTATCGTCGCTCATGCGATGCCCAACGCTCCGCCCTCGATCGCGGTTTCGCGTAGCTTAGCTGGCATCGCCGGCGGTGCGGCGATCCTTGCGCATGGCGCGCATCTGTTCGAACGCAGCCTTGCGCTCGGCCGCGGTGACAGTGCCGTTGTTGTCGGCGTCCGCCGCATCGAACCGGGCAAGGGCGGCGGTGGTGAACTCGGCCTGGCTGATCGCGCCGTCTTTGTCGGTGTCGGCCGCCTTCATCATGGTCATGCCGCGCATGCCGTGATGGCCGCCGCGACGATGTCGACCCATGCGCTTGCCTTCGGCGTCACCGTTCTCTGCGCGCATCTTTCCGCGTCCTTCGCGCATCTTGCCCCGCGCGGCGTCGAATTCGGCGCGGCTGATCGAGCCGTTGCCATCAGCGTCGAGACGGTCGAACATCTTTGCGCGCATCGCTTCGCGGTCGGCCTGGTCAAGCGTGCCGTCGCCGTTCACGTCCATCTTCTGGAACATCTGCGCCGCCTTCGCCTGAACTTCGGCGCGCGTCTGATCCTTGGCCTGCCATTTGCCAGGCTGGGCCATGGCGATACCGGCGGTCCCGGTCAGCGCGAGCGCGGCGGCGATCGCGATGCTGCGTTTGGTGGTCGTCTTCATGAAGAAACTCCTCTGTGTGCCAGAGCGCAGCGTCGCGGCCGGGGGGAAGGAGGGGGAGGGTCGGCCACGACGCTGCCACTCACCATGCCCTTGTAGAAGCCCCTTGTCGCAGGAGTTTGCCGAGGAACGGGAAATCTGTCGCGGTTTGTATCGCGCAAGCGGGTTCATTCATGCTGCGTATAAGCTGAACGACGACGCACCTAGCGGGGTCGGTGCCGCGTCCCTTCGCCTGCGGTGATGAACACGGCGGTGGCTCGCGCCTCGACATCGGCGGTGTGCCACACTCCGGGCGCATTGATGGCGTATTCGCCCGGATGCAGGGTGTGGCGGGCATGCTGCCCATCGGCCCCTTCCTGGATCAACGTAAACGCCCCGTCCACGCACAGCACGACCTCGCTGCCCACCGGATGCATTTCCCAGCTCTCCCAGCTTTCGGAGAAGCTGTGCCACGAGACCAGCCGACCTTCGGCTCCGTCGCCCGAATGCCGCTCACCATAGGCTTCGTACCATTCCATCCCGGTGAAGGGCGGCTGCGGCAGGGCGGTCGCGTTCAGACCGAGGTGGATCGGCCGTTCGGAAAGGTCGTAGCTACCCGAGCTCATTTCGCTACCGTCATCGCTCTACCCCTCGTGACGACCCGCGACACGGAATGTACATCGCGCGAACATAACGCCGCCTCACAAGAGCGGCCTGGTATGCCGCTCCAGCCAGTCCAGCGCTTCGCCATCCAGTTGCGGCGCGAGCAGGGCGCGGGTCTGGGCGTGGTATTCGTCCAGCCAGGCGATCTCGGTCGGGCTCAGCAGCTTGGTCTCGATCAGCGCGCGGTCGATCGGGACCCAGGTCAGGTTCTCGAACCCCAGCCAGACGCCCTCGTCGGCGCGCGGGATGTCGCGGCGTTCGGTCAGCACGAGGTTCTCGATCCGGATGCCGTATTCGCCGGCCTTGTAATAGCCGGGCTCGTTTGAAAGGATCATCCCCTCGCGTAGCGGCTCTCCGGTGCCCGGGAAGCCGCCCGCAGGCTTCGCAATGCGTTGCGGCCCCTCGTGCACGGCGAGGAAGCTGCCCACGCCGTGGCCGGTGCCGTGCGCGTAATCGACGCCGGCGGCCCACAGATATTGCCGCGCCAGTGCATCCAAGGCGCCGCCGGTGGTCCCGTCGGGGAAGACGGCGGTGGCGATGGCAATGTGGCCCTTCAACACGCGGGTGAAGCGATCCTTCTGCTCCGCGCTCGGCTCGCCCGGTCCAACCCAGACGGTGCGCGTGATGTCGGTCGTACCGTCCCGGTACTGGCCGCCCGAATCGCACAGATAGATGCTGTTGGGCGGGATCGGGATATTGCTGTCCTCGTCCACCCGGTAATGCGGCAGGGCGGCATGGCCGGCGGCGGCGGAGATGGTGTCGAAGCTGGTATCGCGCAGCACGCCCGTTTCTTCGCGGAAGGACAGCAGCCTGGCGACGGCCTGCAGCTCGTCGACTTCGCCCGATGGCGCGTTGGCCTCGATCCAGCAGAGATAGCGCGACACGGCGGCACCGTCGCGCGCCTGCGCGTCGCGGTGACCCTGCGCCTCGGCCGGGTTCTTGATCGCCTTGGCGAGGATCGCCGGGTCGCGCACGGAAACCGGGGTCGCGCCGCCATCCTCCAGCGCCTGGAAGATCGCGGCGACGCCGTATTCCGGATCGACCGCCACGCGCTTGCCCCGCTGTTCGCCCAGCGCCGGCTCGAAATCGGCGCGGTCGCGGATCGTCACCGCATTGCCGAGATGGCGTTGCAGTTCGGGGGTGACCTTTTCGGGCGCGATGAACAGCTCCGCCGTGCCGTCCTGATGCGCGAGGAGATAGGACAGCGCGACCGGCGTATGGCTCACGTCCTCGCCCCGGATGTTAAGCACCCACGCGATCGAATCGAGCGCGGAGATGACGGCGGCGTCCAGTTTCTTGTCCTTCAGCCAGCGGGCGATCTCACCGCGCTTGTCCGCGCTGGAGCGGCCGGCCTGTTCGTCCGACTGGATGCTTGCGGTGGCGGAGCTCGGCGCGGGCCGGTCCTGCCACACCGCATCGATTGGATTGCTTTCCACCGGGACTAGTATCGCGCCGACTTCGGCGAGCTGCTCGGCGGCCGACTTCGCCCAGCCATGGGTGTGGAGCCACGGGTCGTACCCGATGCAGTCGCCCTCGCCGACATGTTCGGCCAACCAGGCCACCGGGCTGGTGGCGGGGACCGACTGATAGTCGAACAGCCGCTCTTCCACCTGCTCGCGCACCTGCACGGTGTAGCGCCCGTCGACGAAGATCGCGGCCTGATCGCGCAGCACCGCCGCGCTGCCCGCCGACCCGCCGAAGCCCGTAAGCCAGGCGAGCCGCTGCGCGTATTCGCCGACATATTCGCTCATGTGCTCGTCGCTGATCGGGACCACGAACCCGGCGAGGTCGCGGCGTTTCAGTTCCTCGCGCAGGGCGGAAAGGCGGGCTTCATGGGTCTGCATCAGCATGGGCGGTCCCTCTTGTCTTCGTTCGCGTGTCTGTCTGCCCGTTCATGTAGGTATTCGGGCGCGAAAGGGCCACCCACGCCGGGCGCGGCGGGCTATGTATCGGACGAGAGCGCTTGTGACCGCGCGGCAATGGCCTAAATCGCTGCGCACATGACCGACCAAACGCAGCTGCCGCCCCGGGCCGAGAAGAAGCCCGCCACTTTCACCCATCACGGGATCACCGTCAGCGACGATTACGCCTGGCTGCGCGATCCCGGCTATCCAGAGGTGAAGACGCCTGCGATCCTCGACTATCTCAATGCCGAGAATGCGTGGTTCGAGGCGCAGATGGCGGGGCAGCAGGGGCGGATCGACGCGCTGTTCACGGAGATGCGCGGACGGATCAAGGAAGCCGACAGCTCGGTGCCGCAGAAGGACGGCGACTGGCTCTACTGGGTCGAATACGAGGAAGGCGCGCAGTACAAGAAATGGTGGCGCAAACCCGTCGGTGGCGGCGAGGCGCAACTGATGCTGGACGAGCCCGCCCTGGCCGAGGGGAAGGAGTATTTCCGCCTCGGCGCGATCTCCGTCAGCAAGTCGGGCCACCTCCTCGCCTATGCAGTGGACGACAACGGGTCGGAGCGTTTCACGGCCCGGATCAAGGACTTGGAGACCGGCGAGCATCTGCCCGACGAGATCCCCGGCACGCTCTCCTCGCTGGTCTGGTGCGCGAACGACACCGCGCTGGTCTACTCGCTGGCGAACGAAAACTGGCGCACCGACAACGCACGGCTGCATCGCCTCGGCACCGAGAAGTCCGAAGATGTGCAACTTTATTACGAGGAAGACCAAGGTTTCCGCGTCGGGAGCGGGCTGTCGTCCGACGAGAGCTGGATCATCGTCACGAGCTCCGATCACGAGACAAGCGAAGTCCGCCTGATCCCCGCCGCCGACCCGACCGCGGAACCGATTCTGGTCCGCGCGCGGCAGGAAGGGGTCGAGTACGATGTCGACGTGCTGCCCGGCGGCACCGGCCCATGGGGCGAGGATCGCCTGTTCGTTCATGCCAACGACGCGCACGAGAATTTCCGGCTCGCCACCGCGCCGCTCTCCGACCCGGCTGCGTGGGAGGAGCTGATCGCGGGGTCGGACGAGTTCTACCTGACCGACGTGGCGCTGTTCCGCGACTTCTACGTGATCGAGGGCCGCGTGGGCGGGCTCGACCGGATCGATATCCGCGATTACGCCGATCCGGACCGCATTCGCCCGATCCACTTCCCCGAGGCGAGCTACAGCGCCGGTCTCGGCAACAATCCCGAATTCGACCAGACCGTGCTGCGGCTGGGCTACGAAAGCATGGTCAGCCCGGCTACGACCTACGACTATCATGTGGGTGAGGAGCGGCTCGAAACGCTCAAGGTGCAGGAGATTCCGTCGGGCTACGACGCCGATCTTTATGCAACCGAGCGGGTGGAGATCGCCGCGCGCGACGGGACGCCGATCCCGGTCTCGATCCTCTATCGCAAGGACCGCGAGAGCCCCGGCCCGCTGCATCTCTACGGCTATGGGGCCTACGGTATCGCGATCCCACCCGGCTTTTCCACCAGCCGGCTGAGCCTGGTCGATCGCGGCTTCGCCTATGCCATCGCGCATGTGCGCGGCGGGGACGATCTGGGCCGGGCGTGGTACCGCGCCGGCAAGCGCGAGGCGCGCATCAACACCTTCACCGATTTCGTCGACGTGGCGAAGGGCCTGATCGAGCGCGGCCTGACGCAGGCGGGGCGCATTTCCATCTCCGGCGGATCGGCCGGGGGCGAGCTGATGGGCGCGGTGGTCAATTCCGATCCCGACCTGTGGGGCGCCGTGGTGGCGCATGTGCCGTTCGTGGACGTGCTGGCGACCATGCTCGACGCCTCGCTGCCGCTGACGCCGGGCGAGTGGCCCGAATGGGGCAATCCGATCGAGGATGCCGCCGCGTTCGAACTCATCCGCAGCTACTCCCCCTACGACAATGTCCGCGCCCAGGACTATCCGCCGATCATGGTCACCGCCGGGCTGAACGATCCGCGCGTGACCTATTGGGAGCCCGCGAAATGGGTCGCCCGCCTGCGCGACGTGAAGACCGACGACAACGCGCTGATCCTGAAGACGAACATGGGCGCGGGCCACGGCGGCAAGTCCGGGCGGTTCGAATCCCTCCGCGAAACGGCGGAGGAGTTCGCCTTCATCCTGTGGCAGATGGGGGTGGAAGGGTGAGCGAGGCGTTCACCCGCACCTTCACCGCCACCCCCGATCACATCGACGAGCTGGGGCACGTCAACAATGCGGTCTGGGTGCAGTGGATTCAGGACGTCGCCGTCTCCCACTGGAACGCCGTTGCGCGGCCCGAGGATCGCGACGCCTATATCTGGGTCGTGCTGCGCCACGAGATCGACTATCGCGGCAATATCGGCACGGGCGAGCGCGCGCACGGCACCACCTTCATTCCCGGCGAGCCGAAGGGCGCGCGGTTCGATCGGCGGGTCGAGTTCCACGACGATGGCGGAAAGCTGCTGGTTTCGGCGCTCACCACCTGGGCGATGCTCGACCGCGAAACGTTGCGCCCGCAGCGCGTGCGCGCCGAGATCGCAGCCCCGTTCTTTTCCCACACCGGGCGCGAATGACGGAGCGTCAGACGGCCGCGACCCGCCCCGGCTTGGGCACGGTGAACAGAAGCAGCTTCTCCGTTTCACCGCGATTGCGCCCGTTCTCCTTCGCTTCGTAAAGCAGCGCGTCGGCGCGCGCGTAGAGCTCGTTGAAACCGACGGCGGTCATGCCGTGGCGCGGAATCTCGATCAGGCCCATGCTCGCGGTGAGCGGCACGTCGAGATCGACGACGTCGCGCGCCACTCGCAGCGTGATCGCCTGCCGCAGCGCTTCGGCCCGGCGCGCCGCTTCCGGCCCGCGCAGTAGCAGCATGAATTCCTCGCCGCCCATCCGCACGGCGATGACGTTGCGCCCTTCCGCCAGCGGCTGGAGCGCGCGGGCGCACGACACCAGCACCGCATCGCCGGTCTGGTGGCCGAAGCGGTCGTTCACGCCCTTGAACCGGTCGAGATCGATCAGCGCCATCGTGTCGAAGCCCTCTTCGCGCAGATCGGCGAAGCGCGGCTCGATCCCGCGCCGGTTGAGCAGCCCGGTCAGCGGGTCGCTGACGGCGAGCTCTTCTAGCGAGCGGGCATGGTCGAGCGCGCTGTCGCGCTGGCGGCGCAGGGTGATCATCCGGTCCGCCACCGCGAGGCCGGTGCCCAGCACCTCCAGCGCGCAGCCGAGATAGAACAGGGTCGGCAGTTCGACCGGGGAAACGCCGCCGATAAGATAGCTCGCCTGCCGCGCGATCGCGACGGCGAGGAGCGGGAACCAGCCGATCGCCTGGAACATCGCGGCCCGGCTGCGCCGCCACAGCGCGTTGCACAGCAGCACGATCATGAAGCCGAGCGCGGGCAGCATCGCCAGGCGATAGATATCCATCTGGAGCGCGCGATACACGCCCGGGAACAGCGCATGGAACAGGCCGATCGCGCCGATCCAGACGGCAACGGCGGGGATGGTGGCCCGGATGCGGGGATGCAGCTTGCCCGGTTCGATGAAATGGCGGGCAAACATCAGCGCGCACACCCCGACCAGCTCGAACCCGATCGCCGCGCCGAAGGTCACCTGCGTCGCGGTCAGCGGCAGCAATAGCAGCGCGATGTTGGATGCGCAGGAAACCGACACCAGCATCGCGACCGCCAGCGCCGAATGCCACAGCAGGAAGCGTTCGCGCAGGACGCGGTAGAACATGACATTGAACATCAGCGGCAGCACCAGCATCCCGCAGATCAGGGCCGCGAGGGCATAGGAGCGCATGTCCGCGCCGCCGGGCCGCTCCTGCGCGACGAAGGCGGACGGCACGGTGCGCGGATTGGCCGGACCGTCGATCATGGCGACTATCGCCGCCGGTCGCTGCGCGGTCTGCGGCAGTGGGAGCCGCATCATCCCCGCGATGCCCGCGGGCTCCTGATCGTCCATGGCATAACGCTGACGGATCGCAGTGCCGCTATCGTCGACCGCCGCGATCTCGACGCCCGATAGAGCGCCGCGGCGCAGATAGAGGCTGTCGGGCGGCGTGCCCGTGGCGGGAATATCGAACCGGACGAAGAACCGCTCCGCGTCGGAGCGCCCGGCCTCGGGCGAACAATCCCACCGGCGGTCCTCGTTCCTTACGCGCGCCAGCGTTTCCCCCGGAGCGGCGGCAGCAATGCATCGCTCCCGCACCGCGGACCCGGGTCCGGCCACCGCGGATTGCGGTACGGCGAGGCCAATGGCCATCGCCAGCAAAGCGATCAGAATCCTGACTACCCGTCTCCACTTGTTTCCCCGGGCGGCGCCTTAGCGCAACAGGCTTGCCACTCCGTAAAGAAGTGTGAAGGGAAATTGCGGAGTGGCGGCGTCAGGCGGTGCCGAGAATATCCACGACGCTGCGGTATTCGTAGCCCAGCTCCTTCGCCACCGCCTCGTAGGTGACTTCGCCGGCGTGGACGTTGAGCCCCTCGGCCAGATGCGGGCTCGCCTGCATCGCGGCCTTCCAGCCCTTGTCGGCGATTTCCAGCGCGTGCGGCAGGGTCACGTTGTTGAGCGCATAGGTGCTGGTGCGCGCGACCGCGCCGGGCATGTTGGCGACGCAGTAATGGACGATGCCGTCGACCACGTAGGTCGGGTCGTCATGCGTGGTTGGCTTGCTCGTCTCGAAGCAGCCGCCCTGGTCGATCGCGACATCGACCAGCACCGCTCCGGCCAGCATGTCGCCCAGCAGTTCGCGCGTGACCAGCTTGGGCGCGGCGGCCCCGGGGATCAGCACCGCGCCGATGACGAGGTCGGCCTCGCACACCGCGGCGTGCAGGTTCGCCTCGTTCGAAAAACGCGTCTTGGCGCGCGATTCGAAATGGGTGCCGACCCGCTCCAGCACTTCGGGATCGCGGTCGAGGATGGTGACGTCGGCGCCCAGGCCGGCGGCCATCTGCGCCGCGTTGAAACCGACCACGCCGCCGCCGATCACCACGACCTTGGCCGGCATCACGCCCGGCACGCCGCCCAGCAGCACGCCGCGTCCGCCATGCCCCTTCTCCAGCGCGGTCGCGCCCGCCTGCACGCTCATGCGGCCGGCGACCTGGCTCATCGGTTTCAGCAGAGGCAGCGTGCGCCCCGGACCCGTCACCGTCTCGTAAGCGATCGCGGTGACGCCGGACTTGACCAGATCGTGGGTCTGTTCGGGATCGGGCGCGAGATGCAGATAGGTGTAGAGGATCTGCCCCTCGCGCAGCTTCTTGCGCTCTTCCGCCTGCGGTTCCTTGACCTTCACCACCATTTCGCATTCGGCGAAGATCGGATCGGGGCCGTCGACGATCTGCGCCCCGGCGGCCTGGTATTGCGCGTCCGTCGCGTCGATGCCGAGCCCCGCGCCGCCTTCGATCCAGACTTCGTGGCCGTGGCGCACCAGCTCGCGCGCGCTCTCGGGCGTCAGGCCGACGCGGTATTCGTGGTTCTTGATTTCGCGGGGGCAACCGATGCGCATTGGGGCAGTCCTTTCGTGTTGCGTGCGCCGTTACAAGTGAAACCGCCGGGCGGCAACGGGGCTGCGTGGATCGACGACGGTCATAACTGACGGGAATGTCAGGAATGTCGTAATAGCGTCATACGAGGGCCATAAGGGCGGTTTCCGAACCCGGACATGGGGCGGAGCACGAGTCGATGAAGCAGAAAGCGGTTCTGGCTGGTCTCGCGCTGGCGGCGGTCGCATGGGCGGTGCCGGCCCCCGCTAATGCGCAGGCGCAAGCTGCCGACGACGCAGTGGTGCGCGAGCAGATCGCGCAGTTGCGGGCCGAGATGGCGCAAATGGCGCAGCGCCTCGAGGCACTGGAAGGCCAGCTCGCCCCGGCCGCGCCAACGGCGGGCGAGGCTGTTCCCATGCAGACCATGGCAGCCGCCCCTGCCCCGACGCCTGTCGAGCCTGCGTCGCCCTCCTCCATTGCGTGGAAGGGCGCGCCGGTCATCACGGGGCCGGACGGCTGGAGCTTCAAACCGCGCGGACGCCTGCAATTCGACGCGGGCACCGTTTCGGCGCCCGTCGCGACCGGCGTTGACGACGGCTATGGCGGGGAAGTGCGCCGCGCCCGGCTCGGCGTCCAGGGCGATATGCCCGGCGGCTTCGGCTACAAGCTGGAGATCGATGTCGCGCACGACACGACCGAGGTCACCGACGCGCTGATCACCTGGGAACGCGGCGGCGCGACCGTGACGGTGGGGCAGCAAAATCCGTTCCAGGGGCTGGAGGAACTGACGAGCAGCCTGTTCATCTCGCACCTGGAGCGCGCGGCGTTCACCGATGCCTTCGGCTTCCAAAGGCGGCTGGGGGTCAGCCTGCAATACGCGCGCGGCGACGTGCTGGTGCAGGGCGGCATCTTCAACGACAATATTGACGACCTGCCCGACCGCAACTGGAGCGTGGACGGGCGCGTGGTCTATCTGCCCCGGCTGGGCGGGACGCAGCTGCATCTCGGCGCGTCGATCCACCATGCGGGGCTGGAGGACGGGTCGCAGCTTCGCTATCGACAGAGGCCACTGGTCCACTTCACCGACCAGCGTTTCATCGATACGCGCGCAATGCTCGCCAGTGCCGAGACCGGAGTAGGGCTGGAGGCGGCGGCGATCGCCGGGCGGTTTCACATTACCGGCGAGACCTACTGGCAGCATGTCGCGCGCCCCGGCGGCCTGACCGATCCGACCTTTTTCGGCGGCTATGCGGAAGTCGGCTATTTCCTCACCCGGGGCGACCGGCGCGGGTACAAGGCGGGAATTTTCGATCGCGTGAAACCGGCGCGTCCGTTGGGCGAAGGCGGCATCGGCGCGGTGCAGGCGACCCTGCGCTACGACCGGCTCGATCTCAGCGATGCGGAGGCCGGGATCGCCGGCGGCACGCAGGACGGCTACATCGCCTCTTTGATCTGGACCCCGACCGACTACACCCGCCTGATGCTCACCTATGCCCGGCTGCAATACGACGATGCCGCCGTGCCGCTGTCGGATGGCGGGCGCAGCTACGGCGTCGACAGCGTCGGCGTGCGGGGGCAGATCGATTTCTGAACCGGCGGGTCTGCCCGCCCCGTCACCCGGCCATTGTCACACCAGCGTCAAAAACAGCGCCGATAGGCGCTCTTATCAATCAGGGAACATGCACATGAAGAAGATCGCGTCTCTCGGCCTCGTCGCCGCTTCCGCTCTGGCTCTCGCCGCCTGCGGCGGTGCCGGCGGCGCGGGCGCAACGCGCGACACTATCCGCGCGGTGGGCTCCTCGACCGTCTATCCCTTCGCCAAGAAGGTGGCGGAAACCTTCGCCCGGTCGAACCCGAACTACGGTTCGCCGCTGATCGAATCGACCGGCACGGGCGGCGGCATCGCGCTGTTCTGTCAGGGCGTGGGGGCGGACACGCCCGACCTCGCCAATGCCTCGCGCCGGATGAAGCCGAGCGAGTTCGACACCTGCGCCGCGAACGGCGTGAAGGACATCGTGGAGGTCCAGGTCGGACTCGACGGGATCGCCTTCGCCGCGACCAAGGGCGGCATCGAGATGAACTTGACGCCCGAGATCGTGTACCGCGCGCTGGCGGCGAAGCCTTATGGCAAGGAGCAGACCGCGCAGACCTGGAAGGACGTCGATCCCTCGCTGCCCGACCTGCCGATCCTGGTCTATGGCCCGCCCTCGACCAGCGGCACGCGCGACGCGCTGAAGGAGCTGATCCTGGAAAAGGGTTGCGAAGGCAATGCGGAGATGGAAGCGCTGAAGGAAAGCGACAAGGACGCCTTCACCCGCACCTGCACCGAGGTTCGCACCGACGGCAAATATGTCGAGCAGGGCGAGCAGGACAATCTGATCGTGCAGAAGATCGAGGCGAACAAGAACGCCGTCGGCATCTTCGGCTATTCCTATCTGGAAGAGAATGCGAGCCGGCTGAACGGGCTGAAGATGAACGGGGTCGAACCGACCTACGAGAACATCTCCAGCTTCAGCTATCCCGGCGCGCGGCCGCTGTTCGTCTATGTGAAGAAGGCGCATGCGAACGCCATTCCGGGCCTGAAGGAATATCTCGCCCAGTGGCCGCAGATGTGGGGCAAGGGCGGCCCGCTGGCCAAGATCGGCCTGGTCGCCTCGCCCGATGGCGTGATGAGCACCAATGCGCAGAAGGCGACCACGCTGGCCCCAGTGGTGACCAAGGCCGAGCTGGAAGCGCCGCTTACCGCCCGGTAGGGCGGGCACTTCCTAGCGCAGCGCGTCGTTCGTCCGATCAGGGAACGACGCGCTCGCCGCCGCGAGCCTCCATCTTGTCCTGCGTGTTAAGGTCGAAATCGCGGGCGTCGTGGCGCTCGTGCAACTGGCGTTCGGCGGGGCCGCGGATATTGTTGACCATCTCGCCGCGCCGGACGGCGGGCCGGTTGCCGACCTCTTCGGCATAGCGCTGCAGATTGGCGTACTCCTTGACCTGCAGGAATTCCTGCGCGTCGTAGGCCGATTTCATCACCCCGCCGTACCAGGGATAGATCGCCATGTCGGCGATGGAGAAATCCTCGCCCGCGATGAAGCGCCGGTCGGCAAGCACGCTGTCGAGCAGGTCGAGCTGCCGCTTCACCTCCATCGCGAAGCGGTCGATCGCGTATTCGATCTTGATCGGCGCGTAGGCGTAGAAATGACCAAAGCCGCCGCCCAGGAACGGTCCGGCCCCCATCTGCCACATCAGCCAATTGAGCGTTTCGGTCCGCTGCGGCCCGGAGGCGGGCAGGAACGCGCCGAACTTCTCCGCCAGATGGAGGAGGATCGATCCCGATTCGAACACGCGCACCGGTTCGCGGCCCGAACGGTCGAGCAGGGCCGGGATCTTGGAATTGGGGTTCACTTCGACGAAGCCGCTCGAAAACTGGTCGCCATCCATGATGTTGATCAGCCAGGCATCGTATTCCGCCTCCGCGTGACCGGCTTCGAGCAGTTCCTCGAACATGATCGCCGCCTTCTGCCCGTTGGGTGTGGCGAGCGAATAGAGCTGGAACGGGTGGTCGCCCACAGGCAGGTCGCGGTCGTATCGCGCGCCGGCGGTCGGCCGGTTGATACCCGCGAACTGCCCCCCGCTTTCGGTTTCGGCATTCCAGACCTTCGGTGGTTCGTAGCCTGCGGGCAGATTGTCGGCGGGGTCGTGATCGGCCATCGGATTCTCCTGCGTTGGTTCTTGCTCTCTCAACGTCGAACGCCCGGATCGGTCCCGCCTTGACGCTGGGCAAGGGGTGCGCCAGCACGGTGATAACCGGTTGCAAACCGAAATGGGAGAGAGACATGAGCGAGCCCGTCCACACCGAAACGCGCGGAAACGTGCTGGTCATCACCATCGACCGGCCCGAAGCGAAGAACGCCATCAACCGCGAGGCTGCGGAAGGGATCGCCGCGGCGCTCGACCGGCTCGACGCCGAGGACGAGCTGCGGGTGGGTATCCTGACGGGCGCGGGCGGCACCTTCTGTTCGGGCATGGATCTCAAGGGATTCCTGCGCGGCGAATCCCCCTTCGTCGAAGGGCGGGGCTTCGGCGGCCTGACCGAGCGCAAGCCGGCGAAACCGCTGATCGCCGCGGTAGAGGGCTATGCGCTGGCAGGCGGGCTCGAACTGATGATCGCCTGCGACATGGTCGTCGCGCATAGCGGGGCGAAGCTGGGAATTCCCGAAGCGAAGCGCGGCCTTGCCGCGGCGGCGGGTGGCCTGATGCTGCTGCCCGACCAGATCCCGCACAAGGTCGCGATGGAACTGGCGCTGACGGGCGATTTCACCGACGCCGCGCGCGGCTACGAACTCGGGCTTATCAACCGCGTAACCGACGGGTCCGCGCTGGACGGCGCGATGGAGCTGGCGCAGGCGATCGCCGCGAACGGGCCGCTGGCGGTGCGTATCTCGAAGCAGATCATCGAAGAATCGCGCGGCTGGTCGCCCGACGAGCGGTGGCAGCGGCAGGGCCAGCTTACGCCGCAGGTTTTCGCCAGCGAGGACGCGCGCGAAGGCGCCGCCGCCTTCGCCGAGAAGCGCAAGCCGGAGTGGAAGGGCAGATAATGTCCACCACGCGAGGCGGCCCGCTGTCGGGGCTGACCATCGTGGAGTTCGCCGGGATCGGGCCGGGGCCGTTTTGCGGCATGATGCTGGCCGACCACGGCGCGGACGTGATCCGGATCGACCGCGCGAGTGGCGCGCGCGGAGGCTCGCAGCCGGTCTCGACCAAAGACGTCCTGGCACGCGGGCGGCGCTCGATCGCGCTCGACCTGAAGAGCGAGCAGGGGGTCGCGCTGGCGCGCCGGCTGTGCACAGGGGCGGACGGGCTCATCGAGGGGTTCCGCCCCGGGGTGATGGAACGGCTCGGCCTTGGCCCGGAAGAGTTGCTGCGCGACAATCCGAAGCTGGTCTATGGGCGCATGACCGGTTGGGGCCAGACCGGCCCCTACGCGCACGCCGCCGGGCACGACATCAACTATATTGCGCTGAGCGGCGCGCTCGCGCATTTCGGCCGGGCGGGCGAGAAGCCGACCCCGCCGATAAATCTCGTCGGCGATTTCGGCGGCGGCGGCATGATGCTGGCGTTCGGGATGGTGGCGGCCCTGCTCAACGTCGCGCGCGGCGGGGAAGGCCAGGTGATCGACGCCGCCATGACCGATGGCAGCGCGGTGCTGATGGCCATGCTCCACGGAATGCGCAGCATGGGGGCGTGGTCGGACGAACGCGGCACCAACATCATCGATACCGGTGCGCCGTTCTACGACACCTACCAGACCGCCGATGGCAAGTATGTCGCGATCGGCAGCATTGAGCCGCAATTCTACGCGGAACTGCGGCGGCTGGCGGGACTCGCCGACGATCCCGCTTTCGACGCGCAGCACGACCGTGCGAACTGGCCTGCGCTCAAGGAGAAGCTGGCAGGCGTTTTCGCGACGAAGACCCGCGCCGAGTGGGACGCGCTGATGGAGCATACCGACGTCTGCTATGCGCCCGTCCTGACCATGGGCGAAGCGCCGGAGCATCCGCACAACCGCACCCGCGAAACCTTCGTCACCGTGGGCGGCGACATCCAGCCCGCGCCCGCGCCGCGCTATTCCGACACGTCGACTGACCCGCCCCGCCCGGCCCCGCTGCCGGGTGCCGACACCGACGCAATTCTGGCCGGGTTGGGTATGACCGGAAGCGAGCGCGAGGCACTGCGCGCCGCCGGCACCGTCGGCTGAGACGAGAAGCAGACGAGAGAGGACCGCCACCATGCCCGTGATCGATGTTCCCGCCCCCGCCTTCATGGAAGACGAGGAGATCGCGATCTTCTCCGACGTGGTCGGCAAGTTCCTGGAGCGGGCCGCGCCCGAGAAGCGCGTCGCCGGCTGGCGCGAGGCGGGGCAGGTCGAACGCGCGTTCTGGAGCGAGGCGGGCGAGGCCGGGCTGCTGGGCGTCTCCGTGCCGGAGGAATATGGCGGCCATGGCGGCGATTTCCGGCACGATCTGGTGGTGGTCGACCAGGTGTCGAAGCATGGCGTCGAAGGCTTCGCCGCGAGCCTGCACAACGTCATCATCCTGCCCTATCTCGTGCGCCACGGGACCGAGGAGCAGAAGAAGAAATATCTGCCGCGCCTCGTTTCGGGTGAGCTGGTCAGCGCCATCGCGATGACCGAGCCGGGCGTCGGCTCCGACCTGCAGAGCATCACAACCACCGCCACCAAGGATGGGAATGGCTACCGCCTCAACGGCTCCAAGACCTACATCTCCAACGGCCAGATCGCCGATTTCGTGATCGTGGTGGCGAAGACCGACCCGAACGAGCGCGCCAAGGGCATCTCGCTGGTGCTACTGGAAACCGAAGGGGCGCAAGGGTTCCAGCGCGGCAGGAAGCTCGACAAGATCGGACTCGACGCGCAGGACACCAGCGAGCTGTTCTTCGACGACGTGTTCGTGCCGGGCGACGCGATCCTGGGCGGGGTCGAGGGCAAGGGCTTCTACCAGCTGATGGGCGAGCTGCCGCAGGAGCGGCTGATCATCGCGGTCCAGGCGATGGACGGGATCGAACGCGCGCTCGACGTGACGGTCGATTTCGTGAAAAGCCGCAAGGCTTTCGGCCAGACCGTGTGGGATTTCCAGAACACCCAGTTCGTGCTCGCCGACCTGAAGGCGAAGGGCACCGCGGCGCGCGTGTTCGTGAACGATTGCATCGGGCGGCTGCTGAAGGGCGAGCTCGACGTCGCGACCGCCAGCATGGCGAAATACTGGGTCACCGAACTGCAGAGCGAGGTGGTCGACAAATGCCTGCAACTGCACGGCGGCTCTGGCTACATAAACGACTATCCGATCGCGCGGATGTACCGCGACAGCCGTATTGCGCGCATCTTCGGCGGATCGAACGAGATCATGCGAATGCTGATCGCCAGATCGATATGATTCACGGGAAGAATCGGGTATAGGCGTCAACTTGCCATTCACTTGCCTGCGCCTACATTGCGAAGGTGAAAGGAACCGCGCCCGATGAGCGATAACCAGAATCAGCAAGATCCCGAATCCGGGGGGCCGAATCCCTGGATCAAGAGCATGATGATCTGGGGCGGGGTGTTCCTCGCGCTGCTGCTGGTCGTCTCCATGTTCTCCAACGGGTCCAGCACGCCGGGCACGCAGATCGGCTATTCCGATTTCCGCAACCAGGTGGAAGCGGGCATGGTCAAGAGCGTGGAGATCGCGCCGGACCAGATCACCGGCACGCTCAAGAACGACAAGGCGTTCACCACCGTTCCGGTCCAGGGCGACACGAATCTGACGCAGCTGCTCGACGCCAACGACGTCACCTATTCGGGGGCGAAGGCGGACCAGCCCAACGTATTCCTCTACATCCTGCTGCAATCGCTCCCGTTCCTGCTGATCCTGGGCATCGCGTTCTTCGCGCTGCGCCAGGTGCAGAAGGGCGGCGGCGCAGGCGGTGCCATGGGCTTCGGCAAGTCGAAGGCCAAGATGCTGACCGAGAAGCAGGGCCGCGTGACGTTCGACGACGTCGCCGGGATCGACGAGGCGCGCGAGGAATTGCAGGAGGTCGTCGAGTTCCTGAAGGACCCGAGCCGCTTCTCCAAGCTGGGCGGACAGATTCCAAAGGGTGCGCTGCTGGTCGGCTCGCCCGGCACCGGCAAGACCTTGCTCGCTCGCGCCATCGCGGGTGAGGCGGGCGTGCCGTTCTTCACCATTTCTGGCTCCGACTTCGTCGAGATGTTCGTCGGCGTGGGCGCGAGCCGCGTGCGCGACATGTTCGAACAGGCGAAGAAGAATGCGCCGTGCATCCTCTTCATCGACGAAATCGACGCGGTCGGCCGTTCGCGCGGCCACGGCCTCGGCAATTCCAACGACGAACGCGAGCAGACGCTGAACCAGCTGCTGGTCGAGATGGACGGGTTCGAGGCGAACGAAGGCATCATCATCGTCGCCGCAACCAACCGGCCCGATGTGCTCGACCCCGCATTGCTGCGCCCGGGCCGCTTCGACCGCCAGGTGGTGGTGCCGGTGCCCGATATCGACGGGCGCGAGAAGATCCTCCAGGTCCACATGAAGAAGGTGCCGCTCGCACCCGACGTGAACAGCCGCACCATCGCGCGTGGCACACCGGGTTTCTCGGGCGCGGACCTCGCCAACCTCGTCAACGAGGCCGCGCTGCTCGCGGCACGCCGCAACAAGCGGCTGGTCGCGATGCAGGAGTTCGAGGACGCGAAGGACAAGGTCATGATGGGCAGCGAACGCCGCTCCATGGTCATGACTGACGACGAAAAAAAGATGACCGCCTATCACGAGGCGGGCCATGCCCTCGTCAGCCTGAACGAGCCGGCGTCCGACCCGATCCACAAGGCGACGATCATCCCGCGCGGCCGCGCGCTGGGCATGGTGATGCGCCTGCCGGAACGCGACAACTACTCCTACCACCGCGACAAGATGCTCGCCGACCTCGCGGTCAGCATGGGCGGGCGCGTGGCGGAGGAGATCATCTTCGGCCACGACAAGGTGTCGAGCGGCGCTTCGTCCGACATCCAGTACGCGACCAAGCTGGCGCGCAACATGGTCACCAAATGGGGCATGAGCGACAAGCTCGGTCCGCTCCAGTACGAGGAAAGCCAGGAAGGCTATCTCGGCATGGGGCAGACCGCGCGCACCATGGGCTCGGACGAGACCAACAAGCTGATCGACGCCGAGATCAAGACGCTGGTCGAAACCGCGCTCAAGCGCGCGACCGAGATCCTGACCGACCAGGAGGACAAGCTCCATCTCCTCGCGCAGGCGATGCTCGAGTTCGAGACCCTGACCGGTGACGAGATCGTCCAGCTGCTCAAGGACGGCAAGCTGGAGCGACCCGACGAGCCGAAGGGCCCGAGCAATATTCGCCCCGTGACCGGGTCCGCCATCCCCAAGTCGGGCAAGCGCTTCGGCGGAGAAGGCGCCCCGCAGCCGGGCTGATCCCGATCGGCCAAGCGCCAAACCAACACGATCTCGCGAAACCAACATCCAGCCCCGGCAGGTGATTCACCTGTCGGGGCTTTGTTTACATCACCCCGAGCGCCGCGATCACCAGCAGGAACACGACAGCGCGACGAAAGTGATTAGATAGAGCGCCGGCAGGCGGAGGATGAAGCCCAGCGTGCTTTGCCGGTAGGTGCCCCAGAAATGCACCGCCATGTGGATCGGCATCGCGAGTGCCGGAATGGCGGTCCAGCTCTCCAGCCCCAGCTTGCCCAGGATCGACGCGAAGAGGACCAGGAACAGGCTCACGCTTATCGAATAGGTCACGAACACCGTGTGATCGTACATCGGGTAGCGCCGCGACCCGAAGACGAACAGCAGCCACACCAGCGGCGCGCTGATCGGAATCAGCAGCCAGCCGAACTTGTAGGCCGTGTTCTTGAGCTTGTAGGCAAGCAGGTTCGGGTTCGCTTTCGCCTTCTTCCACGCATGATCCATGAACCCGTCGCCCCCACCGGCGGCCTGGATCGGCCCGAAAGTGCCATCGTTCTCGAGCTGGACGGCGCGCGCTTCCGAAAACTCGGCCTCCACCACGCCGCCCTTCCGCATCGCCTCCAGCGTCGCGATATCTTCCTGCTGGATCGCAATCGCCCGGTCGAGCGCGTCGAGCGCTTGCCGACGATAGGTTTCGACGTTGGAAGCGTCGATCGCAACGTCGCGCGCCTCGTACATTTCCCGCACGGCGGTGAGGCGCGCAGGGCCCGCATCCTGCGTCAGGCTTTCGCGCCGATCGCGCAGGCTGCCGAGCAGCTCGCGATTGCTTTGGAGCTGCGCCCCGACCTCGCCCCGGTTCTCGAGCCCGCCCAGATCGATCGCGTTGCCCATCATCGAGAACGCGGCGAAGGTGACGAACACCACGAAGAGGTAGAGCGCGATCGGCGAGACGTAGCGCGCCCGCTGGCCCTCGATGTAGGCGCGGGTCATGCGCCCCGGGCGCAGCGCGATCGCCGGCAGCGTGCGCCACAGCTTGCCTTCGAAATGAAACACGCCGTGGACCAGGTCGTGGAAGAACGCGCCCAGCGTGCGGTGGACATGCGCGCGTTGCCCGCATTCGTTGCAATAGGGACCGATGAGCGGGGTGCCGCAATTGAGGCAGCGATTCTCGTGCGTATGGCCGTCCTTCGCCTCGCCCGCCTCCGGCTCGACCGCGCGCGCGATCAGGCCGCCCTCCACCGCTCCGCCAAGATCCTCGATTCCGTTCATCGGCGCATACCCCCCAGGCGCGTCCACCGTGCCGATCCATCCGGCAATTGCAAGGTGCCAGCTTGTGTCAGCCCCATCTACCAGCGGACGACGCTATCGCGCTGGAATGCGGTTCCCTCCTGTAAGGAGCCGTTCATGCGCGAAAGAGGAAATCTCGGGACATCGCAAATTCGATGGGAGGGAAACCATTGCGTATCACGATCCTGACCGCAGCCGCCTTGGCTCTGGTGCCTGCCATGGCGCTTGCGCGCCCTGCCGATATGAACGCGGACACGTTCTATGTCGCCTCCGTCGAGCTTCTGGGCAAGGGAATGGGAGCCCTGCTCGACAAGCGAACCAAGCCGATGATGGCCGCCATGAAAGATGCCGGGGCGGCGGTAAAGGCGGAGAACGATGCGGCGGCGAAAGCGGGCAGGCCGCTCTATTGCGTACCGGAGAGCGCGAAAAAGAAGGGTGTCGGGCCGCGCTTCGTGGTCGATCGCCTGGGTGCGATCCCGCAACAGCGTCGCCGCGCCTTGACCCTGCGCCAGGCGTGGCGTGAAATCCTGGTCCGCGAATATCCGTGCAGTTGAAAGCTTAGTGGACAGCGCGTGCCCGCTGGCCGGTCAGGCTATCGCAAGCGCGATCGCACCCGAGACGATCAGGGCCAGCGCGATTGCCGCACACACCGCGAGCACGCCCGCGCGCCACGCCGCGCCTGTGAGCCCGACTCCATAGGCTCCGCGCAACTGCAAGGCCGCATGGAACAGCCAGCCGATGAGGAAGAGCGAAATAGTCAGGGTCGCCCCGACACCGGTGGCGGAAAGGAGGGCCATGGCGGTCGCCAGCAGCGACGCGAAGGCAAGCGAGTAGGTCACGAAGCTGGCGTGATGGAACAGGCTGAACTGCCTCCGCCGGTGAACGAACAGCAACCAGACGAACGGCGTCAGCACCACGATCAGCACCCAACTGAACTTGTAGCCGGTCGAACCGACCCGGCTGAAGAACAGCGCCGGATCGGTGAGCTGGCGGCGCAGATCGGATCGGGTCTGGCGGCGCATCTGCGCCTCCACGTCCAGCGGATCGTTCTGAGGGTCCCAGGCGGTGCGGGCCTGGTCGAGGAAGAAGAGCGCGCTGCGACCCCGCTCTATGGTGACGAGTCGCTCGCGCTCCGTCGCCGGGTCGCCGCCTTGCGCGGCCCGGTCGGGGGCGGACCGCTCGGCCTTGTCGACTTCGGCGCGCAAGTCGTTCTCGGCGCGGCCCAGCGACAGCGCGGGGTACCCGCTGCCGAGCGTACGCGTATCGCCATCGGTCAGCGAGATGGCGGCGAACAGCAGCACGAAGCCGAACAGGAACAGCGCCAGCGGGCTCGCAAAGCGGGTCCTCTGGCCCGCGACATACCGCCGCGTCAGCTCGCCCGGGGACACGACGAGGGCGCGCACGCTCGCCAGGAAAGTGCCGTTGGCAGGCGCCAGCCAGCGCCGCATGCTGTCGCGGAACAGGGCGGGGAGCGTTACCGGCGTATGCGCCTGCTGCCCGCAACGATGACAGTGCGGCCCGATCAGCGCGGTGCCGCAATCGAGGCAGGCTTCCTCGGCGAAGTGCCCGCCGGCCACCGCGCGCGCCCCGGCGTTCCCCGGCCGGACCGGGTCGGTAACCAGCGATGGTCCTTCGTCACTCACGACAAGCAGCCTTAGCCGCGCCATGCTTTTCGATAAAGCTGGAACAAAATAGGAACTCTAGGGGTTGGGCTTTCAAAGGAGTAAATCGCATGACCGCCACGCAACCGCATGAGCATCCCAAGGCCGAGCCCGTTTCCAATGCCGAAAAGGAGCCGGACAACTGGACCACCGGCGACGAGCGCATGACCGGTGCGCAAGCCAGCTATCTGAAGACATTGTGCGAAGAGGCCGGTTGCCCCGAACGCTACGATACCGAACTGACCAAGGCCGACGCGTCGAAGATGATCGACGAATTGCAGGAAACAACCGGCCGCGGGCAATAGGTCGCTGTTACAAGTGGATCCAAAAAAGGGGCCGCGATCCTTTCGGATGCGGCCCCTTCGCAATTTTACGCCAGGACGAATCAGCCTTCGTAATCGCTTCCGATCGAAGTCGAGCGAGTCGGGGCGGACGCAGTGATGCGCAGCGCCTCGGCCGACTGGCTGAGCGAACCGATCTCGTCGATATCGTCGTCGTCGTCCGGCAGGATCTTCTGCAGGTTCGTGGTGAGCGCTTCCTTCAGGTCCTTCGGGCGAATCGTCTGTTCGGCGATTTCACGCAGGGCGACCACCGGATTCTTGTCCCGGTCGCGTTCGATCGTCAGCTCGCCGCCGCCCGAAATTTCGCGCGCGCGCTGCGCGGAAAGCAGCACGAGGTCGAAACGGTTGGGGATCTTGTCGACGCAATCTTCGACGGTAACGCGCGCCATGGGCACTCCGGTTCTGGCTGGAATGAAGGGAATTCGAACCGCGCACCTAGGCGCGGGGCTGCGAAAAGTCAAGAATTCCGGGTGGCTTGCCTGCCGCCGCCGTGCGGACTAGGCCCGATGGATGGGGCAACCGCCAACGGGCACACAATATCGCGACCCGCCTCCCTTCTCGGCCGAGGTGGAAGGGGCGGCCCTGACGCTCTATCCGGCGGGCGCGGACCGCCTGAACGCGCTGCTCGAAATGATCGGGAATGCGCGCGATACGCTGAAGCTGGTCTTCTATATCTTCGCCTGCGACGGCACCGGAGTGAAGGTGCGCGACGCGCTGACCGCGGCGGCGCGGCGCGGAGTAATGGTCACGTTGATCGTCGACAGCTTCGGCGCGGATGCCGACGAGAAATTCTTCGCCGATTTCTGCGGGGCGGGCGGTGAATTCCGCTGTTTCTCCGCGCGGCGCACGATGCGCTATCTCATCCGCAACCACCAGAAGATGGTGATCGCCGATCGCGACCGGGCGATGATCGGCGGTTTCAATATCGCCGACGACTATTTCGCCCCGCCGCAGCAGAACGGCTGGAACGACCTGGCGATCGCGCTGCGCGGCGATGCGGTCGGCCCGCTCCACCAATGGTTCGCCCACCTGCTCGACTGGACCGACGACGACGGTGCCGAATGGCGCCAGGTGCGCGACGCCGTGCGCAAGTGGGACGAGCGGGTCGGGGCCTGCCGCTGGCTGGTCGGCGGACCCAGCCGCCATCTGTCGACCTGGGCGCATTGCGTGAAGCGCGATCTGGACAAGGCGTCGCGCCTCGACCTGATCATGGCCTATTTCTCCCCCCCGGGCGCGTTGCTGCGGCGCATCCGCCGGATCGCCCGGCGCGGCTCCGCGCGCCTGATCACCGCGGGCAAGTCAGACAATGGCGCCACCATCGGTGCGTCGCGGGCGCTCTATTCCGATCTGCTGAAGTCGGGCGTCGAGATCCATGAATTCGTCGCGTGCAAGATGCACACGAAGCTGCTGGTGATAGACGACGCGGTCTATCTCGGCAGCGCCAATTTCGACATGCGCAGCCTCTATATCAATCTGGAGATCATGCTGCGGGTGGAAGATGCCGCATTTGCGGCGCGGGTCCGGGAATTCGTGGCGCAGCATCTGGACGGCACGACCGAGATCACGCGGGAGGGGCACCGCGAACGCAACACGCTGATGAATCGGCTGCGCTGGAATTTCAGCTGGCTGCTGGTCTCCGCGATCGACTACACCGTCAGCCGACGGCTCAACCTCGGCTTGTAAGCGCCCGGCGGATCAGCTTGCCAGTGTGCGACGGGGGATCACCAGACGCACGACCAGCCCGCCATCGTTCCATTCGCGATTGATCGATCCGTCCAACTGCGATTCCACGCTCATGCGCAGCAACCGGGTGCCAAAGCCTTCGCTCTCGGGCGGCGTGACCTGCGGGCCGCCGGTCTCGTGCCAGACGATCTCGATCGTATCGTCGCCCTCTCGCAGCGCGATCTCCACTTCGCCGCCTTCCGCCGACAGGGCACCGTATTTTGCCGAGTTCGTCGCCAGTTCGTGGAAGATCAGCGCGATCGGGGTCGCGGCGCGCATTCCGATCGGTGCGGTCACCCCTTCGATCCTGACCTGGTGCTTCCCCGCGTCGGCATAGGGTGCCATCAGCACATCGAGCAGGCCGCGCAGATCCTCGCCCTTCTCCTCCGTCAGCGGGCGGACGAAATCCTGCGCCCGGCCCAGCGAATGGATCGTCTCGATCAACTGCTCGGCGAATTCCTTAACGTCGCTCTTGCCCCGCGCACGCAGGGAGACGAGCCCGGTGATCACCGCGAAGATATTCTTGATCCGGTGCGCCAGTTCGCGCGCCATCAGCTCGCGGCTTTCGGACAGGCGATGCCCTTCGTCGATGTCGGTCGCGGTGGCGAACCATTGTTCGACCTCGCCATCGGCATCGAGCAGCGGCAGCACCTGCATCAGCACCCAGCGATAGACACCGTCCCGCCGCCGAACGCGCAGCTCGTCGCTCCACGCCTCGCCGGTTTCGAGACACCGCGCGCGCGCGGAACTGAATTTCTCCGCGTCGTCCGGGTGGGCAGTGAAGCGGGTATCGGTCGCCCCATCCTCTCCAGCAAATTCATGGAAGGCGCGGTTGCCGTAAAGATAGCCCCCTTCAGCGTCGGTCGACCACGCCATGACAGGCATGAATTCGGCCATCCGCATCAGCTGAGAGCGCTGGCTTTCGATCAGTCTTTCGCTCGCCAGGTTCACGCGCCGACAGTGGAACCGGTTCATCACCCCCTGCGCCAGCACGATCAGACCTTCCTGCTGAAGCTCGGTCAGGCCATCGGGACGCGGCTCGGTATCGATCACGCACAGCGAACCCATGGGCGTGCCGTCCGCCGCGACCAGCGGTGCCCCGGCATAGAAGCGGATATGCGGTTCACCGGTCACCAGTGCGTTGTCGGCGAAGCGTTTGTCCTCGCGCGCGTCGGGCACGATCATAAGCTCGCGCTCCAGCATGGCGTGGGCGCAGAAACTGACCGAGCGCGGCGTCTCCGTCATATCGGTGCCCGCGGAACCCAGAAAGCGTTGCCGCTCCTTCTCCACGATGGTCACGAAGGCAAGCGGGGTCGCGCACAGCCGCGCGGCGAACTGGGCTTCGCGCTGCAATTCCTCGTCGCCGTCGAGTGCATCCAGTCCGAACGAGGCGATCACCCCCAGGCGATCGTCTTCCGTTCGGTCCGCAGCATGCCCTGCGTCCTGCGTGTCGCCTGCCTTCGAAATCTGCCGAGCCCTCCTGCTTCGCTGACAGAAATTAGGATCGCCGCGCGTATTATCAACTTGTTTTCGTTGGCCCCCCTGCAAGCCGCGCTACGCCCATCGCGGGTTTGCCCGCCCAGCCGCCCTCCGCTATGCGCGACAGCAATCCGATTGACTGCATAACTCCAGGAGTTCCGATGCGCGCGACCCCCGATTTTGATTTCCAGCTCGGCGAGACGGCGGACATGATCCGCGAAAGCACCGCACGCTTCGCCGACGAGCAGATCACGCCGCTGGCCGAAAAGGTCGATCGGGAGGACTGGTTCCCCCGCGATCTCTGGCCGCAAATGGGTGAGCTGGGCCTGCACGGCATTACCGTGCCCGAGGCGGACGGCGGACTGGGCCTCGGCTATCTCGAACATGTCGTCGCGGTCGAGGAGGTCAGCCGCGCCAGCGCCTCCGTCGGCCTTTCCTACGGCGCGCATTCGAACCTGTGCATCAACCAGATCGCGCGCTGGGGCAATGACGAGCAGAAGGCGAAGTACCTGCCCGGGCTGGTCAGCGGCGAGCATGTCGGCAGCCTGGCGATGAGCGAGGCCAATGCAGGCTCGGACGTCGTTTCGATGAAGACCAGGGCCGAGAAGGTCGAGGGTGGCTACCGCCTCAACGGCACCAAGTTCTGGATCACCAACGCGCCCTATGCCGACGCGCTGGTGGTCTATGCCAAGACCGACAGCGACGCAGGTTCGCGCGGCATCACCGCGTTCCTGGTCGAGAAGGACGACGAAGGCTTCTCGATCGGTCAGAAGATCGAGAAGGTCGGCATGCGCGGCAGTCCGACGGCCGAACTGGTGTTCGACGACTGCTTCCTGCCCGAGGACCGCGTGATGGGGCCGGTCAATGGCGGCGTGGGCGTGCTGATGAGCGGCCTCGATTACGAGCGCGTGGTGCTCGCCGGGCTGCAACTGGGCGTGATGCAGGCCTGCCTCGACACCGTGATCCCTTATCTGCGCGAGCGCACCCAGTTCGGCAAACCCATCGGCAGCTTCCAGCTGATGCAGGCCAAGGTCGCGGACATGTATGTCGCGCTGCAATCGGCGCGCGCCTACACCTACGCGGTGGCCAAGGCGTGCGATGCCGACCGGACCACGCGGTTCGATGCGGCGGGTGCGATCCTGCTCGCGAGCGAGAACGCCTTCCGCGTCGCGGCGGAAAGCGTGCAGGCGCTGGGCGGCGCGGGCTACACCTTGGACTGGCCGGTGGAACGCTACATGCGCGATGCCAAGCTGCTCGATATCGGCGCGGGCACGAACGAGATCAGGCGGATGCTGATCGGGCGCGAACTGATCGGTGCGGCGGGATGAGCGGCGACGATGATTACGTCTACGACGAGGACAGCGGCGAATGGATGCCTACGTCAGACCTCGCCGCGAAACAGGCTGCGGCGAACACTGTAGAAGTGCGTGACGCGGTGGGTAACATCCTCGAGGATGGCGATCAGGTAACTCTGGTAAAGGACCTCGATGTGAAGGGTGCGGGCCAGACGCTGAAGCAGGGTACGCTGATCAAGTCGATCCGCCTGACCGGCGACGAGCAGGAGATCGACTGCAAGTATCCCGGCATCAAGGGCCTCGTCCTGCGCGCCGAGTTCGTGAAGAAACGCTAGCGGTCGGGTGGTTAGACTGGCGCGGCTTTACCGAGTTCTTCCTAGTGGACCTCGTTTTCTCGCCCAGCCCCATTCGCGCCGGCTGTCGTGGCACCATGCAAGGCGGGCAATAAGTCTCTGATGGCACATGGAAACAACGGGCCGTGCATCCGTTGGCCCGTTTGCGTGGCGAAACCCTGCCGCCGAGCTGCGAGAGGCCCATCGATGAGCGAGACGACCCTGAACATCCTGCAATATTACGGCGCCGGCGCGGGTCTGCTCGCGGCATTCATCGTGTCGCTCAATCTCGGCACACGACCGACCGGGTGGGGCTTCGTGATCTTCGTCACCAGCTCCTCCGCACTGATCGCCTGGGGTTTCCTCAACGACGAAGGGGAAGGGATCGGCTGGCAGAACATCGGCCTGCTGCTGATCAATCTGGTCGGGGTCTATCGCTACCTCTTCGCTGCGGACCCGGCGGAACAGATCGATGGGCAGGCGGAGCCGCAAGAGGCGTAGCGGCAATCCGCCGACGGCCGCTACGCTCCTGTCTGTCTTACCAGACCTGTACGCGATCTTCCGGCGCGAGGTAGAGCTTCGCCCCCGGCTTCACGTCGAACGCCTTGTACCAGGCATCCATGTTGCGCACGGTCAGCGCGCGGTAGTTGCCCGGTGCGTGGCCGTCGGTCGCGATGCGCTGGCGCAGCGCCGCTTCGCGCATCTTGGTCGCCCAGGTCTGGCCGAACGCGATGAAGAAACGCTGGTCGCCGGTGAAACCGCCGATCACCGGCGCTTCCTTGCCGTTTAGCGAAGCGCGGTAGGCGTCGTAGGCGGCCTGTAGCCCGGCGATGTCGGCGATGTTCTCGCCCAGCGTCAGCTCGCCCTTCACGTTCAGGCCGGGGAAGGGCTCGTACTGGTCGTACTGGTCGGCCAGCGCCTTGCCCGCTTCCTCGAACTTCTTCTTGTCCGCGTCGGTCCACCAGTTGCGCATCGCGCCGGTCGAATCGAACGCCGCGCCGTTGTTGTCGAAGCTGTGGCTGATCTCGTGCCCGATCACCGCGCCGATCGCGCCGTAATTGAAGGCCGGGTCGGCCTTCGGATCGAAGAAGGGCGGCTGGAGAATCGCGGCGGGGAAGTTGAGCGCGTTCTGCACCGGCAGGTTGACCGCGTTGACGAGCTGCGCGTTCATCCACCACTCACGCTTGTCCTGCGGCTTGCCGATCTTGGCTAGCTGCTGGCGATAGCGCAGCTTCTCCGCCGCCTGCATATCGGCGTAGGGCGCGCCCGGTTTCAGGTCGAGATCGTCGTAGCTGGTCCAGCTGTCGGGATAGCCGACGCCGACTTCCATCGTCTCGACCTTCTTCTTGGCTTCCGCCTTGGTTTCGGGGGCCATCCAGTCGACCCGGTCGATCCGGTTGGCGAATGCGGTCTTGATGTTGTCGACCATCCCCTGAATCTCGGCCTTGGCTGAGGCGGGGAAGTATTTCTCGACATAGAGCTGGCCCAGCGCGTCGCCCATGTTCGCGTTCAGCGCCGCTAGCGCGCGCTTGTCGCGCGGGCGCGGCTGCTCCGTGCCCGACAGCGCCTTGCCGTAAAAGGCGAAGTGCAGATCGTCGAGCTTTGTGGGCAGCACATCGCCATTGGCGTTTATCTGGTGGAAAGTGAGCCAGTCCTTCCACGCGTCCAGCGGCTGCGACTCCACCAGCGCGGAAAGCTGCGTGATCGCGGCAGGGTGATAGGCATCGAAGGTCTTGAACGGCGACAGCTGCGAACCGGCGAAGAACGCGTTCCAGTCCAGCCCTGGGGCCTTCTGCGCGAAGTCGTCCTGCGACCACAGGCTGCTGGCGGTGGCCCAATCGTCGCTTTCCTCGCGGCTGACATGCGCCCGCGCGATCTTCATTTCCAGGTCGAAGACGCGCTTCGCCTTGGCATCGGCATCGGCGATCCCCGCGGCCTTCAGCAAATTGCCGATATAGCTGCGATACTGGTCGCGCAGCGACGCCATCTTCGGATCGTCGGACAGGTAGTATTCGCGCTCCGGCATGCCCAGCCCGCCTTGCAGGATATAGGGCACGACCTCGCCGCCTTTCAGCGCCTGCGTCACGAACACGCCGAACAGGTTCTCGGTCGCAAAATCGGTGGCGTTGAGAGGATCGACGTCGGCCCGGACCTGGCTGCCCAGGACATAGGCCAGGTCGCGCTTGTCGGTGATCGCCTGGAAGCGCTGGAGGTCGGGCTGGATCGGCGTCATGCCCGCCGCGTCGATCGCCTTGGTGTCGAAATAGGCATCGTAGAACGTCTTGACCCGCGCGGCATTGGTGCCGGGCTCGGGATCGGATTTCTCGATCTCGGCGATCAGAGCGGCGAGGTTCTTCTCCGTCTGCTGATCGGCGATGAAGAACCCGCCGACGCCGGACCGGTCGGCGGGTATTTCGGTCTTCTTCATCCAGCCGCCGTCGACATATTCGTACCAGTCGTCGCCTGGATTGGCGGAGGTGTCCATCCAGTCGGTGCGGATGCCCAGCTCCGTGCCCTGCGGCGCCGCCTGCTCCATCGCCTGGTCGGGAACCTGGCAGGCGGTGAGCGTGCCGAGTGCAGCGGTGGAAGCCAGAAGGGCGGCGAGAAGCGGCGTTTTCATCGGTGCGGACGACCTTGTCAGTGAATGCGGTGCATTCGCATACGCCCGGCCACCGGTACTGGCAATGAACGCGCATGGCGGTTGGCGATTGCCGCGCCACGCGCTAGGCGCATTGCCCATGACCGCACCTGTGCTGACTTCGACGCTCGACCGGGAAAGCCCCGAAGCGAAAGCCCGTTTCGAACACAACCGCGCGCTGGCCGCCAAATTGCGTGCCCGCGTGGCCGAAGCGGCGCTCGGCGGGCCGGAGCGGCATCGCGACAAGCATGTCGAACGGGGCAAGCTTCTGCCGCGCGAGCGGGTCGAGCGACTGCTCGATCCGGGAAGTCCCTTTCTCGAGATCGGGCAGCTGGCCGCGAACGGCATGTACGGCGGCGACGTCAACGGCGCATCGATCATCGCCGGGATCGGGCGCGTGGCCGGGCGGCAGGTGATGATCGCCGCCAACGACGCCACGGTGAAGGGCGGCAGCTACTACCCTATGACGGTCAAGAAGCATCTGCGCGCGCAGGAAATCGCACAGGAAAACCGCCTGCCATGCATCTATCTGGTCGACAGCGGCGGCGCGAACCTGCCCTATCAGGCAGAGGTCTTCCCGGACCGCGACCATTTCGGGCGGATCTTCTTCAACCAGGCGCAGATGTCGTCGCTCGGCATCCCGCAGATCGCCTGCGTGATGGGGTCCTGCACCGCAGGCGGTGCCTATGTCCCGGCGATGAGCGACGAGACCGTGATCGTGCGCAACCAGGGCACGATCTTCCTCGCCGGTCCGCCGCTGGTGAAGGCGGCGACGGGAGAGGAAATCAGCGCCGAGGATCTGGGCGGCGGCGACCTCCACGCGAAAAAGAGCGGCGTGGTCGACCACCTGGCCGAGAACGACGAGCACGCGCTCACCATCGTGCGCGACATCGTGAGCCATCTGGGCGCGAACACCGGCGAGGCGGCGGATATTGCGGTGAAGGACCCGCGCCCGCCGAAATTCGACGCGGACGACCTCTATGCCCTGATCCCCGAGGATGTGCGCGCGCCCTACGACGTGCACGAGGTGATCGCGCGGCTGGTGGACGGGTCCGAGTTCCACGAGTTCAAGAAGGATTACGGCGGCACGCTGGTATGCGGCTTCGCCCATATCTGGGGCATGCCGGTCGCGATCCTCGCCAATAACGGCGTGCTGTTCTCGGAAAGCGCGATGAAGGGCGCGCATTTCATCGAGCTTGCCTGCCAGCGGCGCATCCCGTTGCTGTTCCTCCAGAACATCTCCGGCTTCATGGTCGGCGGGAAATACGAGGCGGAAGGTATCGCCAAGCATGGGGCGAAGCTCGTCACCGCGGTCGCCACCGCCAACGTGCCCAAGATCACGGTGGTAATCGGCGGCAGCTTCGGGGCGGGCAATTACGGAATGGCGGGCCGCGCCTATTCGCCGCGCTTCCTGTTCACCTGGCCCAACGCACGCATCAGCGTGATGGGCGGCGAACAGGCGGCGAGCGTGCTCGCGACCGTCCACCGCGATGCCGACAGCTGGACCGAGGAGCAGGCCGAGGAATTCAAGGCCCCGATCCGCGAGAAGTACGAGAGCGAGGGCAATCCCTATTACGCCACCGCGCGGATGTGGGACGACGGGGTGATCGATCCGGCGCAGACCCGCGATGTGCTGGGCCTGGCGTTCGCCGCCACGCTCGAAGCCCCGATCCCCGAGCGTCCGCGCTTCGGCGTGTTCAGGATGTAGCTAAGCGAAACGGTTCAGGCGTAGGAAGCGCTGGCCGTTGTGCGCCGCTTGCGCATCGCCCCGCCGACCGCGCCGAAGCCGAGGATCATCAGCATCCACAGCGCCGGTTCCGGAACCGCGCCGTAAGACAGCGTGTAGCTGCCGGCCTGGGTCGTCTCGAAGGAGAATTCGAATTCGCAGCAGCTGTCGAATTCGTCGTAGCCGGTCTCGAACCCGCCTCCGCCGAAATACACCGTTTGCGGTGCATCCACGGTCAGCGTCGCCAGATATCGCGACGGATTGACCTGTGTGAACGAAGCGTAGGTCGGGACGTCGTCACCGCCGCAGGCGAACTCGCCATCGCCCTCGTCGCAATAGAAATTGGTGGTGGTCTGCTTGATCGCGTCACCGAAGAATCCCTCGACCGGCACCGAGGTTTGCACCACGAAGCGGTAGCGGCCCGGACCCAGCGTGGTGCTGGGCGACTCGTACACGAAATCGTCCGCGTCGAACGTCCCGGAATCGATTACCGTCGCGGCCTGCGCAGGACCGGCACCCGCGAGCACAATCGCCGCAATTCCCATACCCCAACGATACATGGTCGAACTCCCCCTGCCGACTCGGGGCGAGGCCCCCGATGCGAACATGGTAAATTCACTTTTAGCGTTATGGCAAGTCGAAGGACGCGGGCGCTCTAGCGGGTTGGGCGCAGCACGGGCGCGCCCAACCCGAACGTGCGTGAAACTTCCATAGCCCTTCATTCGTAGATCGGGGGCATCAGTCTTCGAAGGAGTTCCCATGCGCATCCTCGCCAAAATCGCCCTCGCCGGTTCGCTCGCGCTCGGTCTCGCCGCTTGCGGAGAGCCTGCGCAGGACGAGCAGGACAACACCACGGACATGGTCGGTGCGACCACCGCGCCCGAAACCGGCGTGCCGGTCGACCTGCCGGAAGAGCCTGTGGAAACGGTCACCGTTCCGGAAGCCACCACCGGTGCGGCAACGCCCGAGACCGCTCCGCCGGTCATGTCCGACCTGCCGGGTTCACCCACGCCCGGTACCCGTAGCCCAGCCCCGGCTGCCACTCCCACGCCTTAGGGCAGGCCGAATGGTGGAGTGCTAGAGCGCCTGCCCGCAGGCGTAACCGCTCGCCCACGCCCACTGGAAGTTATAGCCGCCGAGCCATCCGGTGACGTCCACCGCTTCGCCGATTGCGTAAAGGCCGGGCACGCGTTTCGCCCCCAGAGTCTGCGAGGACATCTCGGCAGTGGCGATGCCGCCCGCGGTCACCTCCGCCTTGGCGAAACCCTCGCTCCCCGATGGCGTGAAGCGCCAATTGGCAAGCAGCGCCTCTGCCGCGCGCAACACCTTGTCGGTCGTCTCACCGAGGGGACGATCCAGCCCCAGCCGGTCGGCCAGAGTTTCCGCGAGACGTTGGGGCAAATGTTCTGCGAGGAGCGCCGCGGCTGTCTTTCGCGGAGCCTGCGCTTTTGCCGCGATCAACCAGCCATCCGGGGCGTCGGGCACGAAATCCACGTCCACCGGCTCGCCCGGTCGCCAGTAGGAACTCGCCTGCAATATCGCCGGGCCGGACAGTCCGCGATGCGTGAATAGCGCCGCCTCGCGGAAAGTGCCGCGCGCTTTGTTGCTGCCAGAGCTGGTTTCGACCGGGGCGGAGACGCCCGACAGCTCGCGGAACAGTACTTCCTCGCCGCCGAGCACCAGTGGTACCAGCGCCGGGCGCGGTTCGACGACCTTGAGACCGAATTGCCGCGCGAGCCGGTAGGCGAAATCGCTCGCGCCCATCTTGGGGATGGATGGGCCACCGGTGGCGATGACGAGTTGCGCGCCTGCGTAGGATGCATCGTGGGAAGAGACGCGGTAGCCGTCGTCCACCGCCTCGACCGACGAAACCTGCGCGCCGGTTACAATCTCTACCCCGCCCTTGTCGCATTCGGCCACCAGCATGTCGACGATCTGCCGGGCGCTCCCGTCGCAAAACAGCTGACCCAGTGTCTTCTCGTGCCAGGCGATGCCGTATCGCTCGACCAGATCGAGAAAATCGCGCGGCGTATAACGGGCGAGCGCGCTCTTGGCGAAATGCGGATTGGCCGAGAGATAGTTCTCCGGCCCGGTACCGAGATTGGTGAAATTGCACCGCCCTCCGCCGGAAATCAGAATCTTTCTGCCGATTGTCTCCGACCGCTCCAAGACCAGCACGCGCCGCCCGCGCTGCCCCGCTATGGCGGCGCAGAACAGGCCGGCCGCTCCGCCGCCCAGGATAATCGCATCGTAATGCATCGCAGGCCGGCTGTGACGGGCCGCACGTCGCTTGTCGAGCCGGGCCGTCCCCGCAGGAGACACGGCCATCGGCGTCAGCGATCTGTTCTAATCGTCGGCCTGAGCGGGGTCAGATATCGAGGTTCGCGACGTTCAGGGCGTTGACCTGGATGAACTCGCGGCGCGGCTCGACCACGTCGCCCATCAGGCGGGTGAAGATCTCGTCGGTCACGTCGGCATCTTCGACCTTTACCTGCAGCAGCGAGCGGTTTTCGGGGTCGAGCGTGGTCTCCCACAACTGTTCCGCGTTCATCTCGCCCAGCCCCTTGTAACGCTGGACCGACAGGCCCTTGCGCCCCGCTGCCAGCACCGCGTCGAGCAATTGCGTCGGGCGCGTGATCGCGTTGTCGTCCGTCAGCGCGGGCGAATCGGAATCGGTTTCGTCGTCGCCTTCCCCTTCGGGCGAGACCGGCTCCTGCGTACCACCCTTCACCAGCAAGGCGGGCGCGGCGTAGGTTTCCGCCTCCAGCGCCAGCACGGAATGGAGCTTCCTCGCCTCCGCGCTTTCGAGGAACTTGGCATCGACCAGGTGGACGTCGGTCACGCCGCGCCACACCCGTTCGAGCCGGACGTTGCCGTCTTCGCCCCGGCGGCCCGACCACTCGGCCTCGCTATCGCCCATCTGCAACCGTGCCGCGGCGGCATCCAGCGCGGCTGCCGAACCCGGATCGGCCGGATCGAACGCACCGCCCATGGCCAGCGCTTCGATGATGACGGGGTCGTAGCGGCGCGGCGCGAAGCCGATCAGACTGCGCACGCGCATCGCGTGGTCGACCAGCGCGGCGAGATCGGCATCCGCCCGCGCGCCGCCTGCGGTTTGCAGGACGCGTCCGTCGAGCCCGGTGCTGGTGAGGTAGCGGTCGAGCTCGCGATCGTCCTTCAGGTACACCTCGGACCGGCCCTTGCTCACCTTGTAGAGCGGCGGTTGGGCGATGAAGAGGTGGCCCGCCTTCACGATCTCGGGCAGCTGGCGGTGGAAGAAAGTGAGCAGTAGCGTGCGGATATGCGCGCCGTCGACGTCGGCGTCGGTCATGATCACGATCTTGTGATAGCGCAGCTTGTCGAGGTTGAATTCGTCGCGCAGGCCGGTGCCCATCGCCTGGATCAGCGTGCCGACTTCCTTCGACGAAATGATCCGGTCGAAGCGCGCGCGCTCGACGTTCAGAATCTTGCCCTTGAGCGGCAAGATCGCCTGCGTCTTGCGATCGCGGCCCTGCTTGGCGGAGCCGCCCGCCGAATCACCCTCGACCAGGAACAGCTCTGCCTTCGTCGCGTCGCGTTCCTGACAATCGGCAAGCTTGCCGGGGAGCGAGGCGATGCTCATCGCGCCCTTGCGGCTCATTTCGCGTGCGCGTCGCGCGGCCTCGCGCGCGGCGGCGGCGTCGATGATCTTCTGGATGATCGCCTTCGCGTCGGCGGGGTTTTCCTCCAGCCACTCGGTCATCTTCTCGCCCATCAGCGATTCCAGCGGCTGGCGGACCTCGGAGGAGACCAGCTTATCCTTGGTCTGCGATCCGAACTTGGGATCGGGCAGCTTGACCGAGACGATCGCGGTAAGACCTTCGCGCATGTCCTCGCCCGAGAGGCTGACCTTCTCCTTCTTCATGAGCCCGCTGGCCGATGCGTAGTTGTTGAGAGTGCGGGTCAGCGCGGCGCGGAAGGCGGCGAGGTGCGTGCCGCCGTCGCGCTGCGGGATGTTGTTGGTGAAGGTGAGGACGTTCTCGTAATACGAGTCGTTCCATTCCAACGCGACGTCGATCCCGATGCCGTCCTTCTCCGCGCTCACCGAGATCGGCTCGGCGATCAGCGCTTCCTTGTTGCGGTCGAGATATTTGACGAAGGCCGCGATCCCGCCTTCGTAGAACAGGTCATGCTCCGCGGTTTCCTCGCCCCGCCGGTCGCGCAGTTTGATGCGCACGCCGGAATTGAGGAAGGCGAGTTCGCGATAGCGGTGCTCGAGCTTGTCGAAATCGAATTCGGTGACGTTCTTGAACGTGTCGGTGCTGGGCAGGAAGGTGACGCGCGTACCCTTCTTCAAACCGTCCTCGTCGCCATTGCTCTCGACCGGCGGGGCATCGCCCGTAACTTCGAGCGACTTCACGGCGTCGCCATGCTCGAAGCGCATCCAGTGCTCCTTGCCGTCGCGCCAGACCTTGAGTTCGAGCCATTCGCTGAGCGCGTTGACGACCGAGACGCCAACGCCGTGGAGGCCGCCCGACACCTTGTAGGCATTGTCGTCGCTCGTGTTCTCGAACTTCCCGCCCGCGTGCAGCTGGGTCATGATGACCTCTGCCGCCGACACGCCTTCTTCCTTGTGCATGTCCACCGGAATGCCGCGGCCATTGTCCTCGACCGAAACCGAGCCGTCGGGGTTGAGTTCGATCAGTACGAGGTCGCAATGCCCGGCCAGCGCTTCGTCGATGGCGTTGTCCGACACCTCGAACACCATGTGGTGCAGGCCCGACCCGTCGTCGGTATCGCCGATATACATGCCGGGCCGTTTGCGGACCGCGTCGAGGCCTTTCAGGACCTTGATCGAGTCCGCGCCATAGCCATTCTTTTTGGGGGTGTTTCCGGTGTTCTCGTCCATGCCGATTATATAGGCGCGGCCGCAGGAAAACCCAAGTTTCGTGCGCTGTCTCGGCCGCTATTGTCCACGGCTTGGAAAGCGGGCGAAATCCATCGCGCGCCTCGCGCCTGAAGCGACGTGATGATCGGGGTGCTCGAATGTGTGGGGAGGTAGAGGACCGGACGGCGAGGCTTTGGGGGGAGGGGGAGAGAGGCACTCGCCGCCCGGCTCTGAGGGGCAAATAGGCGCGTCTTGCGCCAGCCAAAAGTGAGAAAATCCGCAGGTGAGTTGCATTATGCGCAACATGAACGGGAGATTACGTGAAAAGCGCGCAAACTTGCGCAACCTTGTTGCTTGAAAGGGAAGCATTTTTCTGCGGGGTACCCCGCCGATCCGCTTTACCGCTCCTACGGGAGGGCCTAGCGGCGGAACCATGATCATGACGCTTATCGTAGTTGCGGTCGTATCGGGAGCGCTCGTGCTCGGCGCGGCCTGGGGAATTTACGGAAAGCTGGGAAAACGTACCGAGGGGTTCATCGTCGCGCTGGCGGGCGGTGCGCTGCTGCTGTCGGTGGTCAGCGAATTGATTGAGCCGTCGATCGACAAGAGCTCGATATTTCACGCCATGGCGGGTGTCGGGGCGGGAGCGGTGGTGTTCGCGGTGCTCGACTATCTGGTCGACGAGAAATGGGGCTCGAACTCGGGCGGCGGATTGCTGGCGGCGATCACGCTTGATGGGATACCCGAGAACCTCGCGCTCGGCGTCGCGTTGATCGGTGCCGGTCCGAAGGAGGTCGCGGCGCTGGCGGGTTCGATCCTGCTTTCCAACCTGCCGGAGGCGGCGGGCGGGGCCAAGAGCATGGCAGGCGGACGGCACTCCAAAACAAAGGTGCTGTGGCTGTGGGTCGCGACCGCCGCCTTGCTGTCTGCCGCGGCGATCGCGGGCAACCTGTTGCTGGAAGGTGCGCCCGAGGAAGTGCTGGCGGTGATCCGCTGCTTCGCGGCTGGGGCCGTGGTCGCGAGCCTCGCGACGGAAGTTTTCCCACAGGCGTTCAAGGAGGATCGCCACTGGGCCGGGGTCGCCACCGCGCTCGGCGTGATACTCGCCTTCGTGCTCGGCTCGCTGAGCGGCGGATAGCCGCGCGCCGTACGCTGGACTTGCCTCGCGCGCGTGGCCTAGGTGCGCGCATGGACCAAGAGCACCTTCCCGATTCCATCCTGATCGTCGATTTCGGCAGCCAGGTGACGCAACTGATCGCGCGCCGCATTCGCGAGGCGGGCGTCTATTCCGAGATCGCTCCCTTCACACAGGCCGAGGAGGCGTTTGAGCGGCTCAAACCGAAGGGCATCATTCTGTCCGGCTCGCCCGCCAGCGTGCCTGAGGACGGCAGCCCGCGCGCGCCGCAGGTGCTGTTCGACAGCGGCCTGCCGATCCTGGGCATCTGCTACGGCCAGCAGGTCATGACGCACCAGCTCGGCGGCGAGGTCCGGCCGGGGCACGAGACGGGCGAAGGGGGAGAGTTCGGGCGCGCCTATCTCACCGTCACACAGGAATGCGCCTTGTTCGACGGGCTGTGGCAGGTCGGCGAGCGGCACCAGGTGTGGATGAGCCATGGCGACAAGGTCACCCAGTTCGCCGAGGGGTTCGAGATCGTGGCGACCAGCGACGGCGCGCCCTTCGCCGTGATCGCCGACGAGTCGCGCAAACTCTACGGCACGCAGTTCCACCCGGAGGTCGTGCACACGCCCGACGGCGCGAAGCTACTCGCCAATTTCGCGCGGCATGTCTGCGGGCTCGCGGGCGACTGGACCATGGCCGAATTTCGCGCGACCAAGATCGAGGAAATCCGCGCGCAGGTCGGCGACAAGCGGGTGATCTGCGGCCTCTCTGGCGGCGTCGATAGCGCGGTCGCCGCGGTCTTGATCCACGAGGCGATCGGCGAGCAGCTGACCTGCGTGTTCGTCGACCATGGGCTGCTCCGCACCAACGAGCGCGAGCAGGTCGAATCGCTGTTTCGCGGATCGTACAACATCCCGCTGGTGGTGGTGGACGCGGAGGAGCGCTTCCTGTCCGGCCTGACGGGCGAAACCGACCCCGAAAAGAAGCGCAAGTTCATCGGCAAGACCTTCATCGACGTGTTCGAGGAAGAGGCGAAGGCGATCGGCGGGGCGGATTTCCTCGCGCAGGGCACGCTCTATCCCGACGTGATCGAGAGCGTCAGCTTTACCGGCGGGCCGAGCGTGACGATCAAGAGCCATCACAATGTCGGTGGGTTGCCGGAGCGGATGGACATGGCGCTCGTCGAGCCCTTGCGTGAACTGTTCAAGGACGAGGTGCGCGATCTGGGCCGCGAGCTGGGCCTGCCAGAGGCCTTCGTCGGCCGTCACCCCTTTCCTGGCCCCGGCCTCGCCATCCGCATTCCCGGCGAGGTGACGAAGGAGCGCTGCGACATCCTGCGCAAGGCCGACGCGATCTATCTCGAGGAGATCCGCAACGCCGGGCTCTACGACGCGATCTGGCAGGCTTTCGCCGTGCTGTTGCCGGTCAAGACCGTGGGCGTGATGGGTGACGGGCGCACCTATGACAGCGTGTGCGGTTTGCGCGCCGTGACCAGCACCGACGGCATGACCGCCGACGTCTATCCCTTCGATGCGGCCTTCCTGACCCAGTGCGCCACCCGCATCGTCAACGAGGTGCAGGGCATCAACCGCGTGGTCTACGATTACACCAGCAAGCCGCCGGGCACGATCGAGTGGGAGTGATCCGCCTGAAAGCAAACGGCCTTCGATGAGCGATTTCGCGATCCGGGATGGCCGCGCCGCGGATTGCGAAGCGATTTCGCGCCTGTTCGGATCGATCCGTTTCGATCTCTCGCCCCTACTGATTGCGGATCGGTTGACCGCCATGCAGGATCGCGGCGACGGCCTGTTGGTGGCGGCGACTACCGATGACACGCCTGTGGGCTGCATCGCAACTAGCCGGATGGTGACTCCGCACCGCCCCGCACCGGTCGGCCGGATTTCGGTCCTGGTCGTGGAAGAGGCTTGGCGAGGCTGCGGGATTGGCAGCGCTCTGGTGCATGCCGCGCAGGGGCGGCTATCGAGCCAAGGGTGCACGCTGATCGAGGTGACCAGCCGTTTCGAACTGGAAGCCGCGCATCGTTTCTATGAGCGGCACGGCTACATGCGAACCAGTCTGCGGTTCGCGCGCGAGCTATAAACGATCCGCAACCATCAGAGGCAGCGCCATGAATTCCATTTGCATCCCTGTGGCCATCCCGCCCGAACTCAACGCGATCGACGACGAACTGAAGGCGATCTACCACGGGCCGGACAGCGTATGCGTGTGGGTGTTCGCGACCCGCGCTGATCGCAATCGCTTCATGGACGAAACCGCAGGGATGAAGAAAGCCGAGCGCGAGGCCGTGTTCGCCGCACGCTACGCGGCCTCGTAGACCCGGCAGCCGGAACGCAGCGCGGGCCATTCGCGTTGCAAACACGAACCGAGCGGGACGCGTCCCGCCCGCATTGTCCTCAGCACCGGAGCCTTCATGACCGACACCCAGCACAGCGCGCTGTTCGACGCGCTCGACCTGCCGCAATTCACCGTGCCCAATCGCATCTGGATGGCGCCGCTCACGCGCAGTCGCTCCACCGCAAAGGATTGCGAGCAGACCCCGCTGCACGCGCTCTATTACAGCCAGCGCGCGTCCGCTGGGCTGATCGTGTCGGAAGCGACGCAGATCAGCCACGAGGGGCAGGGATATGCCTGGACGCCGGGCATCTTCACCGATGGTCAGGTGGAAAGCTGGAAGCTGGTGACCGACGCCGTGCATAACGCAGGCGGGCGCATCTTCTGCCAGTTGTGGCATGTCGGCGCGATCAGCCATCCCGTGTTCCAGCCCGACGGCAAGGCGCCGGTATCGGCCAGCGCCTGGACGCCCGAGGGTGAGGCCTTCGTGGGCGACCGGCACGAGGATGGGCCGACCGTCGCATTCGGGGAAGCGCGCGCCCTGCCGCTCGACCAAATTCCGCGCTTGTTGGACGACTATCGCCATGCCGCACGCTGCGCGGCAAAAGCGGGCTTCGATGGCGTCGAGATCCACGCGGCGAACAACTACCTGATCGACCAGTTCATCCGCAGCGAGACGAATACGCGCGACGACGACTATGGCGGCAACCTCGACAATCGGTTGCGCCTGCTGGACGAGGTGGTTGCCGCGGTTACCGAGGTCCTGCCCGCGGGCCGCGTCGGCGTGCGCCTGTCGCCGATGGGCGGACCGGGCGGGACGTCCGACGCGAAGCCGGAGGAGAGCTATCCGGCGGCGGCGGCCAAGCTCGCCGGACGCGGCCTCGCCTATCTCCACGTCGTGCGCCCCAACGGCCAGACCGGCAGCGGCGGATCGGAAGAGGGCGACAGCATCGTTGGCGCGATGCGTGAGGCGTTCGACGGGGTGTTCGTCGCCAATGGCGATTTCGAACCGGAGGAGGCGGCCGCGTGGGTCGGCGACGGTCGTGCCGACGCGGTTACGTTCGGGCGCGAGTTCATCGCCAATCCCGATCTGCCCGCGCGGATCGCCGCGGACGGCCCCTATAACGAGCCCGATGCCGATACCTTCTACGGTGGTGGGGCGGAGGGGTATGTCGACTACCCCGCACTGAATAAGATCGACGATCCGCTGCCGCTGGAGTGAGCGATCGCCTGCCCTTTGGCGACGATCCTCGCACCGAAATCCTGCGCCGAACGCAGGCCGCGCTGATCGACGCCTTCGGGCGCATCGTCCGACCGATCGACAAGCGCCGGTCACCCGAATGGGTGCTGGTGCATGGCGTGATCGGCGCGCGCAGCAAGACTGCGGTGTCGAACGCGTCCACCGACGCGCTGCTGTCGACCTACGGCAGCTGGGAAGCGGTAGCGAGAGCGCCGGTCGCGGAGCTGTCCGACCGTCTCGCGCGTCAGACGTTTCCCGAGCAATCCGCCCAGCGGTTGAAGGCCTGCCTGGAACGGGTCGTTGCCTTGCGCGGCAGCGTCGACCTGCGGCACCTCTCCAACCTGCCGACCGCGGAGGCGATGGTATGGCTGGAGGCGCTGCCCGGCGTGGGGCGCAAGATCGCCGCCGGCGTGATGAATACCAGCGGCTTCGCCCGGTCGGTCATGGTGATCGATTCGCACCATCGGCGAATCATGCAACGCATGGGGATCGTGCCGGCCAAGGCCGATACGGCACGCGCTTATGACGCACTCATGCCGCTATTGCCGCCGGAATGGCATGCGGCCGACATGGACGAGCACCACCTGCTGCTGAAGAAACTCGGCCAGACGTTCTGCCGCCCGCGCGAGCCCCGATGCAAAAACTGCCCCGTGCGCGCGGATTGCGCGACGGGGCAGCGGAAACCGTCTTCGCTAGATCAGCCCTTGTCGGGCAGGCGGTAGGGCACGAATTCGCCGAGGAACACCGGGCCGGAATAGAACCCTCCGGTGCGATCGATCATGTAGGTATGATCCAGGCGACAGAAATTTCCGCCGAACCGTTCCGTCACGAGGATATCGCTATCGTCGAGATTTTCGGGGTGCTCCGGCCGGTTGACCCAGATCGTGCTACCCTGGCGATAGACGATCGCGGTCTTGTCGATGATCGTCATCTGCGGGCTGGTGCCGCTCACGAAGATACAGTCCTCGGCCTCGCCAGCGACGCGACCTTCGAGCATCTTGGCCAGCTCCTGCTCGCCCTTGCTGGGCGCGTCCTGGGCCGAAGCTGCAGGAACGACCGCCATCGCGGAGGCGGCCAATGCGGTTGCAATCAGCTTTTTCATGGTTGGTGTACTCCTTTGCCGTCAGGCAATAGCGAATATACACTGAACCGAAGCTGAGTGTGGCCGGTTCCGGCGGCGCGACGGTTTCAGCGGTGGCCCGGGTCGGCCCCTTCCGAAATGTCGCGCAACGCCGCCTGGTCGACCCCGTCGGCGGGTCCGCCTTCCAGCACGAAGCGGCGGTCGCAGTAACCGCAATCGACGTAGCCGTGCTCGTCGATTTCCAAATAGACCTTGGGGTGGCCCAGCGCGGCGGGGCGATAGTTCGCGCCGCTGCGGATATCGGTCGCGCCGTCGCACCATACGCGGCGCGTCAGGACCTTCACGGTTTCGGGAGGCGGTGTCATCATAGCGGGTGATGCGATAAGGCCCCGTCGCGCGGCTGGCAACGGGCAAGGCGCGCCGCTCTAGCCAAAGACATCCCGGGGCCCTAAGCGCACGGGCCATGACCCAGCCTCCCGCCATCCGGATCGACAACCTCGTCAAGCGCTATGCCGGGGACAAGGGCGGCGAGGGCAAGCTCGCGCTCAAAGGCGTCAGCTTCGACGTGCCGCAGGGTGGTATTTTCGGCCTCCTCGGCCCCAACGGCGCGGGCAAGTCGACCCTGATCAACATCCTGGCGGGGCTGGTCACCAAGACCTCAGGCCAGGCATCGATCTGGGGCTTCGACATCGACGATAATCCGCGCAATGCGAAGCGGTCGATCGGGATCGTGCCGCAGGAAATCGTGTTCGATCCGTTCTTCACCCCGTTCGAGGTGCTGGAGAACCAAGGCGGCTTCTACGGCATTCCCAAGGCCGAGCGGCGCAGCGAGGAACTGCTCGCGGCGGTCCACCTCTCGGACAAGCGCGATGCCTATGCCCGCACGCTTTCCGGGGGCATGAAGCGGCGGCTGCTGATCGCGAAGGCGATGGTCCATTCCCCGCCGATCCTGGTGCTGGACGAGCCGACCGCGGGTGTCGATGTCGAACTGCGCCGCCAGCTCTGGGAACTGGTGACCGAGCTCAACCGGCAAGGCGTGACGATCGTGCTGACGACGCACTATCTCGAAGAGGCGGAGCAGCTGTGCGACCGGATCGCCATCATCAACCATGGTGAGCTCATCGCTAACAAGCCGACCCGCGATCTAGTTAGCATGGCGCGCGAGAAGATCGTGTCGATCACCGTCGACAAGGACATCGCCGGCCCGCCGATGGAACAGGCGTTCGTGAAGGCGGAGGTGGTGGAGCCGCGCCGGCTCGACATCACCTACGATCGCGACACGACCACGGCGGGGCAGGTCCTGGCGCTGGTGCAGGGCCACGGCTACGCGATCGAGGATGTGACCACGCGCGAGGCGGATCTGGAGGACGTGTTCGTCCAGCTGACGGGCGCGGGCTAGCCCTTCCGGCTTTCCGCCAGAATACCTGCGCGACCCATCGGATCGGAGACCCAGTCGTTCCGGTCGCGCCGCACGATGTTCGCCCCGCAGGCACGGCAGATGCCGAAGAACCCGTCGCTTTCCACGAACACCCGCATCCGGTCGGGCTCGTGCTTGCCCAAGAGGCATCTCAGTTTCGTCTTGACCACCCTGCGTTCCCATCGCCAGCGATCGTTCCATTGGATCGCCACGCGTAGCCAGTTCCCATCCTACGCTCTGCGCTTGCCGTCAACCTCCCGGCTCGCCATGGGGGAGCCATGTCACATTCCGATCACGACGTACTGGTTATCGGCTCGGGCGCTGCCGGGCTCACCGCCGCGCTGGCGCTGGCGCAGCAGAGGAAAGTGCTGGTTCTGGCGAAGGGCTCGCTCGATGGCGGTTCCACCGCGTGGGCACAGGGCGGCATCGCCGCGGTGCTCGATGCTGGCGACACGTTCGACGATCATATTCGTGATACGATGGTCGCCGGCGCCGGGCTCAACGACCGGGAGACGGTCGAATTCGTGATCGAGCGCGCGCCGCTGGCGATCGACCGGCTGATCGAGCTCGGCGTGCCGTTCAACCGCGAAAGCGGCGACCTGCACCTCACCCGTGAAGGCGGTCATTCCCACCGCCGCATCGTCCATGTCGCCGACGCGACAGGCTGGGCGGTGCAGGAGGCGCTGCTGAAAGCTGCCGAGGCCAATCCCAACATCACCCTGTTGCCGGGGCGTAGCTGCATCGACCTGATCACCGGCCACCATGCGGAACGGTTCTCGGGTTCGGGCCGGGTGTGGGGTGCCTATGCGCTGGACGAGGCGGCGGGCGAGGTCGAGTGCCACGTCGCACGCGCTACGGTGCTGGCAGCGGGCGGAGCGGGCCGCGTCTATCTGTTCTCCACCGCGCCGCGCGGCGCGACGGGTGACGGGATCGCCATGGCGTGGCGTGCGGGCGCGCGCGTTTCAAACATGGAGATGATGCAGTTCCACCCGACCTGCCTTTACAATCTGGAGGTCAAGAACTTCCTCATTACCGAGGCGGTGCGCGGCGAAGGCGGGCGGCTGATCAACCCGCAGACCGGCGAACGCTACATGGCGAAATACGATGCCGAGCGCATGGAACTCGCCCCGCGCGACATCGTCGCCCGCGCCAATGACGACCAGATCAAACGCTACGGCCTCGATTACGTCCATCTCGACATCAGCCATCAGCCCGCCGATTTCGTGAAGGCACACTTCCCGACGATCTACGAGAAGCTGATGGGCCTCGGCATCGATATGACGAAGGAGCCGATCCCCGTCGTACCGGCACAGCATTATACCTGCGGCGGAGTGCTGGTCGACCTCGACGCGCGCACCGATCTGCCCGGTCTGTGGGCGGCGGGCGAATGCACCGAAAGCGGGCTGCACGGCGCCAACCGGCTTGCTTCCAACAGCCTCCTCGAATGCTTCGTGTTCGGGGAGGCGGCGGCGCGCGATATCCTGGACCGGTGGGAAGATCTGGAAGGGCCGCCGGCGATCAAGCCGTGGGATGCTAGCCGCGTCACCGATTCGGACGAAGAGGTCGTGATCAAGCAGAACTGGACCGAAATTCGCCGGTTCATGTGGAACTATGTCGGCATCGTGCGCACGACGAAGCGGCTGGAGCGCGCGGCGCACCGCATCGCCACGCTGGGCCGCGAAATCGAGGATTATTACGGCGCCTTCCGCGTTACCACCGACCTTATCGAACTGCGCAACCTTCATCAGGCCGCCGACCTGATCGTGAAGAGCGCGCTGAAGCGGCACGAGAGCCGTGGCCTGCATTTCACGCTCGACTGGCCGGAGACCGATCCGGTGGCCAAGGACACGGTGCTGGTGCCGTAGGGATACGTCGGAGAAGGCGAAACAGAAGCGGGAGGGACGCACGAATGCCCCAGATCAACGCAAACGGGATCACGCTCGAATATGAAGATCGCGGTACCCGCGATGCGCCTGTGATTTTGCTGATCATGGGGCTGGGCGCGCAGATGACGCTATGGCCCGACGAGCTGATCGATGCGTTAGTGGCTGAGGGTTTCCGTGTGATCCGTTACGATAATCGCGACATCGGCCTGTCGCAGAAGATGGAAGGGGCGAAGTTCCCCGGCCCGGCGAAACAGATCCTGCTCGGCAAGATCGGGCTGAAGCCTGCGGTTCCCTACACCCTGGCCGACATGGCGGACGATGCCGCCGCCTTGCTCGACGCGTTGGCGATCGACCGGGCGCATATCGTGGGCGCGAGTATGGGTGGCATGATCGCGCAACTCGTCGCCGCGAACCATCCGGGCAAGACCATCACCCTCACCTCCATCATGTCGACCACCGGCAATCCGAAGCTACCCGCTGCGAAGAAGGAGGCGATGGACGTGCTGACCAGACGGCCCGATTCGGCGGACGAGGTTGTGCTGGTGGCGCACGGGATGAAGATCGCGCGTGTTATCGGCAGCCCGGGCTATCCGGTGGACGAGGAGGCGTTGCGCGACCGGGTGACGAAGACCGTCCGCCGCAGCGTCTATCCTGCCGGGATGCAGCGCCAGCTCGCCGCGATCCTGCACGATGGCGACCGCCGCGCGCGGCTGAGCCGAATCGAGGCCCCGACATTGGTGATTCATGGCGAAGACGATCCGCTGGTCCCGTGCGCGGGCGGGCGCGATACCGCCGCGAGCATCGCCGGCGCGCGGATCGAGACCTTCCCCGGGATGGGTCACGACCTGCCATTGCCGCTGGTCGATCGCTTCGCTGCGCTGATCGCGGAGCACGCGCGCGGCGCAGCATAATTGCGCACTCCGATTCGATTGATTCAAAGCCCCGCTCGACCGCTTTTCCGGCGATAAATTTTTTCACGGATTCGTTTTCCGGCTTGCCTTGACGAGAGGCCAGCTTGGTCCACGCGTCGCGGTGTATTGCCATCATAAAACACCTGTGATCGGGACCTGTGCTCACGGCAAATCGCCCCTTCGCCCTATTGCGCATTCCGCCGCTCTGATTCAGTATCTAGTGGTTCGCTTCGCAGACGAGCCCCAAGACCTAGCGGTGCCGGGACAAACCGGTGGGCAGACTGTGGACGGCCTGGGGACTGACGGGGGACGGGAAATCCTGCGAACCCTACCTATATGCAAGACGGACGCACGGCGCTCGACTTGCACGAACATATGTGGAACATTCGGCGATATCACGAATCGTCGGGAAGCCAGCGATTGGGGCGACGAGATGGATTTCAGCAAGGATACCGGGATGACGATGGATAGCGCGGATGCGGCCGTCGACACGATCGACGCGGATACCTCGTCTCGAACCGTGAAGAACGAGAAGGCGATGAGCATGGACAAGCAGGACACGGGCTCCGGCACGCTGGTCGACGCCGCGGCATCCGCCATGGCCGAAGCGATGAAGACCGCTGCTTCTCCGCAAAGCGATAGCAAGCGGGTCAACGCGCGCCGGTTCGACATCACGACCGACCCCGCGCGCGACGCGAACCTGACCGAATTCGGCAAGGAGACGTTGATCGACCGTTACCTGCTGCCCGACGAGACTTTCCAGGACCTGTTCGCCCGCGTCGCCGATGCCTATGCCGACGATCAGGACCATGCGCAGCGGCTCTACGACTACATCTCGAACCTGTGGTTCATGCCCGCCACGCCGGTGCTGTCGAACGGCGGCACGGGCCGGGGCCTGCCGATCTCGTGCTATCTCAACAGCGTCGAGGACAGCCTGGAAGGCATCGTCGGCACCTGGAACGAGAATGTCTGGCTGGCCAGCCGCGGCGGCGGCATCGGCACCTATTGGGGCCAGGTACGCGGCATCGGCGAGCCGGTCGGCCTGAACGGCAAGACCAGCGGCATCATCCCCTTCGTGCGGGTGATGGATTCGCTGACGCTGGCGATCAGCCAAGGCTCGCTGCGGCGCGGCTCGGCGGCGTGCTATATCGATGTCAGTCACCCCGAGATCGAGGAATTCCTCGAGATCCGCAAACCCAGCGGCGACTTCAACCGCAAGGCGCTGAACCTGCACCATGGCGTGCTGCTGTCTGACGCCTTCATGGAAGCCGTGCGCGACGGCGCCGAGTTCGACCTCGTTTCTCCGCGCGACGGATCGGTCCGCAAGACCGTCGACGCGCGCAGCCTGTTCCAGAAGCTGGTCGAAACGCGGCTGGCGACGGGCGAGCCCTACATCGTGTTCAACGACACGGTGAACCGCATGATGCCCAAACATCACCGGGAGCTGGGGCTGAAGGTATCGACCTCGAACCTGTGCAGCGAAATCACCCTGCCGACGGGCCGCGACCATCTCGGCAACGATCGCACCGCGGTGTGCTGCCTCTCTTCGCTCAACCTCGAAAAGTGGGACGAGTGGAACGGGGACAAGCGGTTCGTGGAAGACGTCATGCGCTTCCTCGACAACGTGCTGCAGGACTATATCGATCGTGCGCCGGACGAGATGGCGCGGGCGAAATACTCCGCCGCGCGCGAACGCAGCGTCGGCATGGGCGTGATGGGCTTCCACTCCTTCCTCCAGATGAAGGGGCTGCCGCTCGAAGGGCCGATGGCGAAGGCTTGGAACCTGAAGATGTTCCAGCACATCAGCGCCAAGGCAGACGAAGCATCGATGGTGCTGGCGAAGGAGCGTGGACCGTGCCCCGACGCCGAGGAAATGGGCGCGATGGAGCGCTTTTCCTGCAAGATGGCGATCGCCCCGACCGCGTCGATCAGCATCATCTGCGGCGGCACCAGCGCCTGCATCGAACCGATCCCGGCGAATATCTACACTCACAAGACGCTGTCGGGCAGCTTCATCGTGAAGAACCCGTATCTCGAAAAACTGCTGCGCAAGAAGAGCAAGGATTCGACCGCGGTGTGGAATTCGATCCTCGAGCGCGGTGGATCGGTGCAGCATCTCGATTTCCTCACGGCCGAGGAAAAGGCGGTCTACAAGACCAGCTTCGAGATCGATCAGCGCTATCTGCTGGAATTCGCGGCCGACCGGTCGCCCTATATCGACCAGGCGCAGTCGCTGAACCTGTTCATCCCCGCCGATGTAGACAAATGGGACCTGATGATGCTGCACTTCCGCGCGTGGGAGAAGGGCATCAAGTCGCTTTACTACCTGCGCTCGAAGAGCGTGCAGCGCGCCGGCTTCGCGGGCGGGGTGGAAACCGACAACACCCCCGACGCGGCGAAATACGAACTCGCCGCGGGTGATGGTGCGGAAACCGATTACGAGGAATGCCTCAGCTGCCAGTGAGATTTCGGTAGTCCCCAAGCGGGTTCAAATTAAAGACCCTCGCACTCCGGACAGGATGCGGGGGGTTTCGTTTGGGTGCACGACTTTCAGTCCAAGCCGATGCGAATACCCGCACGACCATTGCGCCAACCTGTCTCGAATTCGTGCGGCCGTCCGATCATTCGTTGCATGCTCGTCCCCGACAGGACAGGAACAGCGTCGATGCGGGCGACCCCGGTATAGGGCGCGAGTCAGTCTGGGGATTTGCATGAACGACGTCGGTTGCCGTTCGATGGGATGCGTCACGTTGTGACAGGCCCGCTGTCCCTCCCACACGGCCTCGCCATCGGTCCCGGTACCTTCCGGGTGATCCTCGCCGCATTCGTGGTGGCGAGCCATCTTTCGAACTTCGAGATCGGGCGTCCGGCGGTGTTCGTGTTCTTCTCGCTGTCCGGATACTGGATCAGCGCCATCTACGACCGGCGCTACAGCAAATATCCGACGCTCTGGATATTCTACCTCTCGCGCTTCCTGCGCATCTGGCTGAGTTTCGCCGCCGCTTTCGTGTTGGCGCTGGGCGTATTCGCGCTGGTCGGAGAGCCCCGTCCGCCCATCACCCTGGCGGGGCTGGCGCTGTTCGGCATCGCGTCCAACCGGCTCGACGTATTGGGAACCGCGTGGTCGCTCGACCTAGAAATGCAGTTCTACCTCCTATTCCCTCTGCTGTGGCTCCTCGGGGCGCGCATCCGCAGCCGGGCGGTCATCGCCGCGGGCGTGATCGCCGTCACCGCCTTCGGCTGGTTTTTGCGCGAAGGGCCCGGCCTGTGGACGGCCCTCGCCTATGCCCCGTCGTTCGTACTCGGCATGGCGATCTACGCCACGCGCTGGGCACCTTCGCGGGGCCTCGTGCTCGCGGGCTTGCTGGCCTTTGGAGCGGTGGGTGTGCTGGTGTTCCTTTCGCCCACGCTATCGGCCCTGTTGATCAAGAGTGATCCGGGCCCGATCGACGAAGATATCTTCGGGCAGCTGTGGGTCGTGTTCCTGTTGCCCTTCGTCGCCTGGAACGTGCGACAGCAGAGCGGGCCCATCGATCGGACGCTCGGCAACTTCTCCTACCCGCTCTACATCATCCATTGGCCGGTTGTCGCCTTGCTGCTGCCATCGCTCGCCGCCTATGGACTGGCTGGAAAGGTGGTGGTGCTGGGCGCGATACTGATGGTCGCGATCGCCTTCTACGTCCTGGTGGACAGGCCCGCCGAAAGCCTCCGGACCCGCCTGTTGGGCGCTGCGCTGGAGAAAGTGGGATGGCAACCGGAGCATGCTTCACGCGCCGTCCGCGGCCCCCCGCTAGGTATCGATCGCGACGGCGCTCCGTGACGGCAGCACCAGCGGGACGTAGCGGGAATAGAGCGACGCGGTGAACGCCTGCGCGTACCGCAAGGCGACGCCCGCCAGTACCGACAGGAGCAGGATCACCGCCAGATTGTCGTAGTGCCAGACGAACAGGAACATGTGCACGACGATGTTGTGTGCCAGGTAGATCTGGAAGACGGCTCCGGCGATTTCGGTCACGACGCGGCGTGCGATGCCGGGCAGCGCGAGGCGCGGCAGCCATAGCAGGATCAGGGCCGATCCGACGAACCAGACGATCTGTTGGGGCATCTTGAGATAGGCGCCGGATTGCCCCTGGGAAATCGTGGCGATGGCGACGGCCATCGCGATGGCGAGGACGCTGAGTATCGTCTTCTGCGTGCGATCTTTCGCCAGCCCCACGCACCACCCGAAGGCGATGAACCAGAACAGGAATTCGGGCAGGCGGAAGGCGAGATCCGGTCGCGGAAAGGCGATTTGCGAGACGAGGCCGACGGCGCTTGCCACAGTGAAGAAGCCCAGCCCGAATGTCCATGGCGATCGCGCGGCGAGGGTGCGAACCGGCTTAAGGGAAAACAGCACCGTCAGGATCAGCAGACATTGTGCGACCAGCTCCAGAAACCAGTACGGTTCCATCAGATTGCCGAACCGGCCGGTGAAATTGCTTACGAGAAAAAAAGCGGGCCAGTCGTACTGACCGGTGCCGACACTGTAAGCGATCAGCAGAGCGTAATAGGGCAGGATGATCCGCAACAGGTAGTTGCGCAGCGGCACCAGCCGATCGAGGCCGGTCAGATGGGCACCTTGATACCGCAGGAAGTTTAGCCCGAACAGGACGAGCAGGACATTCGCACCCCCGCCGACCAGCCAGGTATCGGAAGCGTGATTGATTACCACCGCGAGGATCGCAGCGGCGCGCACCAGGATATCCGATCCGAAGGTTCGCGGCGTCCACCACGAACGGGTGCCTTGCCCGGCCCGAGGGAGCGCCGAAAGTTCGTCGATCGTCTTGTCCTGCCACTCCAGCGGAAGCTGGCGGAGGATTTCCTCCAATCCGATCGATGCCTGAACGTAAGTCAGCGAATCGCCGCCCAGACTGACGAAGGTGTCGTCACCGGACAGCGATCTGCCGGGGAAGATGTCGGCGAACAGCTCGCGAACGGTCCGGTTGTCTTGCGGCTCCGATTGATCCGCTCGTTCGCTCGCCGCGGCGATGATGGTTCCGTAATCCGGTTTCCCGGTGGGCAGGCGCGGTATCTCGCCGGTTGCGACGTGGATCGCGGTTTCCGGCAGCTTGAGCCGACTGGCGAGCCACGCGCGCTCTGCCCCGGCGTCGTGGCCGGCGGGCAATACCATCGCCAGCATGCGATCGTCGCCCGCCGCGACAGCTTCGATCCCGCGATCGCGGTAGAGTGCTTCCACGTCGTCGAGCCCGATCCGCAGGCCGAACAGCTTCACGAAGCGGCTCATCCGCCCGACGATGCGATAAAGCCCGGCCTCGTCCCGCATGGCGATGTCGCCGGTATGCAGTTCCTCGATCTCGCGACCCCGCGCCAGATCCTGGGGACCTTGCGCATATCCCAGCATGACGTTCGGGCCGCTATATACCAGTTCCCCCGCTTCGCCTGCCCGCTCGATCGTTCCGCCACTGCCGTCGGCGAGGCGAAATTCCCCGCCGGGGATCGCGCGACCGATGGCGGCCGGATTTTGCAAAGCGAGTCGGGCGGCAGATAGGCCATGCGCGCGGTGGCTTCGGTCTGCCCGTACATCACGAACAGCCTTGCCCCCTGGTCACGCGCGCGCGCCGCCACGCTCTGGACTTTCTCCGGCCCGAGACGTCCCCCGGCCTGGGTCAGGGTATCGATGGATGGCGGCAGCCGGTCGAGGAAGCCGCTCTGCTCCATCAACTCGTAGCTGTAGGGCACGCCCGCGACGCCGGTCACTTCGTGGCGCTCGCAGAGAGAACGAAACGCGGCGTCGGCCACGGATGCGTCGGTCAGGACGATCGAGCCACCGGCGACCAAGTGCGAGGTTATGACAGACAGCCCATAGCTGTAATGCAGTGGCAGCGACGTGATCGCGCGCGACCCCGCCCCCAATTCGAGATAGGTCGCGATCGACACTGCGTTCGCCTGAAGCGAGGCCAGCGACAGGCGGACCAGCTTTGGCGAACCGGTGGAACCCGACGTGGACAGCATCAGCGCGAGCTCGTCGTGCAGTGCGACCGGCGGGGCACCGGTATGCTCGGCGATGGGCGGCAGATCATCGTCGGAGCCGGCGCGGATGATGGCACTCGGATGGTAGGTGGATGCGATCGCGGCTCCCGTTCCGCCGCTTCCGGTCAGGATGACAGGATGCCCGGTTTGCAAGGCGGCGAGGAGCGAGACGACCGTGCCAACGTCGTTCTTCGCTTCGAGCAGTAGCAGCCGGCGGTCAGGCCCCAGCGCCCGCGCGGTGTCCTCCACCGCTTGCGCCAGTTCTGCATAGGTCAACTCGCGCCCGTCTCCGGCGATCAGCGCGATCCTGCTGCCGAAACGGGTAAGGTCACTAAGATCGGGCTAGTGCGTCATACCCGTACCGCGTGCCCCCAATTCGTGCTTCGCCGTGTCGCCCGATCGCAAGTTAGCGACCGTCAAGATAACTTGTCATAGAACCGGAACCGCTTCGCAGCATCCGGCGCAATCTACCCTTCGAGAAATCCGCCTAATGCGGTGGTCCAGCCAAGTATCGCCTTATTTCGTTTGGCGAGGCTCTGTCGACAAATTAGTGTCCGTCAGTCCCGATCGCGAACATCTGCTCGCCCACCCTTGTCGGATGAACGACCTCGTGCAATGGCGACAGCCAAAGGCCGAAGGGGCACCGCCGAAGTGCGAACTGCAATAAGACGAGTGCGATCCAAATATCGCGAACTCAACGAGCGTTTTCGTTACGGGCTGACCAGCCGCGATGCCTACGATGCGATCATGGTATCCTATGGCGGGAGCGGCACGACCTTCATCCTGCAATATCTCTCGCAATATCTCGCGGTGAACAGCTGGGACAGCCACAACGACGGGATAAAGCACGCGAACCGCCCCGATCATCCGATTTTCGAGCCGTTGCAGATCGGCAAATGCGTCTATGTCTACAGCGACCCGATCCAGGCGGTCCTCTCGCTGTTCCGGCGCGAGTTTCAGTCGCACATGTCGCTGAAACTGACCGACGAGGGATATTCTTCGGTCCGCGAATACAACCGCCGGACCAAGGGGCAGGGCGAGAGCTTCACGCTGGAGGAAATGCTGGATGCGGGCGAGGACAGGTTCGGCATCATCAGGCACTGGCGCAACTGGAACGACATTCCGGTTCGCTTCCCCACGCTGTTCGTGCGGTTCGAACACCTTTACGAAAACCTTCCGGCGTTCTTCGATTTCCTCGAGCTGACCGAGGAGCAGCGTGCGGCCTTCCCGCCGCAACGCAAGCGCCTGTCCTCGGTATCGCAGGTCGACGATGCGACCCGCGATGCCCTGCGTGCGATCTACGGCGAAGTGTATGACGAGATGGAGCGGCTGCCGCCGGTCTATCGGCGCGGCTAACCGACCGTAGCCAGTTGGCGAGGCGATGCCTCCCCCTCGACCTCGTAGCCCAGTTCCTCCAGAGCGAAGGGGCAGAACCGCTGCACACGCGCATTCGACGATCCGAAGCGCCCGCGGACCTGTTCATTCACCTGGCTTCGCAGGATCCGCGTCGCTCGCTCATTGCCGAGCGTCCAGCGATAGCCCAGGCTCATCAGCGCCGAACCCAGAGGCTTGAACGGCAATACGGGATCGTTGTCCATCGGACTGCGGCGGAAGTGCGAGGCAAAGCGCAGTATGGGCAAGCCGCTCGCGGGAGGGCTGCCCCCGGCGCGCTTGGCGCGCGATATCGATACGCCCGCGGGAGGAGCATTCCCGGTGGCGAAGCGGACCAGCGCTTCGAAAAACGCGTCCGGATCGCGGGCGAGCACTTCCTGCGGCAGGACGAGCACGTTCTCCTCTCCGTAAAGCATGGCGTAGTGTTCGATCAGGTGGTGATAGGCGAGCTGCCTGATGTCGAAAAAGGTATAGCCCGGCTCCGGTTCGAACGTCAGGAAATCGGCGAACGATTTCCTGCCGCCCCGCTTCACGAACTGCATGTAGGAAGCGCGCAAGGTTCCCGGTTGCGACCGAATGGTGAAAAGGATCTTCGCCGGGCCGGTAATCGCCCCCAGGCGGTCGGCGATGGTGCGGCTCTCGCGCTGGCCGGTGGTGCGTGTTCCGCACAAAACCTCCGACGAGAGGACATCGACCAGACCGTCGTTCCGCCGGCTGCGACTGCGGTCGAGCACCGCGCGCGCCACCTCCGGCTCGAAGTCGAAATCGTGCGGTTTCACGATGGCCTGGAATGCCTCTTCGTGAGACAGCGTCATGTGGAACAGGCGGCGGTCGGTGTAGACCTCCGTCTGGAGCCAGCTGGTGCCGGTCTTGTGAAACCCGGGATGAATCAGAAGGGTCATTTTCAATCCTAACTGGATTTCAAGCGCGAGCGCTGTAACGGCTCGCATGCGGTTATCGCGAGCCGTGGCGCTGATGAAGGGCCATTCAACGCAAATCGAGGCTGGATCGGACGAATGAGCTGAAATGGCGATGAAGAAATCAGCGATAGCCTATGTCAGAAATCATTTAGATTCCTTGATCTCGATCGCCATTCGCGTGGCCGGGGTGGGGCTCGGGTTCGTCGTCACCTTCTTCATCGGGCGGACCATGGGACCGGAGGCGAACGGCCAGTACGGCATAATCGCGCAAACCGGCATGTTCCTCTCGATCGTGTGCGTCGGAGGGATCGACCTGTCGGTGGTACGCAGTTTCTCCGCTGCCACGGCCCACGGCACGCTCCCGTCGCGGCACTCCCTCAATCGCCTGTTCGGCTACAGCCTCGCGCTGATCGCCGTCCTGTGCGCCGCGATCCTGATCCTGCACGACGTCGTTACCCAGCGGCTGCTCGACAATTCCGCAGTGCCGGGCGCGCTGCTGTTCCTGTGCGCGATCCTGTTCTCCCGCGCGGCGACCAGGCTGACCAGCAGCATCCTGCGTTCGCAGAAGGTCTACATCTTCGGCCAGGTCGTGGAGGTCCTGATCATTCCTGGCCTCGTCATCGCCGGGGTCGTCCTCGGCGTCACGCGAACGCTCTACGAGATTCTCGCGTCCACCGCGGTCGCAGGCCTTATCGCGGCGGCGATCGGGGTGGCGGCGTCCTATCGCAAGACGAGCGCGGCACCCGGCGCGCTGGATATTCCGATGCGCCCCCTGCTGAAGCGTGCAGGGCCGCTATGGGGCGTGGCGGTGTCCAAGAACCTGAGCGACTGGTACAGCTTGGCGGTGGTGGCCGCGAGCCTCTCGCTCTACGATGCGGGCGTGTTCCGCGTGGCGATGCAGGTGGCCACCGCGCTGCCGATCATCACCATCGGCATCTTCAGCGTGTTTTCGCCCCAGATCGGTGCCGCTCATGCACGCGAGGATTATGGGGCGATTGCCAGGCTGGCGCGATCCGCGACGCTGCTTTCCACCGTGCTGGTCATTCCGTCCGGACTGATCGTTCTGCTGTTTGCGCCAGAGGCGCTGGCGGTGATCGGTCCCGAGTTCCGCAGCGGCGCGACTGTCCTGCAGGTGCTGATCCTCGGTCAGATCTGCTATGTCTGCACGGGCCCTTCCGGGCTCGTACTCGCGATGACCGGAAACGAGCGCGTCAATTTGCTGTTCACCATGGTAAGCCTCGTAGCACTGCTCATCGGATTGCCGCTTGCAGCAGAGTACTCCGGCCTGCTGGCCCTTTCCCTCACGATGTCGGCGATCCTGGTGCTGCGCAACATTGCGAGTCTCGTGGCAGTCAGGAGGTTGACCGGTGTTTCCATTCTGACAGGCCGGTACCATCCTCTTTGATCGAGTCCGAGCAGCCTCCCGCGCGGGTTAGTCGAAGGTGGGGATGTTCATGATCCTTAGGTCCTTCACGGTGCGAACGCGCATATTCAGCAGAGAATATAGCAGGCCAGCGAGTATCGCCAGCACCGCCCCCAGAGCGAAAGCCATAGGGATCGAGAACCGGTAATCGGGATAATAGACATTTCCGGTCGCGGTCGGTTCGTCGTCAGCCTGCGCGCCGGATTGGATGGTGTTGGAGTCGAGTTGTGCGTTGGACGAAGATTGCTGCAACGCCTGATACTGTTGTTGCAGCGCCTGAAGTTCGGTAAAATACCGCTTGGCCGTCGCTATGTCGTTCGCCTTCGCGAGAAATTCCGAGCGGATTTTTTCCAGCGAGGGACCTGTGGGCGGTGGGGTTGGGACTACGCGAGCGCGTTCGGCGGCCGCTACCGATTGCTGAAGGGCGTCGCGCTTCTCCTCAAGATCCTTTATTTGCGGATGGTTCGGCCCGAGGGTTTGGGAAAGGGCCGCCAGCTGACCTTCCACTGCGGTCAGGTTCTTGCGCTCGAGCGACACGATCGGGCCAGGCAGGGTCGTTGGCTGCTCGATCTCGACTGCTGACGCTGCGTTGCGCAGCCTGATTTCAGCCAGTGCCAGACCATCCTGCGTTAGAACGACGCCGGTTTTCTTGCTGAACTCGGCCGATCGTTTCTCCAGCGTGCGGATCTGTTCCTCGAGATAGGCTTTGCGCTTCCCTACCCAGTCGACCTGGCCGCGCGCGTCGGCGCGTCGCCGGTCGAGCAGGTACTCGATATAGGCGTCGCGCAGCAGCCCAGCCATCGACTTGGCTTCTTGCGGATCGAAGCCGGCGTAAATGATGGCGAAGCCGGAACTGCCTTCCTCGAACTGGAGGGAGGTGTTGGCACTGATACGTGAGGCAAGCCAGGTTCTGAAGTCGAGCCCGGTACGGCGCCCGTAGGTGTTGTATTGCTGGGCAAGCTCGTTGGAAGAAGTCCAGTTGAGTTTGTCGACGACCCTGCCGGTGACGCGGTAGTCCTTCACCAGTTCAGCCTGTGAGCGGACATAGGTATCGACTTGCTTGTTCGATATCGAGTAGCTCCGCTGCTCGGAATTTATCTGGGAATCCATCGATACTTCCGCGATTCCGGCGTATCGGTGGGGCAGGAGATAGGTGGCGCCAATGGCTGCCATCCCGCTGATCATACTCGAAGCGAGTATGAACCACCGAAGCCTCCAAATCCTGCCGAAGAGCTGGTCGATACCCATTCCCGTTCCGTCCTACCCCGGTATCCCGTCCTGCTGCTGCGCCTTGCGAATTTGCCAGCATAGTGCCGTGATGGCACCCAGAAACATGAACAGCAGAGGATGATTTTCCTGCTGCGCGAACACCGTCTTGATGATCACGAAATTCGTTACCGAAATCATCAGGGGTATGAGCAACAGCTGCTCGCTTGTCCGGTAATTGAACAGGTTCCTGGCACCATACGATGCCGAGCTGAGGAATATGCCGAAATAGACCAGGAAGCCGATGACGCCGAATTCCAGCCCGATCAGCAGGAAATAGGAATCGATCGTCAGTCCGCCTGCCAGATTTCGGTACCCGAGCTCTAACGCGCCACGCCCGATCCCGCGCCCCCAGGGCTCCGACCAGATCAGGGGCAGGCCGCGCTCGACCTGCGCCTCGCGCGCCTGGCTGCTGAACGACTGGGCCTTCGTGCCCCAGACCATTGCTCGCATCCGGCCGATCAAGAATGTCGAGGCGATGAAGGCTGCGAAGACGGCCGGGTACGCAAGGGTCAGTGCGGGGCCGAAGAGGCTTGTGCGCTCGCGCCACCACCGCAATGCCGCCCAGGCCGCAAGGAAGAGCATGAACGACATGAAGAAGCCGGCTGCTCCCAACCGCGAGTCGGTTCGCGATATCGATATGAAAATAAGTACAAGCGTGGCGACCGCGGCCCCTTTCAGCAGCCAGTTCCGCGCAAAGACGAAGAAGAAGATGATGAAGGGGGTGGCGAGCGCGAGGAACTCCGCAAAGCCGAGCGGCGTAGTGAACTTGCTCTGCACCCGGTATATGCCCGTCGTCGATCGCGATTTGGCGGACAGGATATGCTGGACGACCGGGTCCTCGATGCGCAGGAAGCTTGGAATATGGCCTGCCCAGGGAACGGACTGCAACCGCCATTCCTGCAGACCGATGACCGAGGTAATCAGCACGAAAAGCCAGACGATCCACGCGAGTTTGCGTACGTTCCCAGGCTTGGAGAATACCCACGCGGACGCGAAGAAGATGATGATCCAATAGAGATACGCGACCACCAGCTTGTTGAGCGATGTCGCCGGGTCGTTCGAGAGAGCGACGCTGAGGGTAGCGATAGCCGCAAATCCGACGACCAGTCCGGTGGTTATCCGCGTCGCTCCGACGATTTCGAACAATCGCGCGCGGAACGCCCGCGATACCGAAAGGCATATGAACAGAAACACGGCAAGCGGCACACCGGTCAGCCGTAACGCGGTGATCCAAGGTGTTCCGGGCAGCGCAAGGGCAAGATAATCGGGCCAGACGAGCAGGGCGACGAGGAACGCGAACACGAGCGCGTTCAACCATCGTGTCGGCGGGCGTGCGCTGTCGGGAAGCGCCCAGATCACGACCAGCGCCAGGATGGCAAGCGGTGCTGTCAGCGGCATGAGCACGCTCGGCCCGAAATAGGTCAGCGCCACCCCGTAGACGATCAGGATGCCGGTATAGGCAAGAACACCCAGGATTGTGCCGGCACGAAATCTGACGGGCACGTGATAGCCGGCCAGGACCGGGCCTCGGGCAGAGCGCCCGATAAAAGGAAGCGAGGGCAGCTTCATTTCAGTCCTGCATTCCTTTCCAGCCCGTTCCGATCGTTAGGCCATGCGCCTGGGCGGGCGCGACACCGTAATGAGCGGAGGTTAATAGGACGAGCGAAAGATGGCATCGCGCCAGTTCAATCGAACGCCGACTTATCGCTTCGAAGTGAAGATCAGTCTTTGTTGGTCCCAGAAGCGCCATATTCGCTGCGCAGCGAGCGTTCCGAACGCCCGCGCCCGGTTTCCCGTCCCCGATAGCGATTTGGACGTCAAGACCTTCACGGCGTGTGGTCCGATCGACGCGGGAAGCAACCAGGTCCTTCCGAGCCATCCGGCGACTGATTTTCCCTCTGCCCGCCACAGGGCGTAGCTTTCGCGATTGATGCGTTTCCACTTCTGCAGGAAATCCCGCCAGTTGGTACGCGCAGGATGGCCAACGACGGCATCGTGCGCGTAGCCCAAGGTAAACCCGAGTTTCGTCGCTCGCTTGCACCATTCCTTGTCTTCGGAAACCACTGCTTCGAACGGGCCGATCGTCGCTGCGGTTTCCGCTCTACAGAAAAGATTGCCGGCCCCCGTGAAGCCCTCTTCCGCTACATATCGGGCGTTGTTGAAGGCGAAGACCCTTTCGAATGCTTCGACGCCGTTCATCCTGCTTTCGTGTTCGACCAGCACGACTACCCGCCCCCCGACCAGGTCGAAATCGTTTAGGCGGCTGAGCCCAGCCTCCAGCCAGCCGGGTTCGGGGACGCAGTCGCTATCGGTGAAAGCGAGAAGCGATCCGCGCGCTGCGCCAATCCCGGCATTGCGCGCTGGTCCGGCACCCTTGTCCATGGCGACGACGACGCGTGCCCGGTCACCGACAACTTCCGCGACCGCCTCGAGCCCTACGGGCGAATTGTTGTCGGCCACTATTATCTCGAACTCGCGCGCTGGCGTTATAGTTTGCAAACGCAGCGCTTCCAGGCACTTATCTAGCGCCTCGAGGTCCTGATAGTGAGGAATGATAACACTTATCTCGGGTTGCATGGTCAAGCCTGCGCCTGTCGTAAGTGCGTGCGTGCGAACGTGGGAGCCACTTTCCTCTCGCGCTCGTTCCAGCGACGCAAACTTTCGCGCGTTGGTCGCAAGAGAAGTGTGGGATCAAATTCGGCGAGCGCTCTCAACTCGGGAATCGAGAGGGTCCACCATTGCGAGGCCTCGATCTGGTCGATCACGTCCGGCGGAAAGCGATCCTTCAATTTCCGCGCCGGATTGCCAACCACGATGGAGTAGGGCGCCACATCCTTTGTTACGATCGATCCCGCACCGATTACCGCTCCTCTACCGATGAATTTGCAGGACGGAAGAATGATCGCATGATGTCCGATCCAAACGTCATCCTCGATGACGAGACAATCGTCGGACGTGAGGTCCTCATCCACTACGCCGAATCTACGCTCGTAGGATAAGGGATTGGTCGTCAACGCATGGTAGGGATGATTGATCGGCGTGTATCGCACCGTGCGCGCGATCGAACAAAACCGGCCGATCTTCATCGGGCCAGGCATGCGCCATTGGTCGAAGCAGCCGTAGCTGTGCATGCCAACGTCGATCCGAAACTTATCACAAAAATAGCTGCGTAATTCTGTACTAGTGGTCTGGTTGCGCGACCAGAGCCTGATCTTCAGCTTCTCGATCAACGTTCCAAACATGAGGCACCCATTGTCGGATACCGGACTTCCGGTTTGAGCCGGCGGTACGGAAGCCGGATGATTTGGATAAGCGATGAATCCTTAGCCCTGCATCCATTGCGATTAGATGAAGAGGCCGCAAAGGAAAAAGGGGCCCCGAACAAGTCCGGAGCCCCTTAGAATTCTGACAATCCCGGTCCTGGTGGACCGAAAGTCTATCAGGCGTAGGTCACGCGGGTCGCGACGTTGGCGGCCTTGCGACGCATGCCGAAGCCGATCGCGCCGAAGCCGAGGATCAGCATCATCCAGGTGGCCGGTTCGGGAACGCCGCCGGCGGCGAAGATGATCGCACCGTTATAGGCACCGTTCGGGCCCGAAGCGCCAGCAACCTGAATGGTTTGCTTGCCGGGCGAAACCCGCTGGGTGATCGTCTGTACTTCGGGATTACCCTTGTTGATCACGGTGAAGTTCTCGGAATTCAGCTTCACGCCGTTCACGATGAAATTCACGTTCTGATCGATAGTCTGGTAAACCGACTGAAGGGTGACGGTCAGCACGCCGTAGGTCGGCAGATTGAACGTGAACACGTCGCTAAAACGCGATTCAGGATCGTTATTCCCGTATTCGCCCGTCGGGTCGCCCAACGTCGGCGCATCGATGTAAGGTGCCGCAGTCGCCGTACCGCTCAGGCCGAGGCCCAGAGCTACGGTCGAGGCTGCAAGCGCGCATTTCTTCATAAGATTCATGGCGGAAGCTCCTGTTGAGGCCCCAATTCCGACTGCCGCGATCCACCAACGCAACAATCTTCCCCAAGGCGATTTATTAACACCGCAACAACCTTAATACCATTTTAAGGCTACAGTGCAAGGTGCCAATACGCTGGAGTGATGCCGGTTCCTAAGAATTATGCTGGCATCACCAGCTTGAGCGGAGGGGCTCTGAAGTCGTTTGGGTGCCTGATAGGTGGGTCAGACGCGCGCTATCCAAGCTTTCAAGCCAAATATAAGGAGCCAGCGCCTCTTCGACGAACTGCCATTCGGGCGCATTGCCCAATTTGAGCTCTTCCGGAGCTGTCTCGAATAGGGACGATTTTGTCGCTTCATCAACCTCGGAGAGAGCGGGTTCGTCGAGCATCCCGAGCGATTGCATCGCCTTTCCGGCGACCTCGCCGAGCGTCGCCCAACCGATTCGGTCGGCGGCGGCCTGCACCGCCCGCACCCCTTTCGCGGAGACACGGAGCCGCAATTCCCCCGCCGCCAGCTTTCCCGCCTCGACGATGTCGGCCTCGTTGACCACATCGCGACCGTCCTGACGTGCTGCCACACTGGCATGCAGCCCCAGGAGCTGCGCGAGATAGGGCAGCCCCTGCGAATAGGCGATCAGGCGTTCGCGCGCCTTGTCGTCGAATCGAACGCCGGACTTCGCCGCCCCGTTCTCCAGCAATTCTTCGACCTCCTTGGCACCCAGCGGGTCGACTTGCAGTCCGGTAAGATTGCGGCGAATGGACGGAATGTGGGATATCAGGCTGTTAAGGTTCGATGCGACGCCGGCGATCAGGAACTGGATCGTAACGTTGCGATCCGACAGGTTCTTGATCAGCTCGGCGAGCTGTTCGCGCATCCGCTCCGATTCGACGCGGTCGAATTCGTCGATGACGATCAGCAGCTGCGTTCCGTCCAGCTTCTCGAGCAGGCCGGTCATGTCGGCCACTGTCACCGGGCCTTCGCCCAGTTCGTCAGCGAAGGTTCGCCCCTCTTCCACCTGCGTGCTCGTCGGACCGAAATCGCGGTGGAACAGCAACGGCACCTTGCGCGCCTGGCTGCGCATCAGGCTGTCGAACGTCGTGTCGGACCCGCATGACGCGTACACGACGCGATAATTGGCGCTTTCGGCCAGATCGGAAACCATGCGCAGAATCGAGGTCTTGCCGATGCCGCGATCGCCATACAGCACGACGTGAAGCCCCTGCAGCTCGATCAGGTCGATCAGCCGGGCGAGGATATCGTGCCGCCCGGCAAACAAGTCGGGATCGGAAATCGGGTGCGACGGCGTAAATGCCCGTCCCAGCCGGGCGATGGCCGCGTGGCCCGAAGCATTGCCGCCGGCGACGGCTGCGAACTGTGGAAACCGAGCCCGGCGGTCGCGATCGCGTGCCTGCCGCGACGGCACGCCGGCGAGGCGCCAGTGAACCCGGTCTTCGGCCCCTTCCTCATCGACGGGATCGGAAGACTCTGCCGCTCCGGTATCGTTGGATGCGTTGTTTCGAAATATGCTTGAAAACCAGCCCACTGTCTTTTCATCCGGATTAAGGGTTGCCGTCGTGCGGTAACGATCGTGAAGAGTGCCCGTTTCCTCTTCTTCGGTGCGCATAGGGTGTTTTGTATCTCCGCGCGCGAACTTCCTGCCAGCCAACAATCTGCGCAATCGAACGAGAAGCGGTTTTTCCACCAAATAGTGAATGGGCAATGAAATCGCCACAGCCGCTGCGATCAGGATGATCTGCCCCAGTCCCCGATCCAGGAATATCGATGGAAGCTGTCCTATCCCGCTATGAAGAAAGGCGTTGAGCGGCAGATGGATGAGGTAAAGGACGTATGATGCACCGCCCAGCGCGACGAAGCCCCTGGGGGCAGGAATGCCTTCGACGCGTAGCAGGCCGTGCAGGATCAGTGCGAAGATCGATCCCATGATCGCCACGCCCAGCGTCGCGCCCGGCGAAATGTAGTCGTATTCCCCCACCCGGCCGAGACCGAGATCGTCCCGTAGTGCCAAATATAGGGTCAGCGCAGCCAAACCCGCCAGCAAGGGAATTGGCGTGCGGGCAAAAGTCCGCTCTCGATGGATCATCGCCAGCGCAATGCCCAGGACGAAATCAAGCTGGTAGGTCGAGAGGAAAAAGGCCGGCAGTCCCCCGACGGGCGAGCCCGCCACGGACGCCAGAAGCTGCGCGAGGATCAGCAACAGCCACATCGCGCCCAACGCCGAACCCGCCCGGCGCGAAAGAAGCAGAGTGGCGAAGCCGCCGTAGAACAGCAGACCGTGGCGTAAGGCCCAGATCACCTTGGGCAGTGCAGGTTGGAGCGAGGGGTAGGGAAGGAGGGATCGCAGGATCGCGGCACCCGCGATCGGCACACCGCTCGCCATCTGCGCGACCGCGGCGACCAGCACAGTCAGCCAGAGCATCGGAAACAGGCGGATTGCCCGTTTCGCGAGATAGGGAGCAATCGCCCGGGGCTTCCCGATATCGCGGTGATACGCCCGCATGACGACGAAGCCGGAGAGGACGAAGAAGAAGTCCACGCCATAGGCGAGGCTGTCCATCCACCGGAAGGTCGGCGCTCCCGCGAGCCTGCACGAAACGTTCGCGTGAAACGCCACCACGCAAAGCGCGGCCAGACCGCGCGCCATTTCCAGCGTGGTAAGCTTCGGCCGCGATCCGTTTGCCTGCGGTGCCCCTGCTAGGATGGCGTTCGGGGCGCTCGGCATCGCACCGCTAGCGCGATCGGAACGGCTTCAGAACGATGTGGGTGTAAGCCAGAACGGCGACCAGCAGCGCAACGGCTGGGATCATGTAGCCTTCGTTGCCGACATAGTTCGCCAGCGCACAGCCCACCGCGGGCGGCAGATAGTGCCAGATCGTGTCTGGCGGATTCTCCATCGAGGAGCGCTGCAGGAACAGGGTGATCAACCCTGCGAACACCAGGACGGAGACCCAGTCGTAAACAGTTTCCAAGGGTCGGCGCTCCAAAAAGGCTCATGGACGGGTCGCCATCGCGACCGCCGGGGTCAGTAGAGATACGCGGCGGGCGAAGATAGCGTAATGCTCGCCGCGTACCGGGATATGACACAATATCAGAAAACGTCGGTCAGGCCATTTAGCAGCGTGGGGCGGTGTCGGGAAGGGTGGCGCGTCGCCGATACGCGGGCGGGCTCGCCAACTAGGCCACGGTGCGGCCGACCATCATGCCGTAATGGCCAACGCGGATATCAGACCGGATCACGCGGGCCGGATTGCCGGCCACCAGCGATCTTTGCGGCACGTCGCGCGAGACGACGGACCCCGCCGCGACGATGCAGCGGTCGCCGATCCTTACGCCGGGAAGGATGATCGCGCCTGCTCCGATGAAGCAATTGTCGCCGATATAGGTGTCGACATGGCGTGCGCGCACGAAATCGTGGGTGAAGATCTGCACCCGGGGCGTCACCATGGTGTAGGCGCCGATATGGATGCCCGAAGGATTCGTGAAATCGAGATCGGCCTTCAGCGAGATTCGCGAACCTTCGCCCAGCGTCATGCCCCAGACCTTCGTCAGGTACAGCCGCCGTGTTCCGCTCATCCTGCGATGAAGGAAAGTCCGTATTTTCTTCAGCACCATATCGATCCCGACCGCCCCTGCGCGACTGGCCTTCGCCAACCTTTCGCCACCGCGATATATCCATGTCGACGACTGAGCAAAAGCGGTGTCGGGCGCTGCCCCAAAGCGAACCGGTTGCGCCATTCCCCGAGGGCTGTCACCGCAGGCGGAATGGCGCTCCGCTTGTATCGAGGAAGACCGATCGATGACGCATTTCCAGCCGATAACAGTTTCGACCACCCCGTTCGAAGGGCAGAAGCCGGGAACCTCCGGCCTGCGCAAGCAGACCGAGGTGTTCCGGCAAAAGCATTACGCGGAGAACTTCATCCAGTCGGTCTTCGACACGATCAAGGATCGTAAGGGAGCCACGCTGGTCATCGGCGGCGATGGCCGGTTCCATAACCAGACGGTGGCGCAGACCGCGATTCGCATGGCAGTCGCCAATGGATTCGGGCGTGTCGTAGTGGGGCGCAACGCCTGGCTTTCGACCCCCGCGGCCTCGCATCTCATTCGTAAACACGATGCGATCGGGGGCCTGATCCTGTCGGCAAGCCACAACCCCGGCGGTCCCGACGGGGATTTCGGCATAAAGTTCAATATCGCGAATGGTGGCCCGGCACCCGAGGCGGTGACGCAGGCCATCCATTCGCGCAGCGAATCCATCGCACAATATCGCCTGATCGATTCGCCCGAGCTGGATCTGACGCAGCTGGGATCGCACGACCTTAACGAGACCACGATCGACGTGGTCGATCCGGTCGCGGACTATGCGGATCTGATGGAAAGCCTGTTCGACTTTCCCGCGATCGCCGCGTTGCTCGCAGATGGCTTCACCATCTGCATGGACGCGATGCATGCGATCACCGGGCCATACGCAATGGAAATACTGGAAAGGCGCCTGGGAGCGCCTGCGGGCAGCGTTATCAATGCGGAGCCGCTACCCGATTTCGGGGGCGGGCATCCCGACCCCAATCTGGTCCACGCAGAGCAACTGCACGACACGATGATGTCCGCCGATGGGCCTGATTTCGGCGCGGCCTCCGACGGGGACGGGGATCGCAATCTGATCTTGGGCAAGGGCATCTATGTCAGCCCGTCCGATTCGCTGGCGGTTCTGGCGGCCAACGCCCATCTAATTCCGGCCTTTGCGCGCGGCATCGCGGGTCTCGCACGGTCGATGCCAACGAGCCGGGCGGCAGATCGCGTGGCCGAGCGGCTGGGCGTAGAGGCCTACGAAACGCCGACGGGGTGGAAGTTCTTCGGAACCCTGCTCGATGCGGGGAAGGTGTCGATCTGCGGCGAGGAGAGCGCCGGCACGGGTGGCGATCACGTGCGCGAGAAGGATGGCCTTTGGGCGATTCTGTTCTGGCTCAACGTCATCGCAGCGCGCCGCGAGCCGGTGGCGCAGATAATGGCCGACCATTGGCAGCGCTATGGGCGCGATTATTACGCGCGCCACGATTACGAGGCGCTGGACACCAAAACGGCGCAGGCCCTGATGGGCGATCTGAAGGAGCGACTGGCTGATCTGGCGGAGACGCGCGCGGGCGAGCTGACCGTCGAGCGTGCCGACAGTTTCAGCTACACCGACCCGGTCGACGGCTCGGTGTCGGAAAACCAGGGTTTGCGCCTGGTCTTCACCGATGGCTCGCGTGCCGTCTTGCGGCTTTCGGGGACCGGTACGCAAGGTGCGACGCTGCGCGTCTATCTAGAGCGGTACGAGCCCCCGAGCGGACAGCTCGACCGGGATGTCGGGGAGGTGCTCGTCCCGCTGGCGAATGCGGTGGATGAACTGGCGGGTATCAGGTCGCGAACAGGGCGCGATGCGCCCGACGTGGTGACCTGAAGCGGTTCGAAGCCGCTTCGATACCTAAAAAATGAGAGCGGCGACACCCACGACGCCGCCGATGAGCGCGGCGATACCGACTGCGGCGGAGATCGCCCGCTCGATCGCGTAGGGGGAGGTGGCTCCCTGCTGCTCGAAGATGAAGGCCGCGTTCGCTTGATCGACGCGCAGACGCGATTCGATCAGCGCATGCATGTCGCCGACCGGGCCGCCGCTTGCAGAGAAATCGCCTGCGGGCCTTGCCGGGGCGGGGCGGGGCGCCTGATCGACCGCGTCATCGATATCGTATCGTGGTTGGGGAAGCGCCATCGCCGTAACTCCTTTTCAATCGGAGCTTGCGGCAAAGGCGTTTAGAACCGGTTAAGGGATCAGCGGATGGCTGGCCGGAGCGCCTCAGCCTGCCGAAGGCTCCACAGGGCGAGGCCCGATCAGGACTGCGCGCTTGGAGGGGGGCACGGCCGAGACAAGCCCGCTCAGGAAAGCGCCGAGCTCCTCGAAATGCGTCTCGCCGTCGTCGCGGATGAGCGACGCGCGGATCAGGACACCGTCGGGGATGATCCCCTTCATCGCCAGTTGCAGCTTGTCCGACCGTTGCGCCCCAGCGGTCTGAGGGAAGCGCGGCCCCATTCGCGTCCAATAGACGATGTCCTCCGTCCGCCCGGGGGCCTGCGCCACCAGGGCGACGGACGGTATCTCGCGCCCGGCGACAGGCAGGGTGAAGCGTTCGCGCTCCACGATGCGCATGCCCACGGCGGGGTAGCAGGTTTCCGGACGGTGGAGCTGCAACGCGTCGGTCTGCGTCCCCCCATAGGCGATCATGAGGTAAATCTGCGCGCCGGTGGCCGCATTGACGTAACGCCGGGTCAACAGCTCGTCGTACAGCGTGTCGGTCAGGCTTCCTTCCTTGATCGGAACGACAAGGCTGGGGTCGTAGCTTGATTTCCAGGCACCGAAGTTCTCCGGCACAAGAGCTTCCAGGTCCTGCCGACCGAGCAGGTTCATGCGGGTGCGCGGGGTCAGCCAGGTCGCCATGCCCAGCGCCCCGAACAGCAGCCCGCCGGCCAGCATCTCTCTGCGCGCCATGCTCATGCCGGGGGCCCTTTGCGGAACAGCGTGCGCTGTAACAGCGCGTCGATCGCGATCATCATGAACAGCGCCATCGCGAACAGCGCGATGCCGGCGGTGTTGTGGAGGAAGCCCTGCGCAACCGCGTCGCCGTAATGATAGGTGAGGAGGATCAGCACCACCACGCGAATGAAGTTCGCGAAGATCGCGATCGGCAGGATCAGGAGCACGAGCAGCGCGGCGTAGCGCCAGCTCGACCGGTGGAGAATGTAGATATAGAACAGCGTTACCGAGATCAGGCCGATGATCGAGTTCATTCCCGAACAGGCCTGCTCAACCAGCAGCTGGTATTGCGCGATGTAGATCGTCACCCCGCTGCGCATGACGGGATAATCGAACATCTGCAGCAGGCTGGTGGCCGAGTATGAGATGAATTGCTGCAGGGGCGCGGTCGTTCTGTCGATGACCCATCCCGGCAGGGGAATGAGAAAGCACAGGTAGAACAGGGGAAAGGCGTTTCGCCGCAACGGCGCGAGGCCGATGAAAGCCGCCGCGATCGCCAGCACCGCACCATAGGCCGCCGCCGCCTCGACGCTCAGAAAATCATAGGCGCGCGCGAAGGTGTAGGCGGCCAGCGCAATTACTTCCAGCGCGATGAAGAACCAGAACCCGGCCGTGGTGCGGTGATCCTTTCCTGGAGAGGAAGCGGTGCTGAAATCGCCCTGGCTCAAGAGCCACACGCCGGTCGCAAGGACGATGGGAGCATGGGCACCGGCCTCGGTCGACCACGCCTGAGTCGCCATGCGATAGAACGTCGGGATCAGGAACAGCAGTACCGCGACGATGATGATCGCGTGCTGGCGGACAAACAGAGCCGCCCTGCCGACACCCCCCCGCGCCGGCCGGTCGATCGTGTCAGAAATCATTGAGATAGGTGCCGAGCACTTCCGCGCGATTGACCCTAAGATCGTCCACCAGCTTGCGAATATCCTTCACATAGCTGCGGTCCTTGCGCGCCACGATCAGGGCATAGCGCAGGACGTTGGCGATCCGCAGCGCGTCGGAGCTCTTGTTGGCGGGCGGCGTGTCGATGATCGTGAGTTCGTAATCGCGCATGCAAGCGCCGACGATATCGGCGAACCGGGTCGAGGAAAGTAGGCCCGACTCCCGCGAACTGCCGCCGCTGTAGATGATCGACAGGTTGGGGATCACTTCACGATGGACCACGGAACCGGGGTCGCGCTGATCGGTCCCCAGGCAGTCTAGTAGGCCGCCGCGGTCCTCGCGGGGGGTAAAATACCCGTCGATCTCCGGATCGCGCAAATTGGCGTCGAGCAGCAGCGTGCGGATGCCGGACATCGCCATAGCGCATGCGATGTTCGCCGCCATGTAAGAACAGCCGGTGCCGTCGCTCGCCGAACAGAACGCGATGCCGCGCCGATAGTCGTGCACATGGCGCGACAGGAGCTGCGAATGCAGCATCGAGATCGATTCGGCCTGTGTCGAGCCGGTGCGCGACAGCATGACGAGCCGATCGGACAACTCGTGCCCCGGCGCTACGTCCTGATCGACAGGTATCGCGGCCGCGCCGGAACGCTCGTCCACCAGCTCACCCATGTTGGTATTTTCCATGTTCATGCTCGTATATGACCTAGGGTGCGGCGAGGCGGGGCTGGAAGGTCAACAGGCGCGGACCGCGTCGTTCGTCTTCTTCCGGCTCCCGGCCCATCGCGCCCAGAATGGGGGCGTCGATCAATTGCAGTTCCTCGACCCCGCGCACCTTGCGGCGCAGCAGTTCGATCAGCAGCGACAGCAGGACGCCGAATGCGAAGCCGGCTGCGAGCGCACCCACGACGATGAGCGGATATTTAGGAAATTCGCGCGACTGGGGCACGACCGCATCGCCGAGAAGAGTCAGCCCGGATTCGGTCGACTGCGCTTCCTGCTCGAGCTCGGCCGCCCGGGCCGCCGTCTTCTGGTACTGGTCGCGCAGGACCGCGACGTTCGTCGCCAGGCGGCGGGCCTGATCGGCCGCGCCCGCCTTGCGCAGCACCTTCGCCTGCTGCTCGTTATAGAGCGAATCGAGCGAACGCCCGCTGGTGACGACCTTGGGCGCGGCCTGCGTTTCGCGGGCCACCGCAGCGGCCAGCGCGGTGCGCTGCTGGCGCAATTGCTGAAGGTCTGGGTGGTTGGGGCCAAGCGTCTGCGAGGCGGCGGCGATCGCTGCGTCGATCTGCGACAGTTGCGCGGACGAGGGCGCAACGGTTCCGCCGGTCATCATCTGCGTCTCGCCGGCAGGGGCGGAGCCCGCTAGTGCGGCAAGACGGGCAATGTCGGTATCGACGAGATCGTCGGTCAGGATGACGCCATTGGCCTTCTCGAAATCGTTCTTTGCCGCCTGGGCCGCCGCGAGTTCCTCGCCCACCTTCTGCGTCTGCTGCTCGAACCACTCGGCATTGCGGCGGGCGGCTTCGCGCCGGAACGCCAGCGTCTGTTCGACATAGGCGTCGCGCACGAGATCGGCCATTCGCGCCGCCGGTTCGGGCGACGTGCTGGAATTCTGGATTTCCAGGATGTTGCTGCCTTCGACCAGTCGCGCCGAAGTCCGATTGATGACGCGCTGGGCCAGCCATCGGCGGAAATCCATATCCTCACTCGCGCCGCTTTCCTTGTACTCGGCTGCCAGGATGGGCGAATCGCTCCACCCCAGCTTGTCGGCGACTATTCCGGCGACGCGGTAATCGCTGATCAGTTCGATCTGCGTCTTCACGAAGGCGCGCGCCCATTGAGAGGCGATCACTTCACCGGTGACGGGGTCGGGCTTCACGATGTCCAGCATGACGCGCGAGGTCGCGACGTAGCGCGGCGGCATCATCCATGCCACGAACAGCGCAGCGAACAGGGCCCCGAAGGTCGTGAAGGCGATCAGAAGACGCTTCGACCAGAGGATGCGGAAAAATTGGACGACGCTCATGCAGGAAATCCGTTCAATCTGGAGCGGTCAGAAGAACCGCTCGCCTACTTTGACGACGTCGCCCGCCTGGACGATGTCGTCGAGCTTGGTGTGATCTAGTTCGACGCCGTTGCGATAGACGTCGACTTTCTTCTCCGATCCGAGCGAGGTCAGACCGCCACCGCGTGCCAGTGCCATGCGCAGCGACATGCCTTCCACGACGGGGTAGCTGCCGGGGGCATTTACCTGACCGTAGATGTAGAAGACCGGACGCTCGCCCTCCTCGACCCGGGCGACATAGATCTTGTCGCCGGACTCGACATAGGGGTCCATCGCCGCACCGCCGGTAGCCATCTGCTCGACCGTGAAGGACAGCTGTTCGCCGTTCTGTCGGGTCAGTGAGACCGTTTCCGATCCGTTGGGCCCGATCCCGCCGGCGCGGGCGATGATCTCGGACAGGCGGAAATTGCGGTTGATGGGCAAGAGGCCGGGCTGATTCACCTGGCCAAGCACCGTCACGTAGCTGCTGGAATATCCGGTCACCACGACATTGACGATCGGATTGGTAAAATATCCGCCGGCCATGAGCTTCGCCGCGATCGCATCCTGCAGGCCCTGGGGTGAGAGTCCGGTGGCGCGGATGCTGCGCACATAGGGGAGTTGTACCGTGCCGTCGGGCTGGATCTGGACTTGCGTGTTGAAATCGGCTCGCCCCGGAATCGAGACCTGGATCGCATCGCCTTCGCCGAGGACATAGCCGTCCGGCAGAGGTACTGCACCACTCGTGGCGGGGGCAGGCTGGTCCTGCGCGGCGAGCGGCGAAGTGGCCGCGCCGACAGCCGTCAGCAGCAGCGCACACGACGCAAAGGCGCGAAAGATGCTAGCAATCACGTAAATGCTCCTTGCTCAGCGGACCAGCGCGATGCGACCGGTCAAACCGACGAAATATCCGTCGTAATCGAAAAAGGTGCCATTCGCGTTACGATTTTCGTATCCTCCGAACAGCGTGAAACTCAACTTCTGACTTGGCCGATAGGTCGCATTGGCCGTGACCGTCTGGAACTTGTCGTTCAGCAGCGCCCGGTCGGCGACCGGGGCCAGGAAACCGCTGTACACATAGCGCCGATTTTCGAACCGGTAGCCCGCATCGATGGTCAGCCTTTCATTGACGGCGTAATCCGCGGCCACGCCATAGGACCCGGTGCGCGTATAAAGCGCATCGTTGTTTAGCGCAGTCTGAACGTCCTTGTTGATGTTGAAGCGCAGCCGTGTGCGGGGCGTTGCGACCAGGCTCAGATCGAGATTGTAACCCGAACCCTGGAAGTCGCGGCTGACCGGCGCCCGGGAATCCACGTCGATGTAATAATATCCTAACGAACCCGACAAGCGGGCCCCGATGTCGCGCGCGAACGAAGCGCCGTAGCGACGGACCGAATATCCATCCTGCTCGCCATTGCTGAACAGGCGGTTGGGGAACGTCGTATCCTGCTTCGAGACATACAGGGATATCTCGCCGATCGAGGGCTGGGTGTACCCCACCCCGGTGCGATAGTTGTAGGTCTCATAATCCGATGTCTGGCGCCGCGGATTGCTGTTGTCGCCGCGGCTGTATCCAAACCCGCCCTGCGCCCGCAGACCAACGGGCGGGCCGCAGGAAATGTTCGCCGAGTAGGTCTGTTCAGCTTGCGTGTTGTCCACCACCAGCGTGGGATCGGGGTCGAGCAACTGATATCCCAGCTCGCTCTGCGCGCGCGAATAGGAAATCGTCGGGCTGACCCGGCAGAGGCTGGCCTTGATATCGCCGGTCGCGTCCAACGAAATTCGCTCGCTGTCGAGCCGTGTGTTGCGCGTATGGAAATCGTACCCGGCATAGGCGCTCAGCTGCACCGAATGTGGCCCGAAAGCGCGGCGCAGCGCGATCGTCGCCGCCGGGCTTATGACCTGCTCTGCCTTCACCAGGCCGCGCTGGGCGGTCCGTTCGTCGCTCGAATTGGCGACATTGCTGTCGTGCCGAAGCTGGAGCTCGAAGCCGAGCGAGAGCATATCGTCCTTGACGCTCTGTGCATGCGCGGCGGTTGCAACGGACAGTGCAAGCGTTGCCACCGTCGCTCTCAGGATCGGTCTGTTCACTCGCACGTCCCTCGCGTTAATCCTGAAATCTCAACGGTGCGGCTCTTATAGGAACCATTTCGCCTTGGGAAGAACTCCGCGCAGCCTGTTCTATTTAGGTGCGTTTCAAGTGCGCTTCATTACGATACGACGCGCAGTGCCGATCGCTTCCTTGAGCTGCGCTGCGATCTTTTCTCGGGTGGCCGCTTTGCCCACCAACAGCCCATCCATAGCCGGTACAGGTCGCGCCAGTGCCCGGGCGGCGAAGGTACGCGCCGCGACCCGCCGCTTGCGACGGGCTTGTGACGGCTGCATCAAATCGATCTCGCCAACCGGGAGCGAAGAAACTTCCATCGCACCAGCCTGGACGACCGCGTCCAGCAACGCATCCCCGACAGCCGTTCGGCTCATGATGAGGCTGCGCCCGTCCGCCTCTTCGAACTGCGGGTAGCCGCTCTCGCCGCCGTACCATGCGTCGGCACAAGCGATATCGGCGGTCCCACCCACCGCATCGGGGCAAATTTTGCAGCGGAATTGGACCTCTTTCGAGAGATGCCCACCCCAGCTATCCTCGTACAGCATTTTCCCGCTATTGCCCTGATCGTCGCGCGCAACCGTCAGACCGGGCCAACCTTCGCCGCGATAACGGAAATGGACCAATCGCTCTGGATCGAGGCCCATGGCCCGGGTGATGCGGTCGGCCCCGGCATGGCTTGGCAAACCACCGCAAAAGAAGGACAGCTTGATCGGAAAAACGTGATCGACGCGCTCGTCCTTCCTGGCGAGACGTCGCAGCGCGGAAACATCGCACGGCTTGCCGATGAAAACGGTCGGCCGTCCGCCGGACAAATGATCCTCGATCCGTTCCAGTGGTGACGATGCGGCGTAGCGCGATCCCGACCCCGCCAGCACGTCTTCAGGCGTATCCGAGATGGTGATAAGGTTGCGGGTCGGGCGTGCGGGATCGGGTGCGACGTGAAGCACGCGTTCGACCAGTCCGCTCTTCAGTGCGTGAATGGCAAGCGCCGATATTGCACCTCCGGATGAGCCGCGGTGGCGAACCTCGGGATCGGTGGCGAAGCCGGTCAGGCAGCGGCGATAGGGCCCCCAGGATGGCTCGACGGTCGTGTCGGCGAAGATCGGTTCGTCCCAGCGGGCGATTTCAAGACCTGGACAACATTCGCGAATGATCGCTTCGGTCTTGTCCGGGATTGGGGCGGTCTGCAACGGCCGGCTGTAACCGGGGGCCCGCGTGATCATGGCAATGGCCCCATCGCTCACCCCCGCGCACAAGCCGCAGCCGGAACAGAGCGAACCCTTCTCCACCCGTTGCAAGGCCGGGGACGTCTTCATCAGGCGGCAGGCACCAGTGCCGCGAACTCGCGGCCCAGCACATCCCTGTAGCCGTCCATCAGCGCGTCGACCTTCGCGAGCCCGGCCTGTTCGTCCGCTCGCAACGTGTCGCGCCGGGCAAAGGCGTCGAGCACGAAAGCGAACGCTGCGTCTTCGTCTATCCCGGTCACCGGGGTATACCAGGGATAGCCCAAAAGATCGAACAACCCGCTGAACTTGCGACTATAGGCGATGGGAACGACCGGCGTCAGCGAAGAGAATGCGCCAATGCAGGCATGCATGCGTCCGGCCACCAGAAAGTCGAGGCCGGATATGTAACTCTTCGCCTCGCTCGGCCCAGCGAAATTCGGCACGCGGACGGTCCCCGGGAACTCCTTCGCCAAGAGATCGGCACGGTGGCCGTCGTCGTCCCGCTTGTCCCCGGCGCTGTTGGCGTGGGTGATCAGGTGGACTTCCACCCCGTCGGCCTCTTGCCAGTGCGCGATAAGCCGGCGTTGCAGTGCAAGGTAATCATAGGAAAGCCCGAACCGATTCTGACCGCTTTCGGCCTGTTCGCACAGCAGGCCCGAGGCGTTGATACCGACCCGGACCTTGTCCGGTCTCCGCTCGTGCGAGCGATCCTCGAACGGCAGCATGAAGGCGACGTCGACGGCCAGATGGGCGTCGGCGCCCGGCGCGATGTCGTTGATCGCCTGCAGCGAGGTCGGGTCTCTGGCCACCACTGCCGCGGCATCGCGCATGACCTTGCTAGCGAAGGGCTTGTACGCAGGCTTGGTGAAGGGGCCGATCGTCTGCGGGGCGAAGATGAGGGGCTTTCTTTTCCGCAAGGCGATGAATTTCGACAGCCACAGGAAAGCGAACCGCTTCGCGCCGTATATGTCGGCAAAGCTGTCCCCGGCCCCGATGTCGATGACGCAGTCGAGCCGATCCAGCAGGCGCGCATAGCCGTCCGGCTTCAACAGGGTGCGCGTATCGATCTCGAACTGCTCGACACCGGGAGCGATCGATTCGGTGAACGCTTCGCGCATCGAAACGACCACGAAGCGGACCGTCACCCCCAAATCCCGCGCCACGTCTTGCACGATGGCCATGTTGGCGAGGGTCAACGCCCCGATCCCGAGATTGCCCGCCCGGAGGGAATGCCACAGCAGTCCAACCCGGATGGTCGTGTTATCCTGGCTCATCGGATCTCCGACTGGTTTGGCGATTGTACGATGGTCAGCGATCAGGGGGTGTTGGTAGAACCGGCAGCGCCGGCGGGAGCGTTTGCCGCAGATGCGGACGTCGCGCCCGGCTTGGTCTTGGGCGGCTGGAATTCCTTCGCGTACTTCACGTCGCCTTTGCGACTTTCGACGGCCTTCCCGAACGCGTTCGCCGTCTGGCCGTTGACGCGTTGTTCGAACACCATCTCGCTGGCGAGCTTCGTCGCATCGGCACCGGTGATCGGAATCGTCTGACGCGACCGAATGGCGTTGATCCGCACGCCGTTCCCCTGCGGCATGATATAGACCGCGCCGACGCCCATGCCGGAGATCGCCTTGACCACCTCCGGCGCCAGAGTGACGGAATCCACCGCCCCCATGGTCGTACGATAGGTCACTCCGTTAGAGTCGAGCAACGCCTTGATGCCGGGCAGATCGTCGATAGGCTCCATCTTCTTCACAAGGTCGGGTGAAATCTGCGGCACGACCAGCTGCTCCACGATCGTCACGAAGCGGTTCTGGAACATGCCCGGATTGTCCGACACGAACTGCTGCGCCTCGTCCGCGGAGGGTTTGGGAACCTTGTCCCGGATATCCTGCCGCAGCATGTTGATGAGCGCGACGTCCTGCGCCTTTTGCAACTCGATCGCACCAGCCGGCGTCTTGTCGAGCCCGCGCTCCCGCGCTTCGTCGGCCAGTGCGACCCGGCCGAGGATCTGGTCGAGTGCCTGGTTCGCCGCTGCCTGCCGCTGGCTGGGATCGACTTGGCCGAATCCGGCCATTTCGGCATTCACCTGCGTCTGGGTGATCTCTTGCCCGTCCATCGTCGCGGCCACCTGCCCCTCCGGTTCGGCGTCGGATCCGCAGGCGCTGAGCAGGCCCAGTATCATGATTGCAGGGGTTAGTCGGACGAAACGCATATAATTCTCCAACAGCCTGTATTGCGCCGCATTGCGAAGGTTGCGATGGAAGCTGGACCGCACGAGTAAAGAGCCGCTTCCCTAGCAAGATTGGCCGGAGAATGAACAGCTTTTTGCCTAAGCGGTTCGGAGCGGGACAGGGGTCAAGATGCGATCGCAGATTTCACGTGCATCCGGCGAAGAGCCCGTAGGCAGCAGTCTCAGACTGTGCTTGGCCGCTTCGGGTGGCGGCCATGTGCGCCAGCTGCTGGATCTCGAGCCGTTATGGCGCGACTATCGCAGCTTCTTCGTGACCGAGGATACCGCGCTTGGAGAATCGATCGCGGCAGATCGCGAATGCTATTTCGTGCCCCATGTCGCGCTCGGCCAGGCGAAGCTGGGCAATCCGCTGGCGATGCTGATGGGCGCGCTGCGTAGCATCGGTACTTCGTTTTCCATCATCCGGCGAACGCGGCCCGATGTCGTGATCACCACCGGAGCGGGATCGATGATCTTCGTCATGATGTGGGCCAAGCTGTTGGGCGCGCGCACGATCCTGGTCGATTCTTTTGCCCGGTTCGAGGAACCATCGGCCTTCGCGCGGCTCGCCGCACCGCTGGCCGATCTGCGCATCGCCCAGTCGAAGCGATCTGCCGAGAAGTGGAAGGGCGCGCTCGCCTTCGATCCGTTCAAGATGATCGATACGCCGCGCCCTGCCAAGGAACCGCTGATGTTCGCGACGGTGGGTGCGACCCTGCCCTTTCCCCGCCTGGTCGATCTCGTCCGGGGCGCACGAGCCAAGGGGCAGATCCCCGAACGCATCGTGCTGCAGGTCGGGAAGGGTGCGGACTGCGAGAGCGACGATGAGAATTTGCGCTGTGTCGAGACGCTGCCCTTCGACGAGGTCAGGAGCCTGCTGGACAAGGCCGACCTGGTTGTCTGCCATGGCGGTACGGGTTCGCTCATCACCGCGTTGCGGGCCGGGTGCCGCGTGATCGCCGTCCCGCGCCGGTTCGAGCAGGGCGAGCATTACGACAACCACCAGGCGGAAATCACGGAAACCTTCCGCCAGCGCGGGCTGCTGGAAACTGCCGATACCCCTGAGGAGTTCGCGCAGGCGCTCGAGCGGGTGCGTGGCCGCGAACCCTTGCGCGCGACCACGGACCCGAGCGATCTGATCGCCTATCTCCGGGAGTGGATAGAAGAGAAGGCGTGAACGCGCCTACGCGATCGCCGCGTAGCCGTACTGCGGCGTGTCGCCACCGCTCGCCATGACCTTCGTGCCGTAGATACTCGGGTGGGTGGTATCGAGTACGCCGCCGACGGTTTGGAAGTAGGTGGCGTTTTGCGCGTCGAAGGCGAAGGGCGCAAAATCATCGCCGTGCCCGCCGCCGCTATCGCGGATGCGTTGCAGATCGATAGCGGTTCCACCCAAGACATCGGTAGAGAAGCTGTCGAGAATGCGGTCATGCAGGTCGACCGACGTCTCTCCCGCATCGCACGCGATATTCGCCATCTGGTATGGGCGCCAGCCGCGAGCGACCACCCCGTTTGAGTTCGCATTCCAATAGGAAAGGATGGCCTGATACGTCTGTTCGGGCGAAAGTCCGCCGGAAGAGGTGTCGTTACGCCCGACCTGGAATGCCAGGATATTGTCGCCCACCCGGTCGCCCAGCTTGGCAGAGGGCCACCCATTGGCGGTGTCGCGACGGTTTACCGCATCGCTCGTCATGGCTCCGGCGATCGCCATGTTGATGACCCGCACGTTGCCAGCAACCAATCCCATCCCCGGTTCGGTAAGCGCCATGGCCGTGTTGTCGCCGGTCGGTATCTCCGAGCCCCCGGCGGTAATGCTGTCGCCTTCGAGAATGAGATTTCTGACGAGAGGCGTTAAGGAATAGAAATCCATCAGCACCCTTGAGACGCTGTCCGCCTGTTCCGTGCTCAGTTCTCCGGTGAAGAGGACGGCGCAATAGAGGTCGAACCCCGACAGGTTCGAATCATTATAGGCATACCCGCCGAAGCGCCCCCCTTTGCAATCGGTATGGGTGGACCCTGAGGCGGAATCCGCGCCCCGGACTCCGTTCATATAATAGAGCAGGCCCCCATTACCGCCAGTCCGGGAAGCCACGCCGAAGCATGCCAGTTGCGATCCCGCGGCCATATGGGCGGCGTTTGTGGTCGCATTATATCCTGCCCTGTTGGTACAGCGAAGCCATGGAGCCGCGCCGCCCGATCCGGTGGTTGCGAACAGCGCGCCCAGCGTATTCGCGCGAGTAACCCCGTCGCTCTGATACTTCGTGGAGAAGAAGCTGCAGCTATTGGTGCGTTCGTGGTGCCGTCCGACAATGAATAGGGTGAAGGATCTGGGCGTCACGGTGAAGCTGTCAGGCAGGTCCAGGCTTGCCCCGTCCTCGAACCGCCAGCACTTCGTACCGGCACCGTCGATTCTCTCTACCGGGCCGGTTCCGGTCGTAAGAAGATCGGGGGAACCGGGCGCGGCGACGACCCGGGTTATGCGGTCGCCCGATTTGGTCGTTTCCTCGCTGTCGGGATGGTAGAGAAACGCCGGCAGTAGGCCGGTGCTCGAGAAATCGGGACGATCGGGCTTGGGGGGCGGGGGCGGCCCACCTCCAGGTCTATGGAGGGCCGCCGTGTTCAAGCTGCAGTCCAGCACCATGCTCACGCGAGCCCCACGATGGTTCCGGCAGTGGTGCCGTTGGCGCGAACATGACTGGCCCGGATGGGCAACAATTGCCCCGCCTGGGCCGTGACGGCCACGTCGTGATCGCTGTCGGTGGCGCGCAACACGACCGTGCCAGGCTGTCCGATCAGCAACGCCTTGGGCAAGAGTGGAAGCGCTTCTTCGTCACTTGGCGTGATCGCGAAAGCCTGTCGCGCCGGGGCGGTTACCGAATCACCATAATTTCCAAAACGGTCTGTCATCAAAAACCTCCTGCGGTTAGTGCATATGAGCAACGACGCGGGGCGTAACCTATATGGTTATCTGTAGGAAAGGCGTTTGCGATAATGGTGATGGTATCGAGCACCCGTGACCCCGGAATGGCGGTCATACTGGTCAACTATCGGGGGGCGCACGACACGATCGAATGTCTGGCCTCTCTGTTTTCCGGTGACACCATCCCTTACGTGATCGTCGCCGACAATGCCTCGGGCGATGGGTCGGTGGACAGGATAACGGCATGGGCTGACGGGGAGGGGAGCGTTCCGGTCGCCAACCCTGCGCATGCGAACGAGGCCTACGATCGAATCGAGCGACCGATCGCGTATGAAGTGCTGGGGCCGGACGAGTTGCAGGAAGGCGTCCGGAAGCCCCTCACGGTGATCGAAACCGGAGGTAATCTCGGCTTCGCGGGGGGGAACAATCGCGGGCTCGAACTGGCGCTCAACAATCCCGAAATCGACATTCTCTGGCTGTTGAACAACGATACCATCGTCGAGGCCGACACTGTTAGGAAGCTGCGGGAAGCATTCGTCAGCGCCCCCCAACATGCCATGCTCGGCACCCCGATCCGGCTGTATCACGACCGCGATCGCCATCAGTTGCTGAACGGAATGCGCTTCGACAAATGGACCGGCGCTGCGGCTGGCATTGGGGGTGGGTCGCCGATCGACGGCCCGTTCGATCGCGATGCCGTTATCGCCCAGAGCGACTTCGTATGCGGTGCCTCGCTAGCGGTCACACGCGACTTTGTGGAGGATGTGGGACTGCTCGAAGAGCGCTTCTTCCTCTATTACGAGGAAATCGACTGGGCGATGCGGGCCCGGGGCCGTCACCAGACGGGCTTCGCCGACCAGGCGGTCGTCTATCACAAGGAAGGGGCATCCGCCGGTTCCGCCAGTCGGTTGTCGCGCCGCGCGCGGTCTCCGCTGTCGGAGTACCATCATATCCGCAGCAAGATGATCTTCTGCCGCAAGCACTTCCCGGCATTGCTGCCGCTCTATTTTGCGCAGAACCTTGCAATTCTAGCGCGACGGGTGGCGCGGCGGCAGCCGGCGCAGGCGCGGGCGGTTCTGCGTGCGACCTTCGGACTCCCGCTCGACTGAGGCGCTGACCCGCTGACGGGGCGTGCGTGTCGGTCCCGTAACACGCCCCGTCCGATAACCGGGCTTGCCGGGCGCGGGTGGAATGCCCACACTCTGCGGCAATATACGCTGCCGCCAGCTTCGGTTCACACCTGTGCGAGCACCCGCCGCGAGTGAGGAATTCAACCATGCCGACCTTCGCCAAGAGCACCACACGCCGCATCGCGATCGCGATGGGCCTCCTTCTCGCAAGTGCGGCCTGCGGACAGCCCGCAGCGCAAGCCAACGACCAGGCGTCCGAAAGCGTGGGCGAAACGGTCGTATCCTCGGTCGCGCAATTGGAACGGGCGGTCGCGAGTGCGACGCCGGGAAGCGTGATCCGTATCTCCAGCGGCCGCTATCCGGCGGTTTCGCTGAAAGACATCCGCAAGAACGGCAACGTTACGATTATGTCCGCTGATCCCGCCAACCCCGCGATTTTCTCGCGCCTGTCATTGCGCGACGTTTCCGGCCTGACACTTTCCCACCTTTCGATCATCCCGGACGAAGGTGTTTCAGAGCGTTACGCCTTGCTGGCGCTTAATTGTCAGGACGTCGAATTCAGAAATCTGACCTTTCGCGGGGCAGGCGACCGAATCAACCGGAGCATCGGCCCAGCAGTCATGCTGCGCAGTTCCAGCAATATCCGGTTCCTGCGAAGCAATTTCGCATTCTTCCGGCACGGATTGGCGATGCTCGACCTGAAGAACCTGATCATCGCCCAGAATGAATTCGATAATCTTCAGACCGACGCGATTCGGGGCGGCGGCGTGAGCGATGCGATTATCGAGAACAACGTGATGACGGGCTATCATCCCGCGCCGAAGGACCATCCCGACGGGATACAGCTGTGGTCGACGCATCAGGACGAACCCGGGCGCAACATCGTCATCCGCGACAATCTGGTGGTGCGGGGCGAGGGCGGGCCGACGCAAGGGGTCTTCATCCGCGACACGAAGAAGAAGATGCCGTTCGAGAATGTCGAGGTGTCCGGAAATCTGGTGATCGGCAGTCTCTATAATGGGATCGCCATGGGAGGTGTTCGCGGCGGCGTGATGAGAGATAACGAGGTTATCGCCTATCCCGATCGAAAGAGCTGGATCCGGATAGGCAATTCGGGCGATGTGCGAATGACGGGCAATCGCGCGTCTAAATATGTCATTCGCGATAATGTCGGCCGCATCGAACAGAGCGAGAATCGCGAAACCGAACCGACGTCTAGCGACCTCGGTGCGCGAATTCAGCAATGGGTCGCGACGAAGCCTGGCTTTGCCGAATACCGCGGCCCAGTTCTTAAAAAGCTGCTGCAGTCCCGATAAACAATTGCGCCGGGTATGACACCCGGCGCAATCGCATCAGTAAATCTGTCGAGTGGGCCTTCACAGCCACATATCGGCCTTGCTCAACGTGTGCACGCCTTCGAGCTTGAGGAAGAAATCGGCGACACCATCGCCGTCTAGGTCTCCGCCCATGAGCAGACCGTCCGCGTGATCGGTGTAATTCAATTCACCCGCGCGGCCAGTGAAAGCCGCGGCACCGATGAAGGTGAAGTTCTGGTTTCCTGACATCAGGGCGTTGGCATCCATCGCCTTGAAATTGAGCCGATCTTCTCCGGTCGTGAAATCCGTGATCGTATCGTAGGCGTCGCGCGTCAGATCGCCATCGAGGAAGGCGAATCGGTCGTTGCCCGCCCCCCCGGTAAGCGTGTCGGCACCCTCTCCGCCTCGCAGAAGATCCGAGCCGTTGCCGCCGATCAGGAAGTCGTCGCCATCGCGACCGAAGAGCGAATCGTCGCCGTCCCCACCCATGATGCGATCATTGGCCGTTCTCGCATAGGTACCGAAAAGCGACTCTCCGGCGTCCGTCCCATGGATATCCACGAACGACGGACCGCCATCTACAGGCACATCCACGGTGCCTTCGCCAGCAGGTCCCTTCCCATCGGACTCAAGCGGCACGTCCGTATCGGGTTGGGGGGTGGGAATGTGGATCGAGCCCGGATCCGGTGCGTTGTCGGGTTCCGGCGCAGGAGTTGGCTCGGGGGTCGGTTCGGGCGCGGGAGCCGGAGCTTGCCCGCTCTCGAACGCGGCAATGTACTCCGCGGCGCTGGACCCGGGCGGAACCGCATCCGCCATCGAGGCGTAATCGGCGCCTTCCGGCAACAGGGTGTTATGGTCAAAATGCGGACTATCCCGATCGTCGAAGGAATATCTGGTCGCCTCGTTATCGACGATCGTGAAGTCCTTCTCGCGGTTGACGCGAATCCAGGAACGCTGGTCCGGATATCCCGCGACGATGTTGTCCGACAGTGTGCCGCCCACGACGCCTCCGATGGCGATGCCGTTGTACAGACCGCCAAGGACGATATTGTCCGTGATCGTCACATTCTCGAACGGCAGTTCCTTGTGCGTATCGCGGATGAAGATACCCTGGATCGGGTCGCCGTCGCCGCGCACCACCACATTGCCGGTGATGGTGATATCGTGCGCGGCGGTGTCCTGATGGGTCGACCACAGCTGGATACCGTCCGGATGGTCGTTTTCCGCGGGATTGAAATTGGTGAAGTGGTTGTTCGAGATGACGGCTTCGGAGACGCCGCCGCCCCGGATGCCGTCGGTGCGGATGTCGTGAAAGCTGTTGCCGTCGATTACCGCGCCGGTCACGTCTAGCAATTTGAGTGCGTGCTGGAGATCGTAGAATTCGGAATTGGTAACGCTGACATTCGTGCTTTCGCGAATCATGAATGCTGAGGATTCCTGCGCCGAACCCAGGCCGGCGGGGCCGTGCACCGTGATATGATCGAAGCTTATGTCGTCGGTCGCGTAGAGCAGGAAGACATTGTTCCCACCCTCGACGGCGTGAAAGTCGATGTTGGAGAAGTCGATGCCAGACGCGCTCTTGATCGACATGCTGGTAATCGTTGCCGGATCGTTTGGATCGAGCGAGGTGATGCGAAGACCCGCCTGCTGGATGTCCTTGATGGACACGTTATCGTACCTGCCCGGCGCAAGGTATATCGTGTCACCGGGCGACGAGTTTGCAATCGCCTGTTCCAGCTGTTTCGTATCGCCCACGTAAAAGTCGGTCATTTCAAGCTCCTGGTGTCGACCGGACCGGTCCCTTTGAGGACGGTCGCCCCTGTTTCGATTCAGGCTCTTGAATACCCCGCGATTTGTAACGACGGCCCAAAAGCTAGGGTTAACGCGTGACGCCTGCTCGAGCAGACACACAGTCAGCGGCGATTGCGGGAATCGCCGCGAATCCGATGATCGGGGCTATCGCGCGCCCGGTTACGCGGCTTAAGATTTACTCGAGCGTAACCATGTACTTCAATTGGAGCGGAAAGAGCGCCGCAGCTGATCCGTCAAGGGGCGCAGGAAAAAGCTCAGCATCGTGCGCTCGTTGGTCTGGATGAACGCCTCCACCGGCATCCCGACTCGCAGCTTCACATTGCCCAGCCTGCGCAGCTGGTCTTCGGGGATTTCGATCGTCACGCGATAGAAGGTGTGGCCTGCATCGTCGGTCGCGCTGTCCGGAGAAACGAAGGACACCACGCCCTCGATCTCCGGGGTTGTCTGTCGGTTCAGTCCGCTGAACAGCAGGACGGCCTTCTGCCCCTCATCGATCTGGTCGATATCGTTCGGCAGGATGCGGGCCTGGACGGTCAGATCGTCGGCATCGGGCACGATCTCCAGCAGGGTTTCGCCTGCCGGGATGACCGCGCCGATGGTCTTCACCGACATCTTGTCGACGATTCCCGCTTCCGGCGCGCGGATCACCGTGCGGTCGAGCGTGTCGTCCGCCGCCACCTTCTGCTTCTTGAGATCGGCGAGCGCCGACTGGACCCGAACGAGTTCCTCGGCCGCCGCACTCTTGTCCGTGGCTCCGACAGTGCCCGCCTGTGCCCGGAATTCGCTGATCCGCGCCTGTGCTTGCTGGATGTTGGCCGAGGCAGTCTGCCGATTCGCATCGAGGCTGGCGGCGGACCGTTCCAGCGCGTTGAGCCGGTCCAGCGTCGTCAGCTTGTCGCGATAGAGCTCGCGAGTCTGTTCCAGTTCCTCGTCGATCAGGGCGGACTGGCGGGCATAGGAGTTGAGCTGGCTGCGATAGGCCTGAATATCGGCGGCGGCCTGTCGGCTGCGTTGGCTCAACTGCGCGACCTGCGCCCCCGCGATTCGCGTCCGACCTGGAAATTGCGCCGCTCGTTGCGCATGATGGCGGCGACTTCCGGGTCGTCCGCGCGACTGGTAAGCTCGGCGGGGAAGACCAGCCCGGTTCCGTCGCGTTCCGCCTTCAACCGCGCTTCGAGCGCCAGCAATTGGTCGACGCTCTGTCCCGCAAGGTCGGAGGTCGCGCCGCTGACGGTGGTATCGAGCCGCAGCAGCGGCTGGTTCTTCTCGACCCGGTCGCCATCGGCGACAAGGATATCGGACACCACTCCGCCGAAGGGATGGCCGATGTGTTTCACCGATCCTTCTACCGCGACCGCGCCGCTGGCGATCACCGCGCCGGTCATCGGAATGAAGGCGGCCATGCCGCCCAACCCGAATACCAGCACCGCGATCGCGATCAGGCCGATGCGAATGGTGCGTTGCAGTTGCGGCTGCGTCGTCTCCTCGACGAACTGCGAATAGGTCGACAGCGCCGTGCTCTGCGTGGGGCGGGTCACCAGCTCGTTCATGCCTGGCCTCTCAGCTGCTTTTCGTTGGCCGAAATCTTGCGGACGTTGAACTGCGATTCTTCGGTCGTGCTGAACCGCTCGAGCCGGCCGGCATTCATCACCAATACGTGGCTCATGTAGGTCAGAATGCTGGGCCGGTGGGCGACGACGATCACGATAGCGCCGCGCGCCCGGGCACCCTCTATCGCCGCGACGAGCGCGCGTTCGCCGTCGGCATCCAGATTGCTGTTGGGTTCGTCCAGCACCAGCAGGAAGGGGTTCTTGTAGAGCGCGCGGGCCAGTGCGAGCCTTTGCATCTGCCCCGCCGAAAGCGTGCCGCCTTGGGGGCCGAGCATGTGATCGTAACCGCCGTCGAGCCGGACGATGAAATCGTGCAATCCGGCCTCGCGGGCCGCGGCGAGAATATCTTCCATCGCGGCATCAGGCTCGAACCGGGAGATATTCTGCGCCACGGTACCCGGAAACATGTCGATCGATTGCGGGACATAACCGATCGTGCTTCCCAGCGTTTCGGGTGCCCACTGGTCGAGAGTCGCGCCGTCCAGCCGGATGTGTCCCTGCAAAGCGGGCCAGATTCCGCAAATCGCCCTGACGAGCGAGGATTTGCCGGACCCGCTGCGGCCGACGACCGCCAGTGCGTCCCCCTTCTGCAGCGAGAAGCTGATATTGCCGATCGTGACCTTCTTCATCCCCGGCGGGCCGGAAACCAGCGAGATCACTTCCAGCTTTTCGGTCGGCAGGGGCAGTGGAGTCGGGTCCGTCCGCTCGGGCACCTGGTCGAACATGCCGCCCAGCCGCCGCAGGGCCTGCACGCTGCTGACCGCGCTTTTCCACTGGGCGATGGTCTGTTCGATAGGAGCGAGCGCCCGTGCCGACAGGATCGAGCCGGCAATGATGATACCTCCGGTCGCCTCCCCCTGGATCACCAGATAGGCACCGAGCGCTAGGACAAGCGACTGGAGAAACATCCGCAGCCCCTTGGTCAGGCTGGTCATCCCGCCGGAGGTGCGGGCCAGCTTGTCGCTGAGCACCGTATTGTCGCGCTCCAGTTCGAGCCAGCCGCGCTCCTGGTTGCGCATCATGCCCATGGCCTGCAGCGTTTCGGAACCCCGCCTAATATTTTCCGCGGCGGTGTACCGGCTGGCGGAAAGTTCGGCCACTTCCCGCACCCGGCGCGAGGTCATGCGGTCGGTCGCGATCATCAGGATGACGAGGGTTATCACGCCGAACAGGGCCAGCAGCCCAAGGCTCCAGTGGAACAGGAACAGGACCCCCAGGAAGAGGAGCACCCAAGGCAGGTCGAGAAACGCGAGCGGACCGGCACTCGAGAGGAAACTGCGAATCTGGTCGAGGTCGCGGATCGGCTGGCTGGCATTGCGCAGGGGGCCGACCGACAGTTCGTAGCGCGATACCAAATCCAGCACCCGCTTGCTCAGGCGGCTTGAGGCCAGCGTGCCCAGTTGCACCATGATCCGAGAGCGGATGTAGTCTAGCCCGCCCAGGAACAGATAGACCACGATGATGATCCCGAGCAGGCCTATGAGAGTCGGTACGCTGCGGCTCGGCAGAACCTCGTCATAGACCAACAGCATGAAGAACGAGCCGCCCAGCATCAGCACGTTCAAGACCGCGCTGATGAGGACGATCGGCACCAGCGCGGGCCGCAGCGGCCGCAAAGCCTGTTTCAGTTCCTTGCCGAGTGTCATCCTCAAATAATCCGCACTTTCGGCCTCTGCCAGCTTCTCTTAGGCGAGGGTGCGTTTACGCCGTGCATAAGATCGAATCACCCGCTTCGAAGAACTTTCGACCAGCGACCTAGCTGGTATATACTTAAACAGAGTTAACCATGCACGTGTCGGGGGGACCATGCCCAGTATAACAAGGCGAGCGATCCGGCGGGGTTTGTTGCTGACCGTCGCCCTGGTCGCAGCCCCGCTTCACGCCGAAACGCTCGCAGACGCGCTGGCGAAAGCGTATCAGAGCAACCCGGAGCTGGAGGCTCAGCGCGCGCGCACCCGCGCGTCGGACGAGGTCGTCACGCAGGCTAAGGCGCAATTTGGCCCCCAGATCTCTGCCAGCGGCAGCTATGTCTATGCCGCGGAGCGCACGAATGGCGTGTTTGGCGGCGAACGCGACGGGGCCACGCACACATACGAGGTGACGCTCGATCAGCCTCTCTTCACGTCGGGCCAGCTCGCCGCCAATCTCAATTCGGCCGAAGCGGGGCGGCTCGCGTCGCTCGAACAGTTGCGTTTCACCGAACAGAATATGATCGCCGATGTGGTGATCGCCTACGTCGCGGTGCAGCGCGATCTGGCGATCTATCGCGTGCGGACGCAGATCGCGCAGCTGCTGGACGAACAGTTCGCAACGACATCGGAACGCCTGCGCTTGCGCGACGTGACGATCAGCGATCTCGAACAGACCGACAATCGCCGACAGGTCGCCTTGGCGCAGGCGCGCGAAGCGCTCGCTTCGCTACAGGGAAGCGCGGCGAATTACCGTCGGCTGGTCGGCAATTACCCCACCGACCTGGCCCCGCTGCCCATGCCGCCGGAACTGCCGGGGCTGCAACCGCTCTACGCCCTGGCCGAACAGCACAGCCCGCAAATCCTCGCCTCGCGGTACAACGAGCTCGCCTCGCGCGAGACGCTGGCACTCCGCCGGGCGGAGAGGGGGCCGGTAATTTCCGGTACGGCGTCGGCGCAGCGTTCGCCCCTGTCGCAATTCAGCGACCTGTCGCGATCGCAGGCCTTTTTCGTGGGCGTGTCAGTCCGTATGCCGCTTTATACCGGCGGTGCGCTGACATCGCGCGTGCGCGAAGCGCGCGAGCTGAACGAGGCGGATATTTTCGATGTCGAGCAGGCGCGGCGATCGGTGCGCAGTACCATCGGGGCGCGCTGGGCGCAGGCAGAGGCCGCCACCTCGGCGACCCCGATCTACGAGAACTCCATCCTCGCGGCGCAACGGGCGCTGGAAGGTGTGCGTCGGCAGGAGCAGGCGGGCACGCGCACCTCGCGCGACGTTCTGATTGCGACCAACGACCTGCTGGAATCGCGCGTCGCCGCGATCGGTTCGGCGGCGAACGGCTACGCGGCGACCGTCCTCGCGCTCGCCGAGGCGGGTCTGCTCGATGTCGCGCAGTTCGGGGCCGATGTCGCGCCCTACGATCCGCTGGCCTACGATCCGGCCCTGTCTGACCTTGCTGGCCTGCCGCTGCGTCCCCTGGTCGATCCCCTCGACAGCCTGGTGCTCGACGATGGCCGCGATATGCCCGATGTGGTGGAGGAGAACGACGGAACCTACGCATCGCCTCCGGTCGGCGCGAACGGGCAGACGATGCCTTCGGCGGTCATTCCGAACCCGCACATTTCGGAGGATCCGAGCGCTCCCGCAACGGTGCCGCAAGGCCCGTCTTATCAGCCTTAGGCAGAGATAGTCCGCCGGCTCCCTCGATTTCGATGCCCGTCGGGGCCCGAAGGTAATCGAATCCGGTCGTGGCCGAGTTCGATCACTTCGGTGTCGAGCGGTCAGTCGGCGGTCAAACGATCCACGATGTCATCTACCGCTTCTTCCCAAGGGGTCGGAGAAAAGCCGAAGTCCCTAGCGAATTTCCCGGTATCCAGCCGTGAATTGGCCGGGCGTTTCGCGGGCGTGGGATAGTCCGAAGTGGCGATAGGCTCGACGGTGACCGTCCTGCCCGTGGACCGGGTCGCCCGGTCCACAACATGCCGGGCCAGCCCATGCCAGCTCGTCGAACCGGAGTTGGTGAAATGATAGACTCCGGTCGGCGAATCGGCGTCGCCCGCCAGCCGCTTCCCAACCGTCAGAATGGCGCGGGCGATATCATGCGCGGATGTCGGATTGCCGAACTGGTCAGCGACCACGCGCAATTCATCCCGCTCTTCCGCGAGTCGCAGCATGGTCTTCACGAAGTTCTTTCCGAACGGGCTTACCACCCAGGCGGTACGCAAGATCACGCTGCGACAGGCGCTGGCCAGAACGGCTTGTTCCCCCGCCAGCTTGGTGCGGCCATATGCGCCGGTCGGACCGACATCGTCCTCCTCACGATAGGCGCGCCCGGTCAATTCGCCGTCGAAGACATAGTCGGTCGAGATGTGGACCATACCGATTCCCGCGCTCGCCGCCGCCTGCGCGAGTACGCCCGGGGCATCCGCGTTGATGCGCCGGGCGAGGTCCTCCTCGCCCTCCGCGGCATCGACGGCGGTGTAGGCGCCGCAATTGACGATCAGTTCGGCATTGGTCCGGCGAAGGAGTTCGTCGACATCGCCCGGCTGCGCAAGGTCCAGTTCGGAACGGTCCGGCGCGCAAATTTGGACCGAAGCAGCCGGGGCGAGTTCGCGCAGGGCGGAGCCGACCTGCCCGCTCCCCCCGGTTACGAGCCAGGTTTGCCCCACAGCTTGCGGATCAGCCGCCAATGCCCACCCTTTCCGCACGATATCCGCCCGACAGGATGTCTTCCCACCAATCGCGGTTATCGAGATACCACTCTACCGTGCGACGCAGCCCGCTCTCGAAGTTCTCGGCAGGCTTCCAACCAAGCTCGCGCTCGATCTTCGACGGATCGATGGCGTAGCGGAAATCGTGGCCTGGGCGGTCGGACACGAACGTGATCTGCTCGCGATAGCTGGCCCCGTCGGCGCGGGGGGAAAGATTGTCCAGCACATCGCAGATGCCATGCACCACCTGCAGATTGGTCCGCTCTGAATGACCGCCGATCATGTATGTTTCGCCCGGCGTGCCGCGATCCATGGCCAGCGTCAGCGCGCGGGCGTGGTCGTCGACGAACAGCCAGTCGCGCACGTTGCTGCCATCCCCATAGACAGGCAGTGCCTCGCCCCCGACCGCGCGAATGATGACCAGCGGGATCAGCTTTTCCGGGAAGTGGTAGGGCCCGTAATTGTTCGAGCAATTGGTGATGATCGTCGGCAGGCCATGGGTGTGGTGCCACGCGCTGACCAGATGATCGGACCCCGCCTTGGACGCCGAATAGGGCGAACGCGGATCGTAGGCCGTGCTTTCGGTGAAGTACCCCTCGTCGCCCAGCGCACCGTAGACCTCGTCGGTCGAGATATGATGGAACCGGAAGGTGTCCTTCTGCGCCCCTTCCAGCCCCTTCCAGTACCGCGTGGCGGCCTGCAGCATCTCGAACGTGCCGACGATGTTGGTCTGGATGAACTGCGCCGGCCCGTCGATCGAGCGATCGACATGGCTCTCCGCCGCCAGATGCATGATTGCATCGGGCCGGAAATCCTCGATGGCCGCGGCAACCGCTTCACCGTCGCAGATATCGGCCTGGACGAAGCGATAGCGCGGATCGTCGGCCACATCCTTCAGCGATGCGAGGTTGCCGGCATAGGTCAGCTTGTCGAGGTTCAGCACCTCCGCCTGCGTTTCGCCGATCAGGTGGCGCACCAGCGCCGAGCCGATGAAGCCCGCGCCGCCGGTAACGAGGATACGTCGTTGGTCGATCAGTGTCGCCTCCGTCATTGGGAATCGGGCCCGGTGCCCAGGATTTTCTCGAATGGCTGCCCGTCATAGCTGAAAGGGCTGTCGAATGCGGCCAGCGTCGACAGCTCGCGATCCTTTGCCGATAGTTCGGGCTCGCCGTCGAGCGGCCAGTCGATGGCCAGCTCGCGATCGTTCCAGATCACGCCGATTTCGCAATCCGGCGCGTAGTAATCGCTGACCTTGTAGATCACCTCGCAATCGGGTGTCAGCGTGACGAAGGCATGCCCGAAACCCACGGGAACGTAGAGCTGGCGACCTTCGTCGCTGTCGAGGTTGGTACCCTCCCAGCGCCCGTATGTCGGGGACTCGGCGCGCAGATCGACGACCACGTCCCAGATCGCGCCGCGCACGCACCGGACGAGCTTTGCCTGCGCGGAGGGCGGCGCCTGGAGATGGATTCCACGAAGCGTACCGCGCGCCGCCGAGTAGGAGTGATTGTCCTGGACGAACCGGTCCTCGATCCCCTGTTCGGCCAAGGCCTTCGCATTGTAGCTTTCAGTGAACCATCCCCGCGAATCGCCGAAGCGCCGGTGGGTGAAGCAGACGGGCAATTGCACGGTAGTGGAAACCTCTTTCTGTGCGGCGTGGGGAGGGCGTTATGCCCGGCGTGGCAGCGTGCCGTCCACCGCATGGGATGTCACGGCGGACCGAAGTCCGGCGATGGGCGAACTACCAGGCGGAGAAATTGTCGGTGGAAATATTGATGTAGAGAAAGTCGCGCTCCACGTCCTGGCTCTGCAAGGCATTCACCCCGTGATAGCTGTTGTTGGAGCACGGAAAGAACACACCGAGATTTTCCTTTGGTACGATGGTGGCGACCACCTCGACCTCCTCCGGGTGGGGGTGCCGCGCATGATCCTGGGGCGCTTTTTCATCCTTCAGCGCGTAGATATTGAGTTCGCCGCCCGTCGTTCCCGCCTCTTCCAGGTCCGTGAAGTAGATAATCAGGGAGCACAGTCGATTGCGGCGGTCGCAATGCGGTGGCTTCGCATAGCCGCCGATGCTTTTCTCGACATCGAGGCGGGAGAAGAGCCGAACCGCCTCCTTTCGTCCGCCGTCGCCGTGCTTGAACAGCTTGCGCCCGAGGGATTTGGCGCGATCGGCGAGGGTCTGCGTTTCCGTCAACACCTCGCGCCCTTCTACGCGCTCCCTGTCGTAAGCCTCGGGGTCGACATTCACCTTGCACCCGAGCGCGTCCAGTCGATCGCCGAAGAGTTCGTTGAACTTGCGCACGAACTCGGGGGAATTGATCCAGGCGTCGAAGCGCTTCCAAGCGGGAGAACTTTCGATCAGCTGCGCATAGGCCGCATCGCCGCGATAGATGTCGAAGCCGGTTCCCTTGCCGACCCGGCTGCCAACGCCTCCGCTCGTTTCGCCTTGCTCCGCGAAAGCACGTGTCTGGGGAAAATCCCGGCGCAGTTCGCGATAGAGATCATCGGGCAGGATTCCCTGTTTCACCGCGTGGGGGAAGGGCGACGCTGCTACGTCGGACGGAGAGAGATTCAACATGGTCTCATTTCCCTTGGCCGGCACCAACCGCCAGCTTGCCTAACATCCCGAATCGGGTGTGCTGTGGCATTGTTTGCACCGAAGAGCGAGTCAACGACGCGACACATAGCTGTGCCCTTTTCGGATTTGCCGACGGCCGAGCGTTAACACGATCAATGGGCTGCCACACCACTTTCGCGTGGGTATTCGTGCAACATATACAGGGTTAATACTCGGCGCGGTAAAACCGCTAGCGAGTCGCGAAACCGGAATCGCTGCGTTGCGATATGGGGTCTATGAATAAGCTTAGGGAATGTTAAGATTGCCGGGCAGCCTGTTCCGCTTTGAGACCGAAGCAACGCAGCGTTAGCCAATACCGACAACCGAGGATAGGACGAAAACTGCTCGTTTTTGAGCAGGAAGCACCGTTGCCACGCAGCGTAAATCGACGGAGGTGGAAGGCTCCATCATGTATCTAAGCGTCGACAAAGCCGATCCCTCTCCAGAGCCGGTTGCGGGTTATCGACCTTCGAATCTGCGTAATTCCGCGAAATTGCGCTTCCTGCTCTACACCGTGATGGCTGTCACCGATTTGGTCGCGCTGTCCGCGGGCATGTTTCTCGCCGCCGCGCTATCGCAGGGTTTGCACGCTGCGACCTTGTGGTTGCCCCTCGCCTTCACGGTACCGATTTACGTCACTTGCGGCCTTTTCGCCGGGGCCTATTCGCACGAGGCGCTGGTCGCCCTGCATGTGAGCTGGTCGCGGGCGTTCAAGGGCATCGCCCTCACCCTGCTGCTCGGTATGTTGGTGGTCGGCGCGATCCAGCAAAGCGTGCCCATGCCACCGCGAGCCGCCTGGGCAGGTCTGGCGATGGCTCTCATTCTCGTTCTGGCGGGACGCGCGGCGATCAACGTGGTCGTTCATCGCGTTCTGGCCCGTCCGATTATTTCCCGCGTTTACGTCGTCGATGGAACGGACCTGCGCGACGCCCCGCCGGGCTATACGCTGCTCGACTGCGGATCGACGGACCTTGCGCCTTCGTGCAGCGATCCGGTGATGCTCGCGCGGATCGCCGCCATACTCTCCCACACCGATCAGATCATCGTGTCGTGCCCGCCCGAGCGGCGCGAGAGGTGGTCGGTCGTGCTCAAGGGGCTGGGGCGCGATGGCGGCATACTGGTTCCCGAATTCGGCAATCTCGGCATGCAATATTCCTCGCTGGCTCCCGGTTATCCGGTGGTGCTGGTCAGCAAGGGACCCCTCAGCCTGCGCAACCGCGCGATGAAGCGTGCGCTCGATCTCGCGATCACGGTGCCGATTCTGATAGCACTGGCCATTCCGATGGCCATCGTCGCGCTGCTGATCCGGCTGGACAGTCCTGGCCCCGTAATCTTCCGCCAGAAGCGGATCGGCCAGCACAACCATATGTTCGAAATCTTCAAGTTTCGCAGCATGCGGGTCGAAAGCTGCGACGGAGACGGCGCGCGATCCACCGGGCGAGACGACGACCGAATCACCACGATCGGACGTTTCATCCGCAAGACCAGCATCGACGAAATTCCCCAGCTCATCAACGTGTTGCTGGGCGATATGAGCCTGGTCGGGCCTCGCCCTCATGCGGTGCAGAGCCGCGCGCAAGAGCTGTTGTTCTGGGAAATCGACAACCGCTATTTCCTGCGCCACGCGATCAAGCCGGGCATTACCGGCCTCGCCCAAGTGCAAGGTTATCGCGGTGCCACGGAGCGCAAGGAAGACCTGACACACCGTCTGCGCGCCGACCTTGCCTATTCCACCCAATGGTCGATCTGGCTGGACCTTGCGATCCTGCTGCGGACCGTGCGCGTGCTGATTCACCAGAACGCCTACTAAGGGGACGTCCGCCGCATCCTTTCGAGCAAGAGGCACTCGACGGGCGCTAGATCGGCGGAAACATCGACATCGCACAGCGCCTCCGGCTCCGGCGACTCGACCAGTTCGATCTCCTCGCCCCAGTCGTGCTGGGCCGCGCCACCAGCCGAGAGTTGGGAAAGCGCCGCGAAACAGCGCGCCGGGAAAGCCGCGGGAACACCCGGTCGGCCATCGGGGTAGCGGGTGAAGGCAATGGCGTCCCCATCCGCAAGGGCAATAAGGTGCTCGGACGGGACCAGCGGCATATCCGCCAGTGCGATCACCATCCGGTCGAATCCGTGCGTGGCGGCATGGCGGGCGGCGACGGCGATCGACCCGCCGATCCCTCGCTCGGCCGCCGGATTTACGGCGAGGTCCCACCCCGCAAGATCCGCGACGAAGGCTGGCGCGGCTGGAGGAACGACGATCAGCCGCCCCGTCGCCGGTAACTGCTGCAAGGCTGACGCCGCCCATGCGCCGAGCGGCCTGCCTGCGACCGACGCATCCAGCTTGCCACCTCCGAAGCGCCGCGCGGCACCAGCCGCCAGCAACACCATAAGGATACGGGGACGCTCATCCATGCGGATGGAGCGCTTCGTATTCTCCCACGATCTCGCCCAGGATGGACAGCGCCAGAGTGCGCGGCGTCCGTGATCCCGGAATGATCCCGATGGGCCCGTGGATGCGCTTGATCTCGGCCTCGCCCACTCCGGCCAGCCTCAGCTTCTCCTCGCGAGCTCCCCGCGCCGTCGCGCCGCCCTGGGCCCCGATATAGAAGCCCGGCCCGGTCACCGCGTGGCACAGGAGCGGTACCTCCCACTCGTGATCGTGGAATAGCAGCACCGTCGCGGTCCTGTGGTCGGGCGGCGGCAGGTCGGGCATCTGCCCGAGCGACAGCGAGCCGGTCTCGACCCGCTCGAAGCCGATGCCGCACGCAGCCGACAGTGTTTCGAGCGCGCCAAGCTCAGGGTCCTCGCCATAGCCGCGCACGCGCAGGGCGGGCTGATATGCGCGCTGCGACAAAAGATCGTTGGCGGGCAGGGTCAGGTTCGCCGGCTCGCGTTGCTCGAGCTTGGCCAGCACCGCCCGACAGGCGTCGCGATCGGGCGCCGGATCGAGCAGTATATCGAGCCCGCCCCCGCATGGCAGGCGAAAGTCGATCTGCGGCGAGCCATGGCCGTAGCGGCGCACATCGTGCCGGGGCATAGCGGCGATATCGCTGGCCAGCTGACGCTCCAGGCATCCATCGGCGAGGCTGCCGGTGACGCTCCCGTCCGGCCGGATGGCGAGCTGTGCACCGATGCGGCGCGAGAAGCTGCCCTCGATCCCGACGATGGTACACAGCGCGACGCCCGGCTCGCAAGCGGCGGCCAGCGCGGCGTGGTCGTCTTCGATCGGTGTCATGGGTAGGGAAGCCTCGGCGGTTGGAGTGCCCGATGTAGGCCTTGCGCGGCCTCCGCCAAGCCCATGCTGGTCTTCACCCATCGCGGGGGCTAGTTCCGGAAGTATGACCGACGAGGAAATCCTGGAGCGCCACATCGGCCGCGAAGAAACCACCTGGGACCAGGTCGACCCCGAGCGGATGCGGCGGCTCGCCGCTTTGCTCGATCGCGACTGGGAGGAGAGCGATACGCCCCCGCCGCTGGCGCATTTCGTCCTGTTCCGCCCCGATGCGCGCGAGTCGCGGCTGGGGGTGGACGGACATCCGGTGCGCGAGGCGGAGGGCATGCTGCCCGCGATTTCGCTCCCGCGTCGCATGTGGGCGGGCAGCCGTATCCGGTTCGAAGCGCCGCTGACCACCGGCATGGCGCTGGTGCGGACGTCCCGGTTGACGAAGGCTGTGGCGAAGCGCGGTCGCTCGGGCGACATGGCCTTCTGCACCGTCGAACATTCGATCCGGGCGGAGGGTCAGGACGCCCCCCTGATCGTGGAGGAACAGGACCTCGTCTATCGCGAGGCGCATCGTAGCCCGGACCTCGCCGTGCGCCGCGCGCCGGAACCCGAATTCGCAGCCAGGCACACCGCAGGGTTCACCCCCGGACCGGTCGAGCTGTTCCGCTACAGCGCGCTGACCTTCAATTCGCACCGAATCCATTACGATGCGGATTATGCGCGGTCGGTCGAGGGCTATCGTGACTGCGTGGTCCATGGTCCGCTGCTGGCGACGAAACTCTTCGAGTATCTCGAGACAATCGCCCGGGGGCGCCGGATTGCCGAATTCGCCTTCCGCGCCGTCTCGCCCAGCTTCGTAGGGGAGGATCTGACGTTGGGCGCGGCGATCGACGGGGATGCGGCACGGTTGATCGTCACCCACGGCGATGGCGTCGCGGTGACGGGCGAAGCAACACTCGGCAGTTGAGGTCAATCGCCCTGCAGCGCCGCGAGATCGGCGCGGGTGTTGATATTGGCGGGTACTTCGCCCTCCACAGCGCGCGCCCCGCACGCCTGAGCCAATGCGCGCATCGAGTGCTTCCCGTCGCCTGCGAGGATCGCCTCGACCGCTTCGAGCGCCTCGACCGGCCAGCATCCGATCACCGGCTGGCTGGCGAGGTAGGCAGGAGCCGGGGCGAGCATGTTGCGTAGGTTTTCAGGCAGGCCCGGCGCGTCGACGCCACAGGTCAGCACGCAGGCGAAGCCATGCTCGCGCGCGTATCGCAGCGATCCGGCGATGCCGCCCAGTGGCCCCATTCCGGGACCCGGATAGTCGGGCGTGGACGCAATGTCGGCCATCTCTCGCCCGACGACCACCACGCGCTCACACTGTATCGCGAGCGCAGTGACGGCATGACCGAGCAGCGTCTGTCCGTTCAACCGGGCGAGTGCCTTGTCGCTGCCGAAGCGGCTCGCCCGGCCACCCGCAAGCACCGCGCCGAGCATATTCATGCGAACAGGCCGTGCGGATCGTGCGCCACCAGCGCGGTGTCGTCGCGGGCGAGCGCAACCAGGGTCAGTCCGGCGCTGCGAGCGCGGTCCACCGCGAGGCTGGTCGGGGCGGAGATGGTCACCAGCAAAGGGCACCCGGCCCGAACGGTCTTCTCCACCAACTCGTAGGAGCAGCGCGCGCTCAGGATGACGAAGCCATCCGCCATGTCGAGCCCAACCTGCGCGCAATGGCCGACCAGCTTGTCGAGCGCATTGTGCCGCCCGACATCCTCGCGCGCGGCGAGGATCGTCCCTTCGGCATCGGCGAAGGCGGCGGCATGCACCGCCCCCGTTTCGCGCGATAGGGGCTGGTGTTTGCGCAACGCACCCAAGGCTGCGATTAGTGCCTCTGGGTTGGCTAGTGGTCTGGCGGTGAGGGGAGGGAGAGGTCGCAGCACGTCCTCGATGCTTTGCAAGCCGCATAGTCCGCAACTGCCCTCGGTCACGCGCAGCCGGACCCGGTCTCGCAGCGGCTCGGCACGGGTCGGCGGCAAGTCGGCCCGCACGATCACACCGCCATCGATCTGCGCGACCGTAATCTCTCCCAGCTCATCCGGCGTCTCGACCAACCCCTCGGACAGGGCGAAGCCGAGCGCGAAATCCTCCAGCTCGGTCGGTGTCGCCATCATCACCGCGTAGGCGAGACCGGCGAATTCGAACGCCACCGGCACCTCCAGCGGCACCGCGCGCGTAATGTCGCCCGCACCGGCGCCCGCCATGCCGATCTCTTGAAAGGTGAAGTCGCGGCTGCCGCTCATGCTGGCAGGTGAACCGTCAGAGCGGACTGCCGTCCCGGTCGCGGAAAATCTCGCGGCGGCCGACGTGATCGGCCGCACCGACCAGCCCTTCGCCCTCCATCCGCTCGATCCACTTGGCGGCGGTGTTGTAGCCCACGCCCATCTGCCGCTGGAGCCACGATCCGCTCGCCTTTTGGTTCTCGAACACGATCTGGCATGCCTGGCGGTACTTGCGCTCTTCCGGATCGTCGCTCGCGGTCAGCTCGTCGTCGAAGCCGAAACCGCCGTCCTCAGGTTCTTCGGTGACGGCATCGACATATTCGGGCTTGCCCTGGCCGCGCCAATGATCGGCAACCCGCTCGACCTCTTCGTCGGAAACGAACGGGCCGTGGACGCGGATCATTGCGCCGGTATTGGGCTTGTACAGCATATCGCCCTTGCCCAGCAGCTGCTCGGCACCCTGTTCGCCCAGGATGGTGCGCGCGTCGATCCGGCTCGTCACCTTGAAGCTGATGCGGGTCGGCAGGTTCGCCTTGATTACGCCGGTAATGACATCGACCGAGGGGCGCTGCGTCGCCATGATCAGGTGGATGCCAGCCGCGCGGCTTTTCTGAGAGAGGCGCTGGATAAGCACCTCGATCTCCTTGCCCACCGTCACCATGAGGTCGGCCAGCTCGTCCACGATCAGCACGATCAAGGGTAGCGGCTGGTAATCGAGCTGCTCCTCCTCGTACAATTCCTCGCCGGTGTCCGGATCGAAGCCGGTGGAGACGCGGCGGCCCAGCGGCTTGCCCTTCGCCGCCGCCGCGCGGACCTTCTCGTTGAAGCTGGAGAGGTTGCGCGAATTGATGCTGCTCATCATCCGATAGCGCCGCTCCATCTCCTCGACCGCCCATTTGAGCGCGCGCACCGATTTGTGCGGCTCGGTCACCACGGGGCTGAGGAGGTGGGGAATATCGTCGTAGGTCTTGAGCTCCAGCACCTTGGGATCGATCAGGATCAGGCGGCATTCGTCGGGCGTGAAGCGATAGAGGAACGACAGCAGGATCGCGTTGAGCCCGACCGACTTGCCCGAACCGGTGGTGCCCGCGACCAGCAGGTGCGGCATCGCTGCCAGGTCGGTGACGATCGGCTCGCCCGAAATATCCTTGCCCAAGATCATCGGCAGGCCACCCTTCGCATCGGCGAAGGCGGCGCAGCTCGCCAACTCCTTGAAATTGACCATCTGGCGGTGCGCATTGGGCAGTTCGATACCCATCACGGTCTTGCCCGGGATGGGCGAGACGCGGGCGCTGATCGCGCTCATATTGCGGGCGATGTCTTCAGCCAGGCCGATGACGCGGCTGGCCTTGATGCCGGGCGCGGGCTCCAGCTCGTACATGGTGACGACGGGTCCGGTGCGGACCGCGGTGATCTCGCCCTTGACGTTGAAGTCGTCGAGCACGGTTTCCAGCAGGCGGGCGTTTCTTTCCAGCGCCATCTTGTCGAGCTTGGGCGCCGCGCTTCCATCGCCTTCTTCCAGCAGGTCGAGGCTGGGGAGGTCGAAGCTGGCGAACATGTCCCGTTGTTTCGCTGCCTTTGCCGGATCGGCCTTGCGCGGCGCGGCGCTAGGGGCGGCGATCTCGGGTGCGCGGCGCGCGGGGGCGAGGGAGGGCGCGTCGTCCCGCTCTTCTTCGCTATCCGTTGTCGGCGTGGCCCGCTTCGCACGGCGCGGCATGCGGGGTTTGCTCTCGCCCGGATCGCTCGCGGCCCGGTCGAGCGCCCGGCGATGGAGGAACAGCGGCAGGGTCAGCAGCCCGCGCCAGTCGATCGCGAAGACGCGCGTCACCAGCGCCAGCCCGCCGCCCAACGCCAGCAGCGCCACGGCCAGGATCACCCAGCCGGCCGCACCGCCCGCCACTCGCGTGGCGATCGCCGCGGTGGCCTTTGCCCCCAACAGCCCCGTGATGCCGCCGAGCCCGGCGGGGAGCGAACCGCCCGGCCCATCGAAGGCGAGCGACAGCACGATCGACAGCAGCGCCATGCCCGCGACCAGTGTGAGCACCGGGCGCCACCAGCGCGTTTCGGTGTCGCGGTCTTCTTCCTCGACATCGCGCCACAGCTTGCGCGCGCCGACATAGAGCAGCGGCAGCAACAGCGCGCCGGTGATGCCGAACAGAAACAGGACGCGTTCCGACGCCCAAGCGCCAGCGCCGCCCATCCAGTTGGAGACGTTGCCGGCGGCGGCCGCGGTTGAGGGGCTCGGATCGGTCTGGGTGTAGCTGAGCAATGCGAGCCCGAGGAACAGCATCGCGCAGAACAATGCCCCCGCGCCCGTCATCTGCGCCGCGCGGCGCAGGCTGCGACGGAAGGCCGCGCGAACGTCGGCGGCGGATTGGGGCGAAAGTGCACGCGTAGCCATGGGGATCCTTGCAGGTCTCGGCGCTCATCATGAGTCCTGCCGGACTCCGGGTCAAGCTGGGTGCGGCGGAGCGAGGGCTCAGGACAGCCCGTCGATCGCCGCCCAGCGAGACCAGTCGAGCTGTCGCGCGCGCTCCGCCGTCATGCCGCCCAGCGCGATGACGGGGAGGCGCGTGGCTTCGGCGAGGGCGTGGAATCCGGCGATGCCCAGCGTTTTGGCGTCCGCATGCGATCGCGTCGGGAAGACCGGCGAAAGCATGATGGCATCGGCCTCCACCGCTTCGGCCCGCGCTATCTCGTCCGCATCGTGCGCAGTGGCGATCCGCAGCAGTTCGGACGGCGGGCCGAGACGGTCGGGGGGAGCGTAAGCGCCGTCGGCTCCCCATGCGGCGGCGGTTTCCGCGCCGCCCGAGAGGACCATCGCGTGCCCGTTCTTGCGGGCTAGTGCCGCGCGCGCATCGAACCGTTTGCGCCGTGCCGCTTCGTCGAGGTGGTAATGCCGGAACACCACGGCGGACCCGGTCGGCAAGCGCGCGATCGCCTGTTCCAACCGCGCATCGTTGCGCACATCGGTCAGCAGCCACAGCATCGGCAGGGGGTGGATCGCGGGCATCGCGCGGCTATAGGCTCGTGCGATGGAAAGCGCAGCCTCCCGCCTCGAAGATGTCGAGTCCCGCATCGCAAAAGCATGCAAGATTGCCCGGCGCCCGCGCGAGGAGGTGACGCTAATAGCGGTCAGCAAGACCCACGACGCGCAGGCGATTCAGCCGCTGATCGACGCAGGACAGCGCGTCTTCGGAGAGAATCGGGTGCAGGAAACGGAGGCGAAATGGCCCGCTCTGCGTGAGCGGCACCCCGATATCGAACTCCACATGATCGGCTCCCTCCAATCGAACAAGGCCGAAGATGCGGCGCGGAAGTTCGACTTTATCCACTCATTGGACCGGCCAAGTCTGCTGACGGCGCTCGCCAAGGCATACGACAAGACCGGACGCCGCGTTCCGTGCTTCGTGCAGGTCGATGTGGGGGAGGAGGAGCAGAAGGGCGGCTGCGCGATTGCGGATCTGCCCGCGCTGCTCCAGCAGGCACGCGAGCTCGACGTACCGGTCGTCGGGCTGATGTGCATCCCCCCGCTGGAAATCGAGCCCGCCCCGTTCTTCGCCCTGCTCGACAAGCTGGCGCGCGACCACGGGCTGGAGGGGCGCAGCATGGGCATGAGCGGCGACTACGAAACCGCCGTGCAACTGGGCGCAACGCATGTACGGGTCGGCACCGCGCTGTTCGGCGCGCGGGATTAGGGCCTGACCCGAACGCGGTCGGACGCAGGGCGGTACCGCTCAGGCCGTCTCCAGCTCCGCCTGCCGCTCGTCGCTGGCAGCTTCGGCCAGCGCGGTCTTCATCGCCTCCAGCCGCGCCTTGGCGGTGATCTTGTCGCCGGTCAGGTCGGTGACGTAGAACGTGTCCGCAGCGCGCTCGCCATAGGCGGTGATATGCGCGGAGTGGAGGATGGTGCGTTGTTCGAACAACGCGCGGCCAAGTCGGTTGAGCAGGGCCGAGCGGTCGCGCGCGTTGACCTCGACCACGGTGAAGCGGTTGGAGGCTTCGTTGTCGACCGTCACCAGCGGCGCGACGTCGAAGGCACCGGCGCGTTTGCGGGGTAGCGGGCGCTGCGCCAGCCGGGGCACCAGCTCGCCGCGATTGGCCAGCGCCTCGTCGATCGATTTCTTCAACCGGGCGAGTTGTTCTTCCTCGCCGAAGGGGCGTCCGACCGGGTCCTGCACCAGGAAATTGTCGACCGCCCAGCCGCTGCGCGTCGTGTGGATGCGCGCGTCGATGATGTTCGCGCCGGCGAGGTGGATGCCGCCCGCGATGCGGGTGAACAGGCCTGGATGGTCGGCGGCGATCACGGTGACCAGCGTCGCGCCCCGCTCCTCGTCGAACTCGGTGTGGATCGACAGCTCGTGGCTGGCATCGCGCGCCGCGTCGTATTGCACCAGATTGCGCGCGATGACGTCGGTCGGCTCGGCGATCCAGTAGGCGTCGGGCAGCAGCCCTTCATATTGTTCGAGCAGGTCCGCACGCTCGCCCAGCAGCTCGCGCACGTCGCGCATGCGCTGATCCACCCGCGCCTGCCGGTGGTTGACGGTGTGGCCCAGCCGCATCCGCTCGACCGAGGCATCGTAGAGCTGGCCGAGCAATTGCCCCTTCCAGCTGTTCCAGGTGCCCGGCCCGACCGCGCGAATATCGACCGAGGTCAGGATGGCGAGATGGCGCAGCCGCTCCACCCGTTGCACCTCGGCGACGAAATCCTCCACCGTCTTGGGGTCGGACAGGTCGCGCTTGAACGCGGTTTCGCTCATCAGCAGGTGATAGCGCACCAGCCAGGCGACGAGGTCGGTCTCCGCGTCGGTCAGGCCGAAGCGGGGGCACAGCGCCTCGGCCACTTCCGCACCCAGAATCGAGTGGTCGCCGCCACGCCCCTTGGCGATGTCGTGCAGCAGCGTGGCGACATAGGCGATGCGCCGGTTCTCGACCTTCTTGATCAGGCGGGTGGCGCGGGGGTGGTCCTTCTCCAGCTCGCCCTTCTCGATCTGGCTGAGGAAGCCGATCGCGCGGATGGTGTGCTCGTCCACCGTGTAGTGATGGTACATGTTGAACTGCATCTGCGCGTTGACGCGGCCGAAATCGGGCACGAAACGGCCGAACACGCCGGCCTCGTTCATCCAGCGCAGGACCTTTTCCGGGTCGTTCCTCCCTGCCAGCAGATCGAGAAACAGCGCGTTGGCGCGCGGGTCGTTTCGCGTCTCTTCCCGGATGAAGCCGCTTTCGCGATCGGCCTGGCGCATGGTGCGCGGGTCGACCTCCAGCTCGTGCTCCTCGGCCAGCTGGAAGATTTCGATCAGGCGCACCGGATCCTTCTCGAACCAGTCGTCGGACGGGGCGGCGATCCGCCCGCCCTCGACGCGATAGCCCTTCACCTGGCGCGGACGGGCGCGGAATCCGGCGAAGAAGCCGCTACGCGCGGTCTTTTTGGCGAAGCCGTCCTCGATCTGCGCCAGGAATACGCCGGTCAGCGAGCCCACCCGCTTCGCCTGCAGGAAGTAATATTGCATGAAGCGTTCGACCGAACTCTTCCCGCGCCGGTCGGCGAACTGCATTCGGCCCGCGACCTGTTTCTGCAGATCGAAAGTCAGCCGGTCCTCCGCCCGCCCGGTGATGTCGTGCAAATGGCACCGCACCGCCAGCATGAATCCCTCCGCCCGGCGGAAGGAGCGGTATTCCGCATCGGTGAACAGGCCCGCATCGACCAGTTCCGCCGCGCTGCGCACGCCGTGCACATACTTGCCGATCCAGTAGAGCGTCTGCAGGTCGCGCAGGCCGCCCTTGCCTTCCTTCACATTGGGCTCGACGACATAGCGCGTGTCGCCCATCCGCTTGTGCCGCGCGTCCCGCTCGGCCAGCTTCTCTGACACGAACTGGCGCTCGGTGCCCTTGACGACCTCGGCCCGATAGCGCGCCGCGGCGGCATCGTAGAGGTCGCGATCGCCCCACAGGAAGCGCCCTTCGAGCAAGGCGGTGCGGATCGTCAGGTCTTCCTTCGACATGCGGATCACGTCGTCGGGGGTGCGGCTGGAGTGGCCGACCTTCAGGCCCAGGTCCCACAGCAGGTACAGCATCGCCTCGGTCACCTGCTCGCACCACGGCGTGCGGCGGGCGGGGTGGAGGAAGGCGATGTCCACGTCCGAATGCGGCGCCATTTCCGCCCGGCCGTAGCCACCCACCGCCATGACCGCGATCCGTTCGGAGGCGGACGGGTTGGCGACCGGATGGACGTGCTGGACCACGTAATCGTGGATCAGGCGCACGATCTGGTCGATCAGGAAGGCGTAACCGGCGGTGATCTGGTGCCCGGCGGACGGCTGATGTTCCAGCCGCGTGCGCATCTCCACCCGCCCGGTATGGAGCGCGTTTCGCAACAAATGGAGCACGCCGGCCCGCGCGTCCTTCCCCTCCCGCTCGATCACCTGTTCGATGGCGGTGGAAAGGGCGCGCCGGTCGATCACGGCGCGCTGGTTGGGGATTTTGAGATTATTCAATCGCCGAGGATTTCCTTGGTGTAGTGGTCGCGTAGGGTACGCTTGTCGATCTTCTGCGTGCCCAGCCGGGGCAGCGGCTCATGCGCCTGCCAGATTTTCTCCGGCCGCTTGAACGGTGCCAGGCGCGTCTCGAGGAAGCTGCTCAGCTCGTCCGCGGACACGCGGTGCCCTTCCTTTGCCAGATAGGTGGCGCCGACGATTTCGCCATAGCGTTCGTCGGGCAGGCCGAAGACGGAACATTCGGCGATGCCTTCGCAGCCGTAGATCGCTTCCTCCACCTCGATGCAAGAGATGTTCTCGCCGCCGCGGATGATGATGTCCTTCTTGCGGTCGACGATGAAGAGATAGCCGTCCTCGTCGAAGCGCCCGAGGTCCCCGGTGCGGAAGAACATGTCGTCGGTGAAGGCGGCCCTGGTCGCTTCCTCGTCGTTCCAGTAGCCGATGAAGTTGCAGGCGGTGCGCAGGCAGATTTCGCCGATCGAACCCTGCGGCAGCCGGTTTCCGTCATCGTCCATGATCGCCATGTCCACCAGCGGACGGCTCGGCTTGCCGGTGCTGTTGGGCTTGGCCATGTAGTTCTCGTTGAAATTGCCGCAGCCAACCGCGTTGGTTTCGGTGAGGCCGTAGCCGAGCAGGGGGAAGCCCTCGGGAAACGCTTCCTTGATCTTCGCCACATGGTCCGCCGGGCGCGGCGCGCCACCGGCGGCGAAGCTGCGGCAGGTGGACATGTCGAATTGGTCGCGTTCGGGATGGGTCGCCATCTCGTAGGTCATCAGCGGGACGCCCGCGAAGTAGGTTACGCGCTCGGCCTCGATCAGCCGCATCGCTTCGGCCGCGTCCCACTTCGCCATCAGCACGATCTTGCGGCCCAGCGCGTAGCTTTGCAGGAACAGCGGCACTTCGCCGGTAACGTGGAACAGCGGCACCGCGATCAGCGTACACGGCTGTTCGCTGGGGGCGTCCCCGGTCGCCTCGAGATAGCTCTTCGCCATCAGCGATTGCAGCGCGTAGCTCATGGTGCCGTGGACGACGCCGCGATGGTCCGAATAGGCGCCCTTGGAGCGGCCGGTGGAGCCCGAGGTGTAGAGCAGGGTCGCGTAATCGTCCGGCCCGATCTCGGGCAGCGATGTCGCATCGGGATCGCCCCAGACGGCTGCCAGTCCTTGCGCCGGTGCCTTGTCGTGTTCGAGCGGCAGCAGGGTGGCACCATGGTCGATCCCGTCGAGCCGCGCCGCGCGCTGGCGGTCGGCCAGCACCAGGCGTGAATCGACCATGTCGATCGCGTCGGCCATTTCCTCGCCATTGGAGAAACCGTTGACCAGCGTGGCACAGCCGCCCGCCATCATGATCCCCATATAGGCGACGATCCAGTTGACCGAATTGCGCGCCGCGATGCCGACCCGGTCGCCCTTGACCACGCCGTGGGTCGCGATCAGGCCCGCCGCGACGTGGCGCGCCGCATCGAAGGCCTCGGCGAAGGTCAGCCGGTTGTCCGCATCGACCAGGAATTCCAGGTCGGCGTGCTCGGCACAGTAATGGGCGAAATAGTGCACCATGCTGGGCGGCGCGTTCTTCAGCACCGGCATCTGCGCGCCGTTGCGCGTGAACGGAACGGTCTCCGCCGGGGCCCCCGGTGCGGTCATCTTGTCCATGATTGCATCGAGGGAATTGTCGAGCTGGGTCGGCATGGTCTCTCCTGGTCGTCGTTCGCCCCGTCCGGTAAACGCGCAGGGTTTCTTCGGGCTCCGGCATGTGCCAAAGCCCGCCCCAGCAAATCCGACGGGTTTCTTGCTGCTACCGATAAGGGGTCTCGCGCGTGCTGTCACTACTGGCCGGGGCTGTGGCCCAGCATCCGATCTACTGGGCCGATCTGGGTCTGCGGCCCGGCATCGATCTCGGCTTCTTCACGCTGCGCTTCTATTCGCTCGCCTACATCGCGGGCATCGTGCTGGGTTACTGGCACCTCAGCAAGATGGTGAAGGCCCCTGGCGCACCGATGGCGCAGCGGCATGCGGAGGATTTGTTCTTCTACTGCACGCTCGGCATCATCCTGGGCGGGCGGCTGGGCTTCGCGCTGTTCTACCGCCCCGAACTGTTCACCGATTTCAGCCATTCCGGCTGGATGCCCTGGGGCCTGCTGCGGCTGTGGGACGGCGGGATGAGCTTCCACGGCGGGGTACTGGGCGTGCTTGCGGCGATCGCCTTCGTCAGCTGGCGCGGCCAGCTCAACTGGATCCGCGTGTGCGACTACATCGCGGTCAATGTCCCGTTCGGCATGTTCTTCGGCCGGATCGCGAACTTCATCAATGGCGAGCTCTACGGCCGCCCGACCGATGTGCCGTGGGCGATGATCTTCCCGACCGACCCGCTGCAGGTGCCGCGCCATCCCAGCCAGCTCTACCAGGCGGCGCTGGAGGGGCTGGTGCCCGCGATCGTGTTACTATGCGTCTTCTGGTACACCAAGGCGCGCTGGCGGCCCGGCCTGCTGGTCGGCCTGTTCACGGTGTTCGTCGCGGGTGCGCGCTTCATCAACGAATTCTTCCGCGCGCCGGACAGCTACCTCGCCTATGTGGTAACGGAAACCGGCCTGTCGCGCGGGCAGTGGCTGTCGATCCCGATGATCCTGGTCGGGCTGGCGATCATGGCGTGGTCGCTCTGGCGCCGCCCGACCGTCACCAAGCCCGTGGGAGATACGCGCCTCGATGCCTGACGAGCCGGGCGTGGAGGAAGGGGTGCGCGATACCGCAGCGCGCTTCCGCCGCCTGATCCGCACCCACGGGCCGATCCCGGTCTCGCAGTTCATGGGCGAGAGCAATGCGCGCTATTACGCGGCGCGCGACCCACTGGGCGAAGCGGGCGATTTCACCACCGCGCCGGAAATCAGCCAGATGTTCGGCGAGCTGATCGGGTTGTGGCTGGCCGATCTGTGGATGCGCGCGGGCAAGCCGGAGCACGTGCTCTATGTCGAGCTCGGCCCCGGACGCGGAACGCTGGCGAAGGATGCCCTGCGCGCGATGCGGCAGGTCGGCCTCGCGCCAGAGGTGCATCTGGTGGAGGGCTCACCCGCCTTGCGCGCGGTGCAGGCGCAGGCCGTGCCGGAGGCGCATTTCCACGATGATCCCGCCGGCGTGCCGGAGGATGCGCCGCTGTTGCTGGTCGCGAACGAATTCCTCGATGCCCTGCCGGTGCGCCAGCTGGTCCGGTCCGGGCCGGGCTGGCGCGAGCGGATGGTGGGGCTCGATGGCGAGGCCTTCGTCTTCGTCGCTGGCGACCGTCCGATGGACAGCGCCGTGCCGCCGGAACGCCGCGACACGCCCGAGGGCACGATCATCGAAACCAGTCCCGCTGCGGCGGCGAGCGTTCAGGAGATCGCGCGGCGACTGGCGGCGCAGGGCGGTGCGGCGCTGCTGATCGATTACGGATACGACGCGCCGCGCACCGGCTCCACGCTGCAGGCGGTGAAGCGGCACGAGAAGGTCGGTGTCTTCGCCCATCCGGGGGAGGCGGATCTGACCGCGCATGTGGACTTCGCCGCGCTGCGCGACGTGGCCCACGCGCATGGCGCGCGCTGGGACGGCACGACGGACCAGGGCCGATGGCTGCGCGCGCTGGGGATCGACGCGCGCGCCGCGGTGCTCGCCAAGTCGGCCCCGAACCGCGACGAGGAAATCCGCGCAGCGCACCGCCGGCTGACCGATCCGGAGGAGATGGGCGCGCTGTTCAAGGTGATGGCGCTCGCTTCTCCCGACTGGCCGCAAGGGGCAGGGTTCGGCTAAGGTAACGGCAGCGGGAGCGTCATCCCGCCTCTTTGCAGGAAGGATTGTCGATGAGATCCCATGTCGCCGCCGCCGTGCTCGCGCTTTCGCTCGCGGCCCCGACCGCCCCCGCTCTCGCGCAGGAATCGGTCGCCGGGCGGTGGATCACGCAGGATGGCGATGCGATCGTGGAGATCGGGCGCTGCGGCGAAACCGTGTGCGGCAAGGTGGTGAAATTCCTGAAGGCCCCGCCACAGGGTGCGGGCCAGCGCGACGTGAACAATCCCGATCCCAAGCTGCGCAGCCGGCGCCTTCTCGGTATGGCAGTGCTGACGGGCTTCCGCCCCTACAAGGGTAACGAGTGGAAGGGCGAGATCTACGATCCCAAGGCGGGTAAGACCTACAGCTCACGCCTCGAACGCGCGGACGCCAACACGCTGACGGTGAAGGGCTGTATCGGTCCGTTCTGCAAGTCGCAGACCTGGAAGCGCGCGCGCTAGTCCAGCCCGATTTCCCGCGCGAGCCATTGCGCGGCCTGCTGGGGCGAGACCTTTTTCGCGTCGGTGCGATCGACCGATAGGTTCGCCTGCCGCATCGTTTCGACGTCGATCGCGCCCAGCAGCGGCTCCAGCGCGGCGCGCAACCGTGCATCGTCGGCCACGGTCGGGGCGAGCAGGATCAGCGCATCGTAGCTCGGCAAGGCGCCCTTCGGATCGGCCAGCGTCACCAGAGCATCCGCCGCGATCCGCCCGTCGGAGCTGTAGGCGCTGATGACGTCGGCCTCGCCCGATTTCAGTGCGTTGTACATGAAGGTGGGGGAGAAGGTCCGCGCCTCGGCGAAGCGCAGGCCGTAGGCGTTCTCGACCGCCAACCATTCGGGCCGTTCGAACCATTCGGGATCGCCGCCGATCACCAGCCGCGAGGCCACGGGCGCGAGGTCGGCGATGGACGAAACGCCCAGCGCGCGAGCTCGGTCTCGCCGCATCGCCAGCGCGTAGGCGTTCTCGAAGCCCAGCCGACCGAGCACGGTCACGCCCGCATTCCGCCGTTCCCAGTCCACGACGGTGCGGTACATCGCCTCCCGCCCCGGATTGTCCTCCCGCTTCAGCTCATTGGCCCACAGCGTACCGGTGTAGTCGGCCGCGATGTCGATCGCGCCGCTCGCAACCGCCTGCTGCACCACCGCCGAGCCGAGCCCGTCGCGATAGTCGACCCGGTAGCCCGCGCCCTCCAGCCGGTCGCCGATCAGGCGCGAGAGGATGTATTGCTCGCTGAACGGCTTGGCCGCGATGGTGATCGTTCGCCCTTCGCGGCGCGGGCTGGGGCCGTACAGGACCCAGGCGGAGGCGGCGATGCCGAGCGCCGCGATGCCGAACCCGGTCCATACCAGCCAGCGCCTGCGGCTGGCGAAGCCGCGCTCGATCGTGCCCAGCAGGGCGTCCGCCACCATCGCCAGCGCCGCGCTGGCAACGCAGCCCGCCAGCACCAGCGTCCAGTTCTGCGTCTGCAACCCGGCGAAGATCGGATCGCCCAGGCTCGGCTGGCCGATGGTGGTGGAAAGCGTCGCCGCGCCGATCGTCCATACCGCCGCGGTGCGGATGCCTGCCATGACATAGGGCGCGGCGAGTGGTGCCTCGACCAGCCGCAGCTTCTGCCACCCGCTCATGCCGACGCCGTCCGCCGCCTCCAGCACGCCGGGCTCCATATGCTCGCGCGCGGTGACCGCGTTCCTGAGGATCGGCAGCAGCGCGTAGAGCGACAGCGCCAGCAGGGCGGGCAGGAAGCCGAGCGTGGGCAGGCCGTCGCCGAAGATGCCGCGCGCGAACAGCAGGACGGGGAAGAACAGGGCGAGCAGCGCCAGCGCGGGGATCGTCTGGACCAGACTGGCGAAACCCAGCGAAAGGCGCGCCACGGCGGCATTGCGGCTCGCCCACAGGGCCAGCGGCAGCGCCACCGCGATGCCCAGCGCGATCGCGGCGGAGGCCAGCACGACATGCGCGGCGAGCTTGTCGCCGAGCCCGAACAGCGTGGCCCAGAACCCGCTCAAATCTCCAGTTCCGCCAGCCGTTCGGCCTGCGCGCGCGGCACCGCGACGAAGCCTTGCGCCACCTCGCCGCCCGCGCCGTTGACCAGTGCGCGCGGTTCCTCGTCGGCGACGACGCGTCCGCCATCCATCACCAGCACGCGGTCGGCGAGCAGCAGCGCCTCGGCCATATCGTGCGTCACCATCACGCTGGTGAGGTCGAGATCGCGGTGCAGCTTACGCACCCGCTCGCCCAGCTGGTCGCGCGTGACGGGGTCGAGCGCGCCGAACGGCTCGTCGAGCAGCAGCAGCACCGGATCGCCCGCCAAGGCGCGCGCCACGCCGATGCGCTGGCGCTGCCCGCCCGACAGCTCGCTCGGCATCCGGGTGGCATAGCTGCCGTCGAGTTCCACCAGTTCGAGCAGTTCGGCGATCCGGTCGGACCCGATCCGATCGCCTGCCAGGCGCGGAATGATGCCGATATTTTCGGCCACGGTCATATGAGGGAACAGGCCGATCGACTGGAAGACGTAGCCGATCCGGCGGCGCAGCTTCGCGGGCGGCAGGCTGGCGACGTCCTCGCCGCGCAGCAGGACGCGCCCGCTATCGGGCACCACCAGCCGGTTGACCGTCTTCATCAGCGTCGATTTGCCCGAACCCGACGCACCGACCAGCGCGACGAAACTGCCCGGCGCTATGGCGATCGAGACATCGTCCACCGCGCGGACGCTGCCGAAGCGCTTGGAAACGCCTTCGAAACGCAGCGCGGTGTCGGTTTCCCCCTTGGCCATCGCCCGACCGTCGCAGGCGGGCGGGCCGGGCGCAAGCGAATCAGTCGCCGGTTTCGATCGTCAATCGTAGTCGCTGGCGCGCATGTCCTCGGCGAGGTCGGAGAAGCGGGTGATCCGCGGCTCGAACTTCAGGCGCACCTTGCCGGTCGAACCGTGGCGCTGCTTCGCCACGATCAGCTCGGCGAGGCCGTAGACCTGTTCCATCTGTGCCGCCCATTGCGCGTGCTGTTCGTGGATCGCCTGATCGTCCGCCTCGGTGGGCCGCTTGGGCTCCTTCGCGGCGACGTAATAATCCTCGCGATAGACGAACCAGACCATGTCGGCGTCCTGCTCGATCGAGCCCGATTCGCGCAGGTCCGACAGCATCGGGCGCTTGTCGTCGCGCTGTTCGACCGCGCGGGACAGCTGGGAAAGCGCGATCACCGGCACCTCCAGCTCCTTCGCCAGCGTCTTCAGGCCCCGGCTGATCTCCGAAATCTCGTTCACGCGGTTGTCGTTGGCGCGGCCCGAACCCTGCAGCAGCTGGAGGTAGTCGACCACGATCAGGCCGATCTCGTGCTTCCTCTTCAGCCGCCGCGCACGGGTGCGCAGCCCCGCGATGGTGAGGGCGGGGGTGTCGTCGATGAACAGCGGCAGCTCGGCCAGCTTCTGGCTGGCGATCGCGAGCTTCTGAAAATCGTCGCGGCTAATCTTGCCCATGCGCAGCGCCTCGGAACTGATCTGCGCCTGTTCGGCCAGGATACGCGTGGCGAGCTGGTCGGCGCTCATTTCCAGGCTGAAGAAGGCGACGCCCGCCCCGATCGATTCCTCGATCCCGTCGCGCCGATCGCGCAGCAGCCGGTCGGCGCAATTAAAGGCGATATTGGTCGCGAGCGAGGTCTTGCCCATGCCGGGACGTCCGGCCAGGATGATGAGGTCGGAATCGTGCAGCCCGCCGACCTTCTCGTTGACGCTGGTCAGTCCGGTGGTCTTGCCCGAAATGCCGCCGCCCGCATTGATCGCGAGCTGGATCAGGCTCAGCGCCTTGGTCGTCGCGGCGGAGAACTTGCTCGCCTCGTTCGCGGTAATCGCGCCTTCGGCCACGGCGTAGAGCGAGGCCTCGGCCCGCTCGATCTGCTTCATCGGTTCGACCTCCTGCGAGGTGTCGAACGCCTCCTCCACCAGCCCGCGGCCCACGCTGATAAGCTCGCGCAGCAGGGCGAGGTCGTAGATCTGCTGGGCGAGATCGCGCGCCGCCAGCAGCCCGGTGCCGTCCTGCGTCAGCTGCGCGAGATAGGTCGTCCCGCCCAGTTCCTTGAGCAGCTCGTCCCCTTCGAAATAGGGCTTCAGCGTCACCGGGCTGGCGGTGGCGTTGCGATCTATCAGCGTCAGCACGCGCTCGAAGATGCGGGCGTGGATCGGCGCGTGAAAATGCTCGGGCCGAATCGGGGCAGCCAGGTCCTCGACCACGCGATTGTCGATCAGCACCGCACCCAGGAACGACGCCTCCGCCTCCAGATTCGCGGGCAGCGCGCGCGCGCCGGCAGCCTCGGCAGAGGATGCGATTTCGGGGCGTTCGAGCAGGGTATCTTGGGCCATGCACCCTCTCATGCGGATCGCCCGGGATGCTGGCAAGCGATCCGGCAACACCCGCGCTGTGGAAAGCGGGGATGATGCGCGAGCCCCTTGCCGAGCGGTCGCTTCTTCTGCGATTGCGCTTCCCGAACCGATGGACCAGCACCGCATCTCTCATATCTCGCTCGACGAGGAGACCATCCTGTGGCGCAACGCCGATATCGAGCAGGAACGGCGGGTGGCGATCTTCGACCTGATCGACGAGAACACCTTCCGCCCGGTGCGCAGTGCGGAAAACGGGCATGACGGGCCGTACCGGCTCCAATTGAGCGTGGTCGACGGGCGGTTGAAGATGGACATCCGCTCCGACGACGACGAACCGCTGGAGGAATTGCAGCTCGGCCTTGCGCGGTTTCGCCGCCCGATTCGCGATTACTTCGCCATCTGCGACAGCTATTATCAGGCGATCCGCAAGGCGACTCCGGCGGAAATCGAGACGATCGACATGGCCCGGCGCGGGGTCCACAACAACGCTGCCGAGCTGCTGATGGAGCGGCTGGAGGGGAAGGTGGAGACCGACTTCGCCACCGCCCGGCGGCTGTTCACGCTGATCTGCGTCCTCCACATCAAGGGCTGAGGAGCGATGGCGCGCACCACGAAGAAGGCCAGGCGCTGGCGTGCGCGGATCATCGGCGCGCTGGTGCTCTTCGCATTGCTCGCCGGGGGCTGGTGGTGGTGGGAAACGCGCACTTTCCGCCCGGCGGAGGACGCCTATCCCGACCAGGGCGCATTCGTGAGTGCGGAGAGCGGCGCGGTCGAGTTTCCGGTGCTGCACGCGATCGGGGCCGACTTCGTCTATCTGCTGGCGACGTCGGGCGCGGACGGGGAGGACCCGGCCTTCGCGCGCGACTACGCCGCGGCGCGCGCCGCCGGCTTGCAGGTCGGGGTGGTGCACGTGTTCGACCCGTGCCGGCTGGCGGACGGGCAATCGGCCAATTTCGTCACGACCGTGCCGCGCGGGCAGGCGATGCTGCCGCCCGCGATCGCGCTGACGAAGACCGGCGAGGAATGCGACCCGCAAGTGGGCGACGCGCAGGTGGAAAGCGAGCTGATGACCTTCATCAACCAGATCGAAATGCATGTCGGCAAGCCGGTGATTCTGAAGGTCTCGCCCGAATTCGAGGATCGCTACACCATCGCCGCGCGGCTGGAGCGGCAGCTGTGGCTCACCCGCGACCGCTTCGCCCCGACCTATGGCGGGCGGCCCTGGCTGCTGTGGAGCGCCAACCACGCGCTCCCGACGCAGGCCGCCGACGAACCGCTCGAATGGGTGGTGGTGCAGCCGTGAGCGCGCTCGCCATTCGGCCGCGCACACAGTAGGGCACACCGCATGACCGAAGACGACCTCATCGCCGCCGCGCGCGAAGCGGCGGAGCGCTCCTATGCCCCCTATTCGAACTTCGCGGTCGGCGCGGCGCTGGCCTTTGCAGATGGTTCGATCGTCACGGGCACCAATATCGAGAACGCCAGCTACGGCCTGTCGCTCTGCGCCGAGACGGTGGCGGTGTCGAAAGCGATGGCCGACGGGGTGCGCGGCGGGCTGGTGAAGGTCGCGGTGACCGGCCCCGGCGTGGAGCCGATCACGCCATGCGGGCGGTGCCGCCAGGTGCTCAATGAACTCGCCCAGCTGGGCGGGACCGACCCGGAAATCCTGTGCGTCGGCCCCGAGCAGACGCATCGGGTCAAGCTCAGCGATCTCCTCCCACGCGCCTTCGGACCTGCCAGCCTCGGCTGACGCGGGTCGGTTATCCCAGACACAGCCGCGCGCGCATCGGGCGGTGATCCGCGCCGACATCGCGGAGCACCGAGAAGCTTTGGACCTCCATCGCGTTCTTCACCAGAATCTGGTCGAGTGGCCATCCCAGCCATAGATGACCGGCGGGGAAGGTCGGGAACGTCCCGCGTCCGATACGCGGATCGCGATAGCCGCCCTCGTGCCGGAAACGGCTGGTGGTGCTCGACCAGGGGACATCGTTGAAATCGCCCATTACCAGCACATCGGCCAGTCGGTTCGGCGTGACCCGCCCCGCGCGGGCGATGTTCGCATCGCGCGTATCGGTATCCTGCCCCGGTCTGGGCGGGCGCGGATGCAGCCCCACGAATTCGAACCTTCGCCCGTTGGGCAGGCCCAGCGTCGCGTACATAGTCGGCGTGTCGGCGGAGGTGTTGGCCACCATTCGCGCCTGTTCGAGTTCCAGCCGGGTGGCGAAGATCATGCCGTAGGTGTTGTCGAGCGGCATGGCGCTCACATGGGCGAACCGGGCCAGTTCGTCGGACAAGGCGCTTTTCCAGGCGCCATCGGTTTCCATCAACAGCAGCAGGTCCGGCTCCTGCTCGCGGATCAGGGAGGCGACGGGCGCATACTGGTCGTTCGATTGTTTCACGTTGAGCGCAAGGGCGGTGAAGCACGCCCCCGCGCCGGTCTTGTGCGACAGACGGATCTGGTCGTTCGCCAGCGGGACATAAGGCCAGATACGCACCAGCTGGATCAGCACGGTCGCCACGAACAACGCGCCAACGGCATAGCCCGCCGGACGTTTGACCAGGACCGCCACGACCCCCAGCAACAGGGCCAGCCAACCCCAGGGTTCGCGGAGGAAATCGAGCACCCGCACGAACCACTGGTTGGAATTCGACAGCGAAATCAGGCTGGCGACGAGAAAGACGGCTCCGACGACACCCAGGGTGACGACGGTAAAGTTACGTACCGGTTCAGCCTTCATCGAGCCATTCGAGCAGTGCGGCGAGGCAGTCGCGCGCCAGAGCCTTGCACCGCTCGGGGCTCCACCCCTGCGCCGGATCGGGCCAGTCGGCGTTGTCCTTGAACGGCATTTCCAAAGTCATCGCCGTCGCGCCGTAACGCTCGGCGACCTGATTGGTGCTTATCGTCATGTTGGCGGTGCCGGGCTTCGACTTGGGATAGCCCTTCTCGGCCTGGAAGTCGGGCGTGCGCCGGGCGAGGATACGCTGGAAGCGATAGAAGCGCTCGCCGCCTTCGTCGGTCCAGCTCGGGATGCCTTCGTACCCGGCGAGGAAATTGGCCGCGATCGCCTCGTCGCCGTGGACGTCCATCGCGAAATCGACGCCGGTCTGGTCCATCGCGTTGCGGATGGCGAGCACTTCGGGCGATTTTTCCGCGCTCGGGCTTTCCCATTCGCGGTTGAGATTGGTGCCGATGGCATTGGTGCGCAGATGCCCGCGGCGTGAACCGTCCGGATTGCAATTGGGCACGATATGGAAACGGCACTTTTCACGCAGGGCGCGGGCCAGCGTGTCGGCCGGGTCGGTCAGGCATTCGAGCGCGCCCTCCATCCACCATTCGGCCATGCTCTCGCCCGGATGCTGGCGCGCATAGAGCCACACCTGTTTCTCGCCCTCGCCCATTTCGAGGCAATCGAGCGGCTGCCCGTCGAGCGTCGCGCCCAGGCGGCGATAGGCGACGCCTTCCGCCGCGGCGGCCTCGGCCACCAGATCGTGGTGCCGCTCCATCGAATAGGGCGCGAAATAGGCGAACCACGCGATGTCGCTTGCGGGGGTGTAGCGGATGGTGAGCGTGCCGTTTCCGGCGTCCTTGTCGAAAGTCGTGTCGGCCCGGCCCCAGAAGGCGCGATCTTCCGACACGCAGGCACGGTAGTCGGGCCAGCCCGCCGGATAGGCGCTGTCGTTCAGACCTGTCAGCGTCAGTTCGAGCGCGCGCCCCGCGGCACCCGTCACCCGAAAATGGAACCACTGCGCGAATTCGCTGTCCTTATCCTTGCGCAAGGCGAGCTGCGCGCTCGCGCCGTCCACCGATTTGACTTCGATATTTCCGCTGTCGAACTGGGTATCGATCGCGATGTCGCTCACTCGGGAACCTCCACACTTACTGTTTCGCCATTATTGCCGGGAAAGTTCTGGAACACGGCGTCCGCCAGCACCTGCGCGCTCCCGGCAGGGGTCGCATAGCGCGATGCGGCGGGCGCGTCGAAATCGGCGCGGCCTTCCCACAGCACCTCGTTGGTCGCGCGGTCGCGGATCATCACGCCCAGCTGGGTCGCAATGCGCGGGCCGCCGCCACCGCCGCCCAGATTGATGCCGAGCCCAAGCCCGAGGCCCGAGCCATAGCTGCCGGTGCTACCGCCCACGCCGACGCTGACGGGGCTGCGCCGGCCCTGCGCGTCGATCTGCGAACGCTGGATGCGCACCTGCACCACCTGATCCGCCGTGCCGCGCGCCGTTTCGCGATAGCCGATGCGGTTGAGCTGCGAGGCGACTGCGGAAATATAGGGGCTCATCGCCAGCCCGTCCTCCGGCGATCCGGGTGCTGCCTCGACGAAGGCGGTGCCGGTGCCCAGCCGCGCGGTCGCGCTTGGCTCGACGAAGCGGGTCACGTCGACCGGGCTGGGGCTGCCCATGGTCGCGCACGCGGCGAGGGTAATGGGCAGGGACGCGGCAAGCAGGGCGGACCGGATACGCATGGGAGGACTCCTCTCTCTTCCCCACCCAAACGCGCCGCCGGCGCTTCTGTGCCGAGCCGTGCTCTCGGCGGTTCGGCGCTTGACTCGCATCGGGCCCCCGATTATCCGCCCGCCTTGATTTTTGCGGCATCGCAGACCATCTGCGGTGCCGATTTCAATTCCCGGGAACGAAACCATGAAGATTCGCAACAGCCTCAAGTCGCTGAAGAACCGCCATCGCGATTGCCGCGTGATCCGCCGTCGCGGTCGCACCTACGTCATCAACAAGACGGTGCGCAAGTTCAAGGCCCGCCAGGGCTGATGGCGCGCGTCCGCATGCCGGACGCTTCGCAGAATCCGACAGCATGAGCGACCGGGCGGACCCTTCCGCGCCGGTCGTTTCGCGTGTGGACGCGGTCGTCTTCGATGTCGGCCGCGTGCTGGTGCAATGGGATCTGCGCGTGCTGTTCGCGCAGGTGCTGGACGATCCGGACGAGATCGCGTGGGTCTATGCCCACGCCGTGACGGAAGCGTGGCACGGGCAGGTCGATCGTGGTCGCGCCCTGCTGACATGGTGGCCGAACGCCGGGCGCTGTTCCCGCAATATGCCCCGGTGATCGAAGCCTACGCGACCCGCTTCCCCCAGAGCATTCCCGGGCCGGTGCCGGGCACGGCCGAGCTGGTCGAGGCGCTGGCGGCGCGTGGGATGCCGCTCTACGCGATCACCAATTTCGGTGCCGAGTTCTGGGACCAGTTCTCACCCGACTGGCCGGTGCTCGACCATTTCAGCGACATCGTCGTCTCCGGGCGCGAGAAGCTCGCGAAGCCCGATCCGGCGATCTACCGCCTTGCCGCGCGGCGGTTCGGCCATGCGCCCGAACGAATGCTGTTCATCGACGACAATGCCGACAATATCGCCGCGGCGCGTGCGCTCGGCTGGCAGGGGCACCACTTCCGCGATGCCCCGACCCTGGCGGAGGATTTGCGTGCGCGCGGGCTGATCTAGCGCGTCATTTCGCGCAGTCGGCGATTTCCTCCGCGCTGAAATCGACACCCTCGACCGTGAAGCGGGTCACTTCGCCGGCCTTCTTCGCCAGATGGCGGCAGACGTGGATCGGGCGCAGATTGCTCTTCTTCGAGGCGGCGCAGACCGTATCCTGGCACGACCAGGCGGTACCGCGCGCGATGATCGTGGCTTCCCCTGCGGGCTGGGCCAGCTCCGCGCGATAATAGGGGCCGCCATCGGCGGAGGCGGGCGCGGGACTCAGCGCCGCGCCGAAGCTCAGCGCGGTCCAGCCGAGGGCGAGCCCGGCTATGGAAGCGCAGGCGGCGAGAGAGCGGGTCGATTTCGCGGGGTTCAGCATGGGTTGTCCTTCCTTCGTGCATCGAACCGCAGATGACGACGCAACGCTTTCGCTCCGGTTCGAGTTGCGGATCGCCACCTATTATGAAAGGTAGCAGGTTGCAACCTGAAACGTATATTCCCTTGGGTGATTGCCTGCGCGGGCGTAGCGTGACCCGTTCGAGAGGATTGCGATGATCGACAAGGTACGAGAGCCCCTACGCGAACTGAGTGCCTGTGGCCTGCCCGAAGCGCTGGAGGTGATGGGCGAGCGTTGGGCGTTCATGATCCTGCGCGCCAGTTTCAACGGGCTGCATCATTTCGAGGAATTTCTGAACGAGCTCGGCATCGCGCGCAACATCCTCTCCAACCGACTGACCAAGCTGGTGGAGAATGGCATTCTCGACCGCGAGCCGCACCCCGAGGACCGACGGCGGATCGAGTATCGGTTGACGGAGAAGGGCAAGGACCTGCTGCCCGCCATGCTCGCGCTGCGCCAGTGGGGGCAGAAATACGCCGCCGAACGCACCCCGACCGACCCGGTGCTGGTGGACGAGCGCGACCGCATGCCGGTCGGCCCGATCGCGCTGCTCGCGCATGACGGGCGGATGCTGACCGGCATGGATCTTACCATGATCGCCCGCGCCAATTTGCCCGAACGAGCCCGCGGCGTGCGCGAGGGCACGCTCGATCGCGAGCTGACCGAGCCCGCCGGGTAGGTGAGTGATCGCAACGAGGGGCCGGAGCATACGCCCGACGGCCGCTACATCGTGGTCGACGGCGTGCTGTGGCGCGCGACCGACCCCTCCCTTCCCGAAGAGCGCCGGCAGGCGCTGGTTAACGACCTGATGGATGCCCGCCGCGCGGTCGGCGCAGCGAAGCGCGCCGGCGATACCGGAGCGGAAAAGGCCGCCCGTACGCGGGTTCACGCGGCCAAAGTCGCGCTGGGCGAACGCGGCCCGGTGTGGTGGAACGACGGCGCGCCGGATTACACGCGCTGCAAGCTCGCGAACACGCGCTACGCCGAGAGCTAGGCCTGCGCCTCACCGCCCGGATGCGATCCGGCGCGCTGCGGGATCAGCCACACCAGCAGCGCCACCGCCGCCAGCAGCACCAGCGAGGCGATCGGGCGGCTGAGCGCCAGTCCGCCCTTCGCCACCGGCTTGTCGAGGAAATCGCCCACCGTCGCGCCCAGCGGGCGGGTCAGCACGAACGCCGCCCAGAACAGCGCCACGCGGTTCGCGCTGGTGGTGAGATAAAGCAGCGCCAGGATCGCCAGCCCGCCGCCGAACAGCGCCGCCCCGCCCAGATAGCCCAGCCCGCCGGTATCCGCCGCCCAGTCGCCCAGCGCGGTGCCGAGCGTCTGCGAAAAGGTGATCGTGACCCAGTAGAAGGTCTCGGCCCGCGGGCTGGCGATCCGGTTGACCGATACGGTACCCATCGCGCGGTGCCATACCAGCAGGCTCAGCAGGACCAGCGCCAGCAGCAGGCTCGCCCCGCCGGGATAGCCGATCCCGATGGAGCGGGTCGCGAAATCCGCCATCGTGGTCCCCGCCGTGGTCGAGGCGATGATCGTCGCCCAGTACAGCGCCGGGTGGAACTTCGCCGCGCGCACCTGCCAGATCACCAGCGCGACCAGCGGCACCACGAAGATCGCGGTGCTGACGAGGTAGCCCAGATTGAAGGTCATCGACAGCGTGTCGCCGCCGGTTTCGCCCAGCGTTGTGGCGAGGATCTTCACGATCCAGAAGCCCAGCGTGACGGCGGGCACCTTGGACAGGGTGTCTCTGGCAATGTCTCGATCGGTGGTCATGGCGTACCTCGTGCTGCGTGTGAGCGGCGGAGCTAGTGCCGGGCGCACGCAGCGGCCATAAGCAGGCGCTTACCCGAGAGGATTCCAGCGAAAGCGGATGCACGAATGACCACCCCAACCCTGCCGCAAGACGCCGTCGCGCCGCTCGCCATCGTGGCGGTGCAGCTTGCCGCCGCGCTCTATTTCGTGATCGACGGCGTGGCCGACTGGCTGGAGCTGGCGACGCGCGGCGCGGTGGGCGAGGTGCTGCTCGAATGCCTCGTCGCGCTGGCGCTGTTCCTCGCCGTGGCATTGGGCGCGAAGGTGCTGCGCGACACGCTGCGCCGCGCGGCGCGGCAGGAGGAGGCACTGGCGATCGCGCGCGGGGCCATGGCCGACCTGCTGGACGCGCGCTTCGCCGCCTGGTCGCTCTCGCCCGCGCAAGCCGACGTCGCCGTATTCGCACTGAAAGGCTGCAGCGTCGCCGAGATCGCGGCGATGCGCGGCGCGGCGGAGGGCACCGTGCGTTCCCAGCTCAGCCAGGTCTATGCCAAAGCCGGCGTCACCAGCCAGGCAATGCTGATGGCGCTGTTTATCGAGGAGCTGGTGTGAGGGAAGTAGGGTAACGGCGCGCCCAAATGCACGCGCCGTCGGATCGAGAATACGCCGTATTCGGAAGCTTAAGGTTCGTCCGCGTCCGGAGCGGGTTTCTCTCTCACCGCCGATGCCGGCGCATCGTAAGCCGCCGGGTTTGCGATCCGACCAACGAAAAGAACGGTATCGGTTTCGAGGTCGCGAACGACGAACGCGAAGGGGCGGTCGACGATGAACTTTTCGGGTTTTGGTGGCTCCCGTCTCGGTCCGGTGACCACTATCACGGACAGTACCGTCACCGCTGCAGCTCGCGTTCCTTTTTCGAACACTTGCAACCGGGTAAAATGTTTGACCCTGTTGATCGATAACGCAGGCTCGCCAGGCTCTGACATGCGGGAAAAATCGGCTTCGTCACTGAAGGGCAAGCGAAGGCCCAGCGTCTTCAGAGGTTCGATCAGTCCGGTATCGAAGGCTGCTTCGAAACGCGGGAGCGACAGTTCGGTATAGCGGGGCTCGTTTTGGCTTAGCGCATGCGTAAGCTTATCGATCGTGCCTAGATCTGGTGCCTTCGCCATCACGGTGCGCCGCTTGGGGATGATGACATCCATTACATAGCGCCGCTCGGCGTAGGGGATCCGCACCGCTTTCCAGCCGCCTTTGGATGCGTGCACTAGGTGAGCTCGCTCGTGCATGAGGACGAACGGTTTCTCCTGACCATTTCCGAACAGGAACGGCTGCTCGCTCGCGGAACCGAATTTGTTCGCCCAACCGCCTTCGAAATAAAGCGCGTTGGCCAGGATCGCGGTCGTACCTGGGCCGATATCATTCTCGCGGATGATCTTGGGGATAAGCTCTCGCGTTGCCTCTTTGGACCAGGCGTTCACCCGATCCACCACCGCTTCCTTGTTCCTGAAATCGACCTGTTCGGCGGTGGCGGCATAACGTGCCGCCGCATCTGCAACATATTCTTTGCTGAAGCGGATGCGGTCCGACAACCAGAGTGAATTCGCGATCGAAACCGTGGCGTCTTCGCTTTCGAATTCCAGCGCGTGAGAATCGGACGGTGGAGACAGGATGGCTTGGATCTGCTCGCGCGTAGCGCCATCCGCGCCCAATTCCGCAAGGCCGAACGCTTGTTCGACGCTGGCGGGCGAAAGAATTGCATTCTCTTCTGGCCCGACCTTCTCATCGAGCAAGGGAAGGAGTGCTAGCGCGCCAACGCTGTCGGCGTGCGCTTGTGCGCTATCGGCCTGAACCCTCTCGCGTGCATCCAAGGGACGATGAGACAACAGCACCGCGACTATGAACACTGACCAGCGCAACCGCATTTTCTCTTCCCCCGCTTGCCGATGCAGAAGAAGATAGGGCGGAAGTGTTAATTTAACCGATTACCCCCGCACCCCCATCCGGCGGTAGCTCAGCGCTTCCGCCACGTGGATGCGCCCGACATTCTCCGCGCCAGCGAGGTCGGCGATGGTGCGCGCGACCCTCAGCATCCGGGTGTAGCCGCGAGCGGAGAGGCGCATCGCCTCGGCAGCCTGCATCAGCAGTTTGCGGCCCGCCTCGTCCGGGGTGGCGAAGCTTTCCAGCGCGTCGCCGTCCAGCTCTGCATTGGTGCGCGCGCCGCTTGCTTCGCCGCGGGCCGTCTGGCGGCGGCGGGCTTCGGCGACCCGCGCGGCGACTTCGGCGCTGCCCTCCGCAGGTGGGGGCAGGGCGAGGTCCGCCGCGCTGACGGGGTCGACCTCCACATGCAGATCGATCCGGTCGAGCATCGGGCCCGAAACCTTGCTCTGGTAATCGGCGGCGCAGCGCGGCGCGCGGCTGCAGGCGAGCGCGGGGTCGCCCAGATGGCCGCAGCGGCACGGGTTCATCGCCGCGACCAGCTGAACCCGGGCGGGGAAGCTGACATGCGCGTTGGCGCGCGCGACATCCACCTTGCCCGTCTCCAGCGGCTGGCGCAGCGAATCGAGCACCGCGCGCTGGAATTCGGGCAGCTCGTCGAGGAACAGCACCCCCAGATGCGCGAGGGAGACCTCTCCCGGCTTCACCTTCAGCCCGCCGCCGGTCAGCGCCGCCATGCTGGCCGAATGGTGCGGCGCGCGGAATGGGCGGGTGCGGCTCATCCGCCCGCCCTCCAGCGTACCCGCCACCGATTGGACCATGCTCACCTCCAGCGCCTCTCCGGCGGAAAGCGGCGGCAGGATGCCGGGCAGGCAGCTCGCGAGCAGGCTTTTGCCTGCGCCCGGCGGCCCGACCATCAGCAAATTGTGCCCACCTGCGGCGGCGATCTCCAGCGCGCGCTTGGCGGTTTCCTGCCCCTTGACCCGCTTGAGGTCCGGCCCCGGCTCGGTCTCGGCGACGCCGCCGGGCTCTGGATCGGGCAGGCGCGCGGTGCCCTTCAGGTGATTGAGCAGGCCGATGAGATCGGGCGCGGCGACCACCGGTACCCCGCTCGCCCAGCGGGCCTCCGCCCCTTGCGCGGCGGGGCAGATTAGCCCGCATTCCGCTTCGCTCGCATGCAACGCGGCGAGCAGCACGCCGGGGCTCGGCACCACGCGGCCATCCAGCGCGAGTTCTCCCACCGCGACGAAATCGGCGAGCTGTTCGGCATCGGTCACGCCCATCGCGGCGAGCAATGCCAGCGCGATCGGCAGGTCGTAATGCGACCCTTCCTTGGGCAGATCGGCGGGAGAAAGGTTGATCGTGATCCGCTTGGGCGGCAGCGCCAGTCCCATGGCGGAGAGCGCGGCCTGCACCCGCTCGCGGCTCTCGCCCACCGCCTTGTCCGGCAGGCCGACCACGGCGAAGCGCGGCACGCCGGGCGCGACCTGGCACTGCACCTCCACCGCGCGCGCTTCCAGCCCAAGATAGGCGACCGTGCGAACCAGTGCGACCAAGCCGAAATTCCCCCTGTTGGCGGCCACGATGGCGCAGCGCGCGCGGCAAGTCGAGCCCCGCCGCGCGTCGGCTAGCGCGAAAGCAACCATTCCGGTTGTACCGTCGCCAAGCCTGCCGCTTGGGCCGATGACAAGGGCTGGCGCGCGGCGCGGCCACGGTCGATGTCGCGATGGCCGGCCGGCCTGCCGTACCATGCATCGCCTATCTTGACTTGGATTGCGGCGGCCTTTAAGTGCGCGCGCTGTATGGCGGTCGCCTTCGCGGGCGGCCCTTTTTGTTTTACCGGCGCTGATGCGTCGCCCATTCTATCGAACGAGGACGATCCGATGAAGCGGACATTCCAGCCCAGCAATCTCGTACGCGCCCGTCGCCACGGGTTCTTCGCACGCAAGGCGACCGTCGGCGGCCGCAAGATCCTGCGCGCCCGCCGCGCGCGCGGTCGCAAAAAACTCTCTGCCTGAGTTTTTTGCCGGTTTCTTGTTAGACCCTCAGACGCCGGGCGCGCGCATCCGCGCGCTTGGCTTTCGCGGCACTGGCCGCGACGCGCGGTCGCGCTTGCGGGCTCCCTGACGGGAGCCCGTTCGTGTATTCGGCTCCTGTGAACGACTCCATCTCCACCCTCCGCAAGCGCGCCGATTTCCTCGCCGCGAATCGCGGGCTGCGGGTCGCGCGGCCCGGCTTCGTGCTGCTGGCGCGGGCGAACGACGGGGCTGGCAAGCGGTTTGGCATCACCGTGACCAAGAAGATCGGCAATGCCGTGGTCCGCAACCGGATGAAGCGGCGCTTTCGCGAATTGCTGCGCGCGGCGCTGCCGGCCGAGGGGCTGGCCGACCACGACCACGTGCTGATCGGGCGCGAGGGCGGGGTGGAGCGCGATTTTGCCGAGCTGCGCGCGGAGCTGTCCGCCGCGCTCGCGCGGGCTGCCGCGGGGAAGGGCGATCCGCCGCGGCGCCGCCGTCCCAGTCGCAAACCGCAAAAGGCGCACGGGCGGGGCCGCCAGCCATGAAGCGCGTGCTGATCTGGATCGCGCGCGGCTGGCAACTGGGCCCGTCGCTCCTGATACCGCCGACCTGCCGCTATTCGCCCAGCTGCTCGCATTACGCGATAGAGGCGCTGGAGAAGCACGGGGCAATCAGGGGTGGATGGCTGGCGACGAAGCGTATACTGCGCTGCCATCCATGGGGCGGGCACGGCTACGATCCGGTGCCCGAACGCTCCGACAAGGGCTGACACTACCGATCGGACGGGATCGACGTTTTGGAAAACTCACGCAATATCATCTTCGCCGTGCTGGCGTGCGCGCTGATCATCTTCGGATGGGACGCGGCGATGAACTATTACTATCCGCAACCCGACAAGGGCGAAACCAATCGCGCCGATACGCCCGCGGAGCGGCTGGAGCAGGAAACCGGCGATGCGCCGGTCGCCCCCGGCTTGCCCGGCGCCCAGGGGGCGGTCAAGCAGGTTGATCTCGCCACCGCGCTGTCCAGCGCGCAGCGGGTGCGGATCGATGCGCCGCGCGTGGCGGGTTCCATCAACCTGGTCGGCGCGCGGATCGACGATGTCGAGCTGAAGGATCACCGCGAGACGGTGGAGAAGGACAGCGGCCCGGTGCAGCTGTTCGCGCCCGAGGGCACCGCGACGCAGGAATACGCCCAGTTCGGCTGGGTCGGCAGCGGGGCGAAGCTGCCCGACGCGCAGACCCGCTGGCAGGCCGATGGCGATCTGCTGACCCAGGCGAAGCCGGTTACGCTGAGCTGGAACAACGGCGAAGGGCAGACCTTCCGCATCCGTTTCTCGATCGACGACAACTACATGATCACGGCGGAGCAGACCGTGGGCAACAGCGGGGGCGGGCCGATCGTCGCGCGCCCCTTCGCCACCATCACCCGCACCTCCAAGACCGCGAGCAAGGACACCTGGATCTCCCATTCCGGGCCGATCGGTACCTTCGCGGATTCGGTCGAATACGATCCCAATTACGGCGATCTGGTGGATGACGGGCCGTTCACGCCCACCGGCAAGGTCGGCTGGATCGGCTTTACCGACATCTACTGGCTGGGCGCGCTCGTGCCGCAAACGGGCGCTGCGCCGGAGGCGGGCTTCCGCTCGCTGGGCAACGACCTGTTCCGCGCCGACCTTATCTACCGCCCCGCCTCCATCGCACCGGGCCAAGCGCTGACCCGCACCACCCGGCTGTTCGCGGGGGCGAAGGATTCGACCATTCTCGACGCCTATCAGGATGCGGGGATTCCGCAGTTCGGCCTGGCGGTCGACTGGGGCTGGTTCCGCTGGTTCGAGAAGCCGATGCTGTGGCTGCTGCGCCAGCTGTTCTCCATCGTCGGGAATTTCGGCGTCGCGATCATCCTGCTGACGGTGATCGTGCGCGGGATCATGTTCCCGGTCGCGCAGAAGGGCTTCGCCAGCATGGCGAGCATGAAGGCGATCCAGCCGAAGATGAAGGCGCTGCAGGAACGCTACAAAGACGACAAGATGAAGCAGCAGGAGGAAATCCAGAAGCTGTTCAAGTCCGAAGGCGTCAATCCGCTGGCGGGCTGCCTGCCGATGCTGCTGCAGGTTCCGGTGTTTTTCGCGCTCTACAAGGTGCTGATCCTGGCGATCGAGATGCGCCACCAGCCCTTCGTGCTGTGGATCCACGACCTGTCCGCGCCCGACCCGGCGCATGTGCTGAACCTGTTCGGCCTGCTCGATTTCAGCCCGCCGGGCTTCCTGGCGATCGGCCCGCTTGCGCTGCTGCTCGGCTTCACCATGTGGGCGACGTTCAAGCTCAATCCGGCGGCGATGGACCCGACCCAGCGGCAGATTTTCAACATCATGCCGTGGATCATGATGTTCGTGATGGCCCCCTTCGCGGCCGGCCTGCTGCTGTACTGGAACACCTCCAACCTGCTGACCCTGCTCCAGCAGCGCTACCTCTATTCCAAGCACCCGCAATTGCGCGCGCAGGCGGACGAGGAGCGCAAGGCCAAGGAAGCGGACAAGGGTAAGGCAAAGGCGTGACCATGCCAGGTCCGGATGAGCGGGACGAAGAGGACGCCGCCCGCCTGCGCGCGCTGGAGCGCGAGGCGCAGCGGCTGTTCTCGGGCCGGGTGGAGTTCCTCCTGTCCGCCCCGCAGCTGAAATTCCTGCCCGAGCCGACCGTGCCGGAGATCGCGTTCTGCGGGCGCTCCAATGTGGGCAAGAGCTCGCTGCTCAACGCGCTGACCGGCAGGCGGGCGATCGCGCGCACCTCGGTCACCCCGGGCCGCACGCAGGAGCTCAATTTCTTCGAGGTCGGCGATCCGACGAAGTTCCGCCTCGTGGATATGCCCGGCTACGGCTTTGCCAAGGCACCGGTCGCGGTGGTGGAGAAATGGCGTCAGCTGGTGCGCACCTTCCTGCGCGGGCGGCAGGTGCTCCACCGCACCCTAGTGCTGGTCGACAGCCGCCACGGGCTGAAGGATGTCGACCGCGAGATGATGACCATGCTCGACGAGACCGCCGTCGGTTACCGCGTGGTGCTGACCAAGGCGGACAAGATCAAGGCGAGCGAGCTGCAGGCGGTGGCGGACCGGGTGACAGAGGAAGTGCGCAAGCGCCCTGCCGCCTTCCCTGCGCTGCACCTGACCAGCGCGGAAAAGGGCATGGGCATTCCGGAATTGCGCGCCGCCGTGCTGGATGATGCCGGCATCATGCCCTAGCGCGCGCCGGGCTCTTTACCTCCGCGCAACCGGCGGCGAAGCCACCACCCGAAACCGGCGGCCAGCGCCGCCAGCAGCACGATCGCCAGCGCGTAATGCTCGACCGTGCGCAGTCGCGCCCCCAGCGCGGCGAGCGTGCCCGCCAGTGCGTAGCCGACCGCGGTCACGGCGCTCGACCACACCAGCGCGGCGACCGCGTTCAGGATGGCAAAGCGCCGCCAGTCTATCCGCGAGGTACCGATCGCGACCGGGCTGACCGTGCGCAGGCCCCACAGGAAGCGGAAGGCGAAGATGAAGGCGGTTGGGTAGCGCTCTATGAGGCGCAGCGCCCGCGCGTAGGCGGATTGGCGGCGGATGCGCGCGACGATCCGGCTCTGCCGGGCGGAGCGGCCGAGCCAGAAGAATCCCTGATCGGCCAGGAACGACCCCGCAGCGGCGGCCGCGATCACCCCCGCTAGCGGCAGCAGCCCGCGATGCGCGATCAACCCGCCGGTCGCGACCACCGTCTCCCCTTCGATCGCGGCACCGACGAAGATCGCGGGCAGTCCGAAACGGGCGATGAGGGTCTCGATCGACATCGTATCGGCCAACGCGCGCGCTCGACTCCATGGCAATCGGCAAGTTCGCCGCCGACCCTGATCGCTCGACACTGCCCGGTCGAACGCTTACCTCGCAGGGCAACGGAGCAAGGTGGACCCGGCATGAAACTGATCATCGGTAACAAGAACTACTCGAGCTGGAGCCTGCGCGGCTGGCTGGCGGCGAAGCAGTCGGGCCTCGCCTTCGAGGAGATCATCGTGCCGATGTTCGGGGAGGAGTGGGAGTCGCGCAAGGACGACGGCGAGTTCCAGCCGTCGAGCGGCAAGGTCCCGATCCTGTGGGACGGGGAAACGGTGGTGTGGGACAGCCTCGCCATCCTCGAATATCTGGGGGACAAGGTCGGGCGCGAGCGCTTCTGGCCGAAAGACGATGCGGCGCGCGGCATGGCCCGCGCGATGGTCGCCGAAATGCACAGCTCCTACGTCGCGCTGCGTTCCGAATGCCCGATGAACGTGCGCCGCCGGGTCGAAGGCGCGAAGATCAGCGAAACGGCGCGGCAGGACGTGGTCCGCATTCTGGGCTTGTGGGCGGAGGCGCGGGCGCGCTTCGGCCGGGGTGGCCCGTTCCTGTTCGGCACGTTCGGGGCGGCCGATATCTTCTACGCGCCGGTGGTCAGCCGTTTCCTTACCTACGGTTTCGGCGTACCGGGCTTCGCGCAAAGCTACATGCAGGCGGTATGGGAACACGAGTGGTTGCAGCAGTGGATCAACGCCTCGGAAGACGAGGAATGGGTGCTCGAACAATACGAAAGCGTGCCCGCCGCCTGATCGGCGGCGCGCTGGCGCTGCTCGCGCTGGCCGTGCCGCTGCCTGCGGGCGCGTGGGGCTGGTACGGCCACCAGACGATCGCCGAGATCGCGCTGGCGAATGTGAAGCCCGCGACGCGGGCGAAGATCCGCAAGCTGTTCGCGGCGGAGCGGCTGGTCGGCACCCCCGACTGCAAGCTGTCGAACATGGACGACGCGGCCACCTGGCCCGACTGCATTCGGGGCGACCGCGATCGCTGGGGCCACACCGGTGCCTGGCACTACAAGGATGCGCCGATCTGCGAGCAATACGATCCGCGCGCGGACTGCCCCGGCGGCAACTGCGTGAACGCGCAGATCGAGCGAAACCTGCGCATCCTGTCGGACGAACGCCTGCCCGATAACGTGCGGCTGCAGGCGCTCGCCTTCGTGGTGCACTTTACCGGCGACATCCATCAGCCGCTGCACTCCGCCGACGATCACGACCGGGGCGGCAACGACAAGCAGGTCGATTACGGCATCATCCCGGGCAAGAACCTGCATTCGATCTGGGACACCGCGCTGGCCGAACGCGCGATCAGCTCCGCGCATCCCCCGCTGGTGCGCCGTTATTCGCCCGCCGAGCGCGCCCGGCTCGCAGGCGGCACGCCCGACGACTGGGGCCGCGAAAGCTGGCAGATCGCGCGCGACACGGTCTACCCCGAGGCATTCGACCGGGACGCGTGCGACGAGGGCAAGTTGCCCGCGGAAGGCGAGCTGACGCAGGACGACATCGTGCGCGCGATCCCCGTGGTGCAGCGCCGGGTGGAACAGGCGGGGCTGCGCCTCGCGGACGAGCTCGACGCCGCCTTCGCGCCGGGCCGGATCGAGGAAGAGCCGCGCGCGCGGTAGGCGGGGTTAGCGCGCGCGCTTCGCCGGGTAGGGCGTACCGTCCTTGTGGAAGTACCCCTCGCCCGAGAACGCCATGTCGATGTCGGGGTACTCTCCGCTGTCGGCCTCGCGATCGCCCGCGCTGATCGCGACGAAGACGCACGGTGCGCCGGTGCGGTTCTGGAGGTGGTGGCCGTTCTCTACCCCCGCGGGCCAGGCGGCGATGTCGCCGGGGCGCATCACGGTCTCGCCCGTGTCTTCGACCAGCACCGCCTCGCCTTCGAGCATGATGAGCAGTTCGTCTTCCTCCGCATGCCAATGGCGCTGGCTCGACCAGGCGCCCGGTTCGAGCACGACGTGGCTTGCACCCATGCGCGTCAGGCCGGCGGCGGGCGCGAGGCGGCGATAGTGCCGGCTCCGCACCGCTTCGTCGAAGGGCGGCGGATAGCCGGTGGCGTTGGTCTGCGCGATGGCGGCGAGATCGATGCGGGGCACGCGGCTACTCCTGCGGCTGGCAAGCGGGCAAGCGCTGGTCTAACGCAGGCGTCATGGGAAGAGCCATCGAAATCGCGCGAGACCTGATCGCCGCCGAAAGCGTCACCCCGGCGACGGGCGAGGTGTTCGACGTGCTGGAGGCGCAGCTCGCACCGTTCGGCTTCGGGGTGCATCGCTTCACGCGGGGTCAGGGCGCGCCCGGCAGCGACGAGGCACCGGTCGAGAACCTGTTCGCGGTGCGCCGTGGGCCGGCGGGATCGCGCCACTTCGCCTTCGCCGGGCATCTCGACGTGGTCCCGCCGGGCGAAGGCTGGGCCAGCGGCGCGTTCGAACCCGAGGTTCGCGGCGAATTGCTCTACGGTCGTGGCGCGGTCGACATGAAGGGCGCGATCGCCTGCATGGTCGGTGCGGTGGCGAACGTACCGGCCGATGCCGGGACGATCAGCTTCATCGTCACCGGCGATGAGGAAGGCCCCGCGCTCCACGGCACCCGCGCGCTGATCGACTGGATGGCGGCGGCGGGCGAGCGGCCCGACCTGTGCCTCGTCGGCGAACCCACCAGCGTCAACCGGCTGGGCGACATGATGAAGATCGGGCGGCGCGGTTCGATCAATATCTGGCTGGAGGCCGAGGGGACGCAAGGCCACGTCGCTTACCCGCACCTCGCCGACAACCCGATCCCGCGCCTGGTCGCGATGCTGGCGGAACTGGACGCGCTGGTGCTGGACGAGGGGACCGACTGGTTCCAGCCGAGCAATCTGGAAATCACCGATCTGGAGGTCGGCAACCCGGCTCACAACGTGATCCCCGCGCTGGCGAAGGCGCGCATCTCGATCCGCTTCAACGACACGCATACCGGCGCGCAGCTGGCGGCACGCGTGACCGAAATCGCCGAGCGGCATGGTGGACGGGCGCGACCGGTCATTTCGGGCGAGCCGTTCCTGACCCCGCCGGGCGACTTCTCGAACCTGATCGCGCGCGCGGTGGAGGCGGAAACGGGCGTGGTGCCCGAGGCATCGACCAGCGGCGGCACCTCGGACGCGCGGTTTTTGCGCAGCATCTGCCCGGTGATCGAATTCGGCCTGGTCAACGCGACCATGCACAAGCGCGACGAAGCAGTGGCCATCGCCGATCTCGATACGCTAAGCCGCATCTACGCCCGCGTGGCGACCGCCGCCCTGGCGGACAGGGGAGAATAGCTTTGCTCGCAAAATGGTTCGCCATCCCGCTGTGGCAGCGGGTGATCGCAGCGCTGGTGCTCGGTACCATTACCGGGCTCGTCTGGGGGCCGGGGGCGGAAAACATCAAGATCGTGGGCGACGTGTTCATCGCTTTCATCAAGATGCTGGTCGTGCCCCTGATCTTCTTCAGCCTCGTCTCCGGCGTAGCGGCGATAGGCGACCTCAGGAAACTGGGCGCGGTCGGCGGGCGCGCCCTGCTGCTGTTCGTGGTGACGGGCCAGATCGCGGTGTGGCTGGGGCTGTTCCTCGGCACGGTGATCCAGCCGGGCATCGGCGTCGACACCGCCGGGCTCGACCTCGGCCCGACGCCGCCGCCGAACGAGACGACCTGGCGCGAGATGATCCTGGGCATCGTTCCGCAGAGCCCGGTGCAGGTGATGGCAGACGTCAACGTCCTGCCGCTGATCGTATTCAGCCTGCTGATCGGGGTCGGCATCCTGATGGCGGACAAGGACGGCACGCCGGTCCAGAAGATCTTCGATTCGGGATCGGTCGTGATGCAGAACGTCACCATGGTGGTGATGGAGCTCACACCGTTCGGGGTCTATGCGCTGATGGCATGGGTCGCGGGGACGCTGGGCTTCGACGCGCTGATCGCGCTCGGCAAGCTGGTCGGGCTCAATTATCTCGGCTGCCTGCTGATCATCGGCCTCATGTATTCGGCGATGATCAAGTTCATGGCGAAGCTCTCGCCGGTCGATTTCTTCCGCGGCATCGTGGACGCGATGGCGGTGAGTTATTCCACCGCAAGCTCCAACGCCACGCTGCCCGTCACGCTGCGCTGCGCGGAGCGGAACCTCGGCGTCTCCAACTCGGTCGCCAGCTTCGTGATCGCGCTGGGCGCGACGATCAACATGAACGGCACCGCGATGTATCTGGGCCTCGCCACGCTGTTCGGCGCGCAGGTGTTCGGCGTGGATCTGAGCTGGGGGCAGTATTTCCTGATCTCGATCCTGGCGACGCTGGGCGCGGTCGGCGCGGCGGGGATACCGGGCGCGGGGTTGATCATGATGGCGCTGGTGTTCGGGGCGGTCGGCGTGCCGCTGGAAACGATAGCCTTCGTCGCGGGCGTGGACCGGATCATGGACATGATGCGCACCACGACCAATGTCAGCGGAGACGCGGCGGTGGCGGTGACGGTGGCCAACATGACCGGCGAACTCGACCGCGCGGAACTGACCTCGGCGGACGATGTCTAGGGTTGCGCTTCTCTCGCTGGCGCTCGCCGTCGCAGGATGCGGGCAGGGCGGGGATGGGCAGGCGAACTGCGATGGCCCGGTGTTCGAGGTGCCATCCAGCGGCGCCACCGTGCCGCAACTGATGGCCCATGCGACTGCGATGGGCATGACCCAGCGCGAGGCGGAAACACTGATTTATCTCGAGGGTCTCAATCCGCAGGTGACGATCGAGGGAGGGACCACGATCTGCCTCGATGGCCGGCCCGATTCGTGACTGCAATTCCGGCGGTAATCGGCGCGCTTTCCTATTGAGAGGACTGTCCGGCAACTGCTCCAGCCGTGCTTGGACAGATGCGCGGGGGCAGGCCGCGATCCGTCGGGAAGCGCTAGACTGCTCCCGGCTGCCCGGCAGGCGTTCTTTGCCTGTGTGCGGTGTCGACAAGTTGGCCCATCAATTCGATCAAACGCTGCTGCTCCTCGCATGAAAAGGACGCCAGCATATCCCGGTTGACGCCATCGGCTGCCTGCGTCGCGGGATCTCGCAGGCTTCTTCCGCGCTTCGTCAGCCAGACGCGCTGCACCCGTCCATCGGCCTGATCCCGCTCCCGCCTGATCAATCCATCGCGCTCCATTCGGGCGAGCGTATTGGCGATCGTCGCCTGCTCGATGTCGAGGCGGTTCACCAGGTCCTTCTGGGTCAGCCCGTCGCCGGCCCAGAGTTCTAGCAGCGCGGGGAAGACACCCGGGGTGATGCCAAGCGGCCTGATCCGCTCGGCCAAGGCTCTTTCGAACATGCGCGCGAGATGATTGACCAGATAACCGGCAGAGAGATTCTTCTCGAATTCCATCGTTCCAACCCCTGGCCTTGAATAGCTAGCTATGCAAATATATATAGCGTGCTATATGATAACGGAATCAAAGGCTCACCCATGCTCAAGGCAATCCATCCGCTCGCCGGGGCGCTCGCCCTGTTTTTGATAGGGGGATTCTGGCTCTCCACCGTGACGGTCGAACTGATCGGCACGCTGGACCAGATAGCATCCGTCAAAATGGCGATACCGTGGTTCTTCCTCGTTCTCGTTCCGGCGATGATGGCGGCAGGCGGTTCGGGGCAGCGCCTTGCCGCAGGATTTCGCAACCCGCGAATCGCCACCAAGCGTCGGCGCATGATCGCGATCGCCAGCAACGGTATCCTCATCCTCATGCCGTCCGCGATCTTTCTCGCGCTGGAGGCGGGTGAGGGTGCGTTCGATCGATCCTTCTATGTCGTCCAGACGATCGAACTCGTCGCCGGCGCCGTGAACATCGCGCTGCTGGGCTTGAACATGCGCGATGGGTGGCGGTTGGTCCGAAACCGGCCCGGTCAGCGCAAGGCGCGAACCTGAAGGCAGGTGCGGGGCTCACCGCCCTTTCGGCTTCTCCAGCACCTTCTTGCGATAGCTGCACAGGTCCACGACCGGGCAGCGCCAGCATTCGGGCGTGCGTGCCTTGCACACGTAGCGGCCGTGCAGGATCAGCCAGTGGTGCGCGCCGAGGCGGAAGGGCGCGGGGACGCGCTTTTCCAGCTTCGCCTCGACCGCCTCGGGCGTCTTGCCCTTGGCGAGGCCGGTGCGGTTGCCGACGCGCAGGATGTGGGTGTCGACCGCGAAGGTTTCCTGCCCGAACCAGCAATTGAGCACGACATTGGCGGTCTTGCGCCCCACGCCGGGCAGGCGGACGAGGTCCTCGCGCGTGTCGGGCACCTCTCCGCCATATTCGTCGACCAGCAGCCGGCTCAATGCGATGACGTTCTTCGCCTTGGAGTTGAACAGGCCGATCGTCTTGATGTGCTCCTTCAACCCCTCCTCGCCCAGCGCCAGCATCTGCCCGGGCGTTTCCACCTGCGCGAACAGCGCCCGCGTCGCCTTGTTCACCCCGACATCGGTCGCCTGCGCCGACAGCGCCACCGCGACCACCAGCTGATAGGCGTTGCCATATTCCAGCTCGGTCTCTGGCGCGGGATTGTCCTCCGCCAGCCGACGGAAGAATTCGAAAATCTGGTCCCTGGTCACGTCGCGGTCAGAGCCCCAGCACGTCCTGCATGGTGTAGCGGCGCGGCTCGCGCCCGATCAGCCACGCGGCCCCCTGCACCGCGCCGCGGGCGAAGATCGCGCGGTTTTCGGCGCTGTGGGACAGGGTCAGGCGTTCCTGTTCGCCCGCCAGGATGACGCTGTGCTCGCCCGCCACAGTCCCGCCGCGCAGGGCCGCGAAGCCGATCGTGCCCATGCCGCGAGCACCGGTGTGCCCGTCCCGCCCGCTCTCGGTATTCGCGGCGAGGTCCACGCCGCGCCCGGCCGCCGCCGCTTCGCCCAACAGCTTCGCCGTGCCGCTGGGCGCATCGACTTTCATCCGGTGGTGCATCTCGACGATCTCGATGTCCCAGTCCGGTCCCAGCCGCGCCGCCGCCTCGTGCACCAGATGCGCGAGCAGCGTCACGCCGAGCGAAGTGTTGCCCGTCTGGAGTACGGGTACCGCGCGCGCGGCGTTGTCGATCGCCGTATGATGCTGGTCCGCCAGCCCGGTGGTCCCGATCAGGATCGGCACCCCCGCGCCGACCGCGGCGTGCAGGTTCGCCTCCAGCGCCGCCGGCGCGCTGAAATCGACCAGCGCGTCGCTGTTGTCGGCCAGCGTCGCCACGTCGCCACCGCGGTCCACGCCGCCCGCCAGCTCGTGGTCCATCTGTGCGACGACGCTCGCCAGCGCCTCGCCCATGCGCCCGTCTCTGCCGATGATGCCTATTCTTGCCATTGATTACCCCGCTCGCCCCGAGCTTGTCGAAGGGCCGTCCTTACTTCTAGGGCAACGCTGAAGGAAATGCGGTCCTTCGACAAGCTCAGGACGAGCGGAACGGGGAGTTTGCGCGCGTGCACAACATCGTCATCCTGACCGGAGCGGGGATTTCCGCCGAGAGCGGCCTCAGGACCTTTCGCGCCGACGACGGGCTGTGGGAGGAACACCGGGTTGAGGATGTCGCCACGCCCGAGGCGTTCGCGCGCGATCCGGCTCTGGTGCAGCGATTCTACGACGCGCGGCGCGAACAGATCCGGGCGGCCCGGCCCAATCCGGCGCACGAGGCTCTCGCCCGGCTCGACCGGGAGTGGGACGGCGAGCTGCTGATCGTGACGCAGAACATCGACGATCTGCACGAACGCGCCGGGGCCATGCGCACGCTTCATATGCATGGAGAGGCGCTGTCGGCCTGGTGCACCGCGTGCGATGCGCGGCACGGCTGGACCGGCACGCTCGGCGATGCGCCCGCCTGTCCCTCCTGCGCGGCGGAGGGGCATTTGCGACCCGACATCGTGTGGTTCGGCGAAATGCCCTACCGGATGGAGGAAATCTTCGCCGCGCTGGGCCGGGCCGACCTGTTCGTGTCGATCGGCACCTCGGGCGCGGTCTATCCCGCGGCGGGATTCGTGCAGGAGGCGGCGGCACATGGCAGCCGCACGCTGGAGCTGAACCTCGAACGCAGCCAGGGCTCGCACCTGTTCGAGGAGACGCGGCTGGGCAGCGCGAGCGAGCTGGTGCCGCGCTGGGTGGACGAGGTGCTGTCCACCCAGCACTGATTCGCGTTAGCTCATCAATTCGCGCACGAACGGGATCAGCCCGGTCTGGCGCTGCCGCTTCATCCGTTCTGCGTCCAGGATCTCGCGCACCTTGTCGAAGCAGGCGTCGACATCGTCGTTGATGACGACATAGTCGTAGGCGTCCCAGTGGCTGATTTCCGCGCGCGCACGCTCCATCCGCGCGTCGATCACCTCATCGGCATCGGTCGCGCGCGATTCGAGGCGGCGGCGCAGCTCCTCGATGCTGGGCGGCAGGATGAATACGCGCACCACGTCCTGCTGATCCTTCTGGAACAGCTGCTGCGTGCCTTGCCAGTCGATGTCGAACAGGAAATCCTGCCCTTCCTTCAATGCGTTGCGGATGCGCCCCTTGGGCGTACCGTAACGATGGCCGAAGACGTGCGCCCATTCGTAGAAATCGTCTTCCTCCACCATCGCGTCGAACTGCGCGTCGGTGACGAAGTGATAATGGATGCCTTCGACTTCCCCTTCGCGGGGGGCACGGGTGGTCACGCTGACGGACAGCTTGATCTCGTCTTCCGCGTCTAGCAGCATGCGGGAAATGGTGGTTTTCCCCGCGCCGCTGGGCGAGGAAAGGATGAACATCAGGCCGCGGCGCTGCAGCGTGTCGGGATCGGTCAAGTCCATGAGCGCTGATGCGCCGAAGCGCGGGTGCGAATCAACCCCGCGCGATTAACGAAACCCCGGGAGAGGGCGGCGCGCGTCGATCACTCCTCCGCCTGTTGCAGCAATTCGTGATCGCCCTTGCGCGTGGACTTCGCCTGACCCCGCCGGGCGCGGCGCCGGTCGAACAGCGTTTTCGCCAGCATTCCTCCGCCGACCACCAGCGCGCCGGGCAGCGATCGGGTCGCGACCTTGGCCAGCGCTACGCTGGCCAGCGTCTGCGCCACCGACCGGTTTTCCACGATCTCGCTGGCGGTTTGGCGGCCATAGCGGCCCGACAGGAACCCCTTCTGCACCGCGTTCTTCATCAGGCGGGTCCCTGCGCGCATCGCGATGTCGGCCATGATGAGATTGGTCGCGGGGTTCGGGCTCGGCCCCGGAACCTCGTCCGGATCGCTGGGGGTCGCGCGTCGCACGTCGGCGACTGCGTTGCGTCCGATTTTTTCGATGTGTTTTACCATGCCTGCCCCACTTGCCCTGCGGCAGCGGAGCCGCGCGGCTATTTCTTTCGGCCGAAATCGACCGTCACGACGTTGGAACCGTCTTCGTTATCGGTAACGGCCGGATGCGCGCCCTGTTCCGCGCCGTCATTGCCCGCCTCGTCGTGCGGTTCCGGCTCGCTGTCGGTCTCCACGGCTTGGAACTGGAGGCCGAAATCGACCGCCGGATCGACGAAGGCGGTGATCGCGGCGAAGGGAATCTCCAGCTGCGCCGGGACCTGGTTGAAGCTGAGGCCCACGCCGAAGCCGACATCGGTCACCTTCAGATCCCAGAACTTGTTCTGCAGCACGATCGTCATCTCGTCCGGGAAGCGTTCGCGCAGGCTCTTGGGAACCGAGACGCCCGGGGCGCCGGTCTTGAAGGTGATGTAGAAGTGATGCGTGCCGGGCAGTTCCCCGCCCGCGGCCACCACTTCGCGCAAGACGCGGCCCACCACGGCGCGCAAGGCGTCCTGCACTATCTCGTCATAGGGGATCAGGCTGTCGGGCGTGTCTTCGCTCATGGCGCCGATAACTGAAGCCGGGCGCGGGCGGGGTCAAGCGCAGATTGCTTGCGCCGCGCGCCTGCCCACGATAGCGCGCTTCCCCATGCGAACCGGCCGGATAGAGCGCAACACTGCGGAAACCAAGATCGCCGTCGAGGTCGATCTCGACGGGAACGGCACCTATCGGGTGTCGACCGGCATCGGCTTTCTCGATCACATGGTCGAACAATTCTCCCGCCATTCGCTGATCGATGTAACGATGGACGTCGACGGCGATCTGCATGTGGACCAGCATCACACGACGGAAGACAGCGCCATCGCGCTGGGCCAGGCGATCGCGCAGGCGCTGGGGGACAAGGGCGGGATCGGGCGCTACGGCCACGCCTATTCGCCGATGGACGAGACGCTGGCGCGCGTCGCGCTCGACATATCGGGACGGCCCTATCTGGTCTGGAATGCGCGGTTCAGCCAGGAAAAGCTGGGCGAGTGGGACACCGAGCTGATCGAGCACTGGTTCCATTCGGTTGCGCAGGCCTGCGGCATCACGCTGCATTGCGAGCTGCTCTACGGCACCAACAACCACCATATCTGCGAGGCGCTGTACAAGGGCTTCGCCCGCGCCATGCGCACCGCGGTCGAGGTCGATCCGCGCAAGGGCGGCGCGATCCCGAGCACCAAGGGGCAGTTGGGTGGGTGAGTTTGTTTGTTTCCGCACGCCCATCCGGGCGCGCGATATCCTCGCTCACGCGATCGAAGATCGCATCGCTGCGGGCGGGCGGTCGCCCTTGCGGTCGCTGCGCGACCGGGGACCCGGCAGGTGAGCGGGCATACCGCACTCATAGACTACGGCGCCGGAAACCTGCACTCGGTCGAGAACGCGCTGCGCACGGTGGGCGCGGACATTCGCGTGACCGACGATCCGGAGGTGGTCGCGAAGGCGGATCGCGTCGTGCTGCCGGGCGTCGGATCGTTCGCTGCGTGCGCGGACGGCCTGCGCGCGGTGGCGGGCATGGTCGAGGCGCTCGACCGGCGGGTGCGGAGCGACGGGGTGCCGTTCCTCGGCATCTGCGTCGGCATGCAGCTGCTCGCGACGCGCGGGCTGGAACATGGCGAGACGCCGGGGCTGAACTGGATCGCGGGCACGGTGAAGCGGCTCGAAGCGCCCGATCCGACGGTGAAGGTGCCGCATATGGGCTGGAACGATGTCGAGCCCATGCCCCACGCGGGCGCGGCACAGCTGATCGTGCCGGGGGAGGCCTATTTCCTTCACTCCTACGCCTTCCACGTGGGCCACGGGCGCGACATCGCGGCGATGACCGACCATGGCGGCGGCGTGGTCGCCGCGGTTGCGCGCGAGAACATCTTGGGGGTGCAGTTCCACCCGGAAAAGAGCCAGAAATACGGGCTGGCGCTGCTGGAGCGCTTTTTGGAGTGGAACCCATGATCGTCTTCCCAGCAATCGACCTGAAGGGCGGCGAAGTGGTGCGCCTGGCCGAAGGCGACATGGACCGCGCCACCGTTTACGGCGACGATCCAGCGGCGCAGGCGATGCTGTTCGCCGATGCGGGGGCGCAGCACCTGCACGTGGTCGATCTCGATGGGGCCTTCGCGGGGGAGAGCCGCAACCGCGCGGCGGTGGAATCCATCGTCGAGCGCTTCCCCGGCTACGTCCAGCTGGGCGGCGGCATCCGCGATGCGGCGGCGGTGCGCGGTTGGTTCGACCTGGGCGTGGCGCGGGTGGTGATCGGCTCCGCCGCGCTCAAGGACCCGCAATTCGTGAAGGACATGGCCGCCGAGTGGGACAACGGCATCGTCGTCGCGGTCGATGCGAAGGACGGCATGGTCGCGACCGAGGGCTGGGCCAGCGTGTCCGACGTGCCCGTCGCCGACATGGCCCGCCGGTTCGAGGATGCGGGCGTCGCTGCACTGCTGTTCACCGACATCGGGCGCGACGGGCTGCTGAAGGGCTGCAATATCGACGCGACGCTGGAGCTGGCGCGCGCCGTCGACATCCCGGTGATCGCCAGCGGCGGCGTGCGCGGGCTCGACGATATCCACGTCCTCTCGCTGCATGCCAGCGAAGGGATCGAGGGCGTGATCACCGGCCGCGCGCTGTACGAAGGGCGGCTGGACCTGGCGGCGGCGATCGCGATGGCGAACCGATGACCGTCCGCATCCGCGTCATTCCCTGCCTCGACGTCGCCGACGGGCGCGTGGTGAAGGGCGTCAATTTCGTCGACCTGAAGGACGCCGGCGACCCGGTCGAACAGGCGAAAGCCTATGACGAGGCGGGCGCGGACGAGCTGTGCTTCCTCGACATCTCGGCCAGCCACGAGGGGCGCGGCACGCTGCTCGATATCGTGCGCCGCACCGCCGAGGTCTGCTTCATGCCGGTCACCGTCGGGGGCGGGGTGCGCAGCGTGGAGGATGCGCGCGCGCTGCTGTTGGCAGGCGCAGACAAGGTCGCGGTCAACTCCGCCGCGGTCGACCGGCCCGAACTGGTGGCGGAAATCGCCGACCGCTTCGGCAGCCAGTGCATCGTCGCCAGCGTCGATGCACGCGCGGCGGTGTCGGGCGACATGCGCGGTTGGGAAGTGTTCACCCATGGCGGGCGCCGCGCCACGGGCATCGACGCGGTGGCCCATGCAGAGCGGCTGGCGCAGCTGGGCGCGGGCGAGCTGCTCGTCACCTCGATGGACGGCGACGGGACGAGGGCGGGCTACGACCTCGACCTCACCCGCGCCATCGCTGACGCGGTGCCGGTGCCGGTCGTCGCCAGCGGCGGTGTCGGCACGCTCGATCATCTGGTCGAGGGGGTGAAGCGCGGCCATGCCAGCGCGGTGCTCGCCGCCAGCATCTTCCATTTCGGGCAGCATTCCATCGCCGAGGCGCATGCCGCCCTGCGCGCCGCCGGGTTGCCCGCCCGCTCCGACTGACGGTCCCGCTGCGGGACTGATCGCGCTTGACGGCGCGCCTTTGCCCGCCCCAAGGCTGGCGGCGATGGACACCCTTTTACGCCTCGAAGAGACGATCGCCGCGCGCCGCTCGGCCGATCCGGACTCCAGCTATGTCGCGCAGCTCAACGCGCGCGGCCTGCCGGTGATGGCGCGCAAGCTGGGCGAGGAGGCGGTCGAGACGATCACCGCCGCACTGGCGGGCAGCCGCGAGGAACTGGTCGGTGAAGCGGCCGACACGCTGTTCCATCTGCTGGTGCTGCTGGGCGCGCGGGACATCCCGCTGGCCGAGGTGCTGGCGGAACTCGACCGGCGCGAGGGCGTCTCGGGCCTGGAAGAAAAGGCCAACCGGAGGACCTGATGCCGATCGACCCGAAAGCCCCCTACGACCCGAACAACATCTTCGCGAAAATCCTGCGCGGCGAGATCCCGTGCACCAAGGTGTACGAGGACGAATGGGCCTTCGCTTTCGAGGATATCAATCCGCAGGCGGAGGTGCACACGCTGGTGCTGCCCAAGGGGGCCTATGTCAGCTGGGACGATTTTTCCGCCAACGCCTCCAATGCGGAGATCGCCGGGCTGGTGCGCGCGGTCGGGATCGTGGCGCGGGAGAAGGGGCTGGTCGAACCCGGTTACCGCCTGCTCGCCAATGTCGGCGAGAATGGCGGGCAGGAGGTGCCGCATCTGCACGTCCATATCTTCGGCGGGCAGCGGCTGGGGCGGATGATAGCCTGAGCGCATGAACGATCCATCGTAGCGGCGGCCCCGTTCATCGCGGGGCTATCTCCCCATGCCCATTTGCCTTGCCGGGAGAGTCGCCTGTTCGCTAAAGCCCGCGCCGCATGAGCATTCAACCGCATCCCCCTGGCGGTGTGTTCGACGGGCCGCGGCATCTGTACGCGGTCAGGGTCTATTACGAGGATACGGACCTGTCGGGCATCACCTACCACGCCAATTACCTGCGCTGGTTCGAGCGCGCGCGGTCGGACGTGCTGCGCATGCTGGGGATCGACCAGCGCGCCGCGATCGAGGCGGGCGGGGGTGCCTATGCGGTGGCCGACCTGTCGATGCGTTACCTGCGTCCGGCGAAGCTGGACGACGACGTCGTGATCGAGACGCGCTGCACGCAGATCCGCGCCGCCAGCGTGCGCATGGCGCAGCGCGCCCTGCGCGGCGATGAAACCTTGTGCGAGGCGAATTTCCGGGTCGGCTTCGTCGCCCCCGACGGTCGCCCGTGCCGCCAACCGCCCGAATGGGTCGCCGCCTTTCAATCCGTTCTGAGCGAGGACGATAGCTAGATGTTCCTGATGACCGCCGCCATTGCCGAGGCCCCGACCCGGCTCGATCCGATCAAGCTGTTCCTTGATGCCGACATCGTCGTGCAGGCGGTGATGCTGGGCCTGCTCGCCGCCTCCGTGTGGAGCTGGATGATCATCGTCAGCTTCTCCATGCGCACCGCCGCCGCCAATCGCCGGGCGCAGCAGTTCGAGAGCGAGTTCTGGAAGGCCGACGATTACGAAAGCACGCTGAAGACCAGCGCCGCCGCCGATTCGCCTGCCGGTCGCGTGGTGCGCGCCGCGCTGGGCGAATGGCGCCGCTCGCGCAAGGCGGGGGTCAGGGACAACGAGGCGACCCATGCGCGGGTCGTCACCGCGATGGACGGGCAGGTGGCGGAAGAGGCCGATACGATGGCCAGCCGCCTCAACTTCCTCGCCACGCTAGGCTCGGTCGCGCCCTTCGTCGGCCTGTTCGGCACCGTATGGGGCATCATGAACAGCTTCTTCCAGATCGGCAGCCAGGAAAGCTCCTCGCTCGCGGTGGTCGCGCCGGGCATTTCGGAGGCGCTGTTCGCCACCGCGATCGGCCTCTTCGCGGCGATCCCCGCCGTCATCGCCTACAACCGGTTCAGCCACCGGGTGAACCTGTTCGAGGCGCGGCTGACGCGCTTCGCCGATCGCTTCGCCGCGGAACTCGGCCGCGACATGGAGCACGGCTGACATGGCGATGGGCCTGCGGGGTGCGGCACGCGGCCGCGGTCGCCGGGGGCGGGGTACGCGCCGCGCGCCGGTGGCGGAGATCAACGTCACCCCGCTGGTCGACGTGATGCTGGTGCTGCTGATCATCTTCATGGTCACCGCCCCGCTGCTGACCGCGGGCGTTCCGGTCGACCTGCCCGAAAGCCGCGCCAATGCCCTGCCGCAGGAAAGCCAGCAGGTCACCATTTCGATGCGGTCCGATGGGTCGGTCTATATCGACGATACGCCGGTGTCGGGCGGCATTGGCGACGCGCTGGCGGCAATCGCGCCCGGGCCGGACGGCAAGCCGCCCGAAGTGGTGCTGCGCGCCGATCGCGGGCTCGATTATGGCCGGGTGATGGGCGTGATGGGGGAACTGAGCCGCGCCGGTTTCACCTCCATCTCGCTGGTCACCGACGGTTCAGACCGCCAGCCATAGGCCCGCAGGGATGGCAGCAACCGCTCTTCGCCGCGACGAGAAGGTCGGCCTCGGCATCGCCCTGGCCCTGCATCTGGCGCTGGTCGCCGTGCTGCTGTTGCAGGACGACGAGCGCCAGCCGATCGAGCAGCCGCAGCGGGTGACGGTCAATCTCGCCAGCGATGTCGGCCTGACCTCCGCCGCGCCGCAGCCGGTGCCCGAAAGCCGCACGGCGGAGGCCCCGGTCCTGTCCGACCTGCCGCCGCCGCCCGCGCTCGAGGCCCCGCTGCCCGAGCCGCTGCCGCAGCCGAGCGCCCAGCCGCAACCGCAGCCCCAGCCGAAACCCCAGCCCAAGCCGCGCTCGCAGCCGACCAGCAAGCCGCAGCCCAAACGCACCAGCACGCCGACGAAACGCACCGAGACCCGGCAGGCGAGCAAGCCCGCACCCAAGACCGCGACCACCACGAAGAAGACCGGCGGCGCGAGCCGCATCGGCAAGGATTTTCTCGACGGTGCCGGTGAAAGCCGCACCTCGCAGGATACGCGCGTCCCCGCGTCGCAGATCGGCGCGAGCGCGCAGGCCTCGCTGGCGCAGGCGATCGCGCGGCAGCTGAAGCCGCACTGGCGACCCGTCGACGGGGCCGATCGGGAAAAGCTCGTCTCCGTCATCAGCTGGCGCATGAACCCGGACGGCTCGCTGGCGGGCAAGCCGCGGCTCGTGCGCCAGAGCGGCATTACCGACGCGAACAAGGCCCAGGCCGCGCGCCATGCCGAAAACGCCATTCGCGCGGTCGAGCTTGCCGCGCCGTTCAATTTGCCCGACGAATACTACAATGGCTGGAAATACGTTTCCGCCTTCAGCTTCGACTGGAAACTCTCGCAATGAAACTCTTGATCCTCCCCCTCCTGGCGCTGTTCGCCGCTCCGCTCGCGGCGCAGGATCTGGGCTCGCCGCCCCCGACCACCGCGCCGGTTGAAACGACCGACGAGGGCGGGCCGCCGGAGGAAGGCGGCCTCACCGGCTCGGTCAGCTTCGAAGGCAATCTCGACGATCTCGGCATCGCCATCCCCGCCTTCGCGGCGCAGCGCGACGTCGCGACGCCCGCCAATGCCAGCGGCACCGCCGCGCTCGGCGTGGAGCTGGCGCGCGTTATCACCGCCGACCTCAAGAACAACGGGCTGTTCAAGCCGAGCGGCCCCGACGCGCTGCCGCGCCCGACCTATCCGCAGATCACCGATCCGGTGTGGGCGACGTGGAGCAATCGCGGGGCGGAGATGCTGGTGCAGGGCTATGTCCGCCCGCGCGCCGACGGGCGGCTGATCGTCGGCTGCTATCTCTACGACATGGCGCTGAAGGACGAGCTCGCGCGGTCGGGGTGGGTCGTCGCGCCTGCCGACTGGCGCCGCGCGGCGCATAAATGCGCCGACCTCGTCTATTCGCGCCTGACCGGGGAAAGCCCGTTCTTCGACAGCCGGATCGCCTATATCGCGGAAACCGGGCCGAAGGATAACCGGACCAAGCGGCTCGCGATCATGGACAGCGACGGGGCGAACCACCGCTTCATCACCACCGGGCGCGCCACCGCGCTGACCCCGCGCTATTCGCCCGATTACCGCGAGCTGCTGTACCTCAGCTATGTCGACGGGCAGCCGCGCATCTACATCTACGATATCGGCACCGGGCAGCAGCATCTGGTGACGCAGAGCAAGAACCCGACCTTCGCCCCGCGGTGGAGCCCGGACGGCAAGTGGGTGCTGTATTCGATGGCGGTCAATGGCAATACCGACATCTACCGCGTCTCGCGCAATGGCGGGCAGAGCGAGCGGCTGACCGATGCGCCGGGGATCGACGTCGGCGGGTCCTATTCGCCCGACGGCAGCCGGATCGTGTTCGAAAGCGACCGTTCGGGCGAGCAGCAGGTCTATCTGATGAACGCCGACGGATCGAACCAGCGCCGCATCACCTTCTTCGGCGGACGCGCGGCGACGCCGGAATGGAGCCCGCGCGGCGACCAGATCGCTTTCACCTACATCCCCGGCGACTTCAACATCGCGGTGATGAGCCCCAACGGCAAGAACCTGCGCAAGCTGACCAATGGCTGGCAGGACGAGGCACCGACCTGGGCACCCAACGGCCGTATCATCCAGTTCTTCCGGACCGAGAGGAACACCGGCCATACCGCGATCTATCAGGTCGATCTGACGGGCGAGAACCTGCGCGAGCTGCCGACCCCGGTCGACGCGTCGGACCCCGCCTGGGGACCGATCCTGCCCTAGGCCGGTTGATGACAGGACTTTCGAGTGGGTCGCACCATTCGTTCAACAAGGGAATATGAGGAAATGCCGATGAACGTTCGTATCGCTACCGCCGCGCTGCTGATCGGCGCCGCTTCGCTCGCCGGGTGCAAATCCAAGGCTCCCGAGACGCTGCCGCCCGCCGGTGGCGCGGTGTCCACCCCGCCGCCCGCGCAGAACACGCAGCCGACCGGCCCCGCCGTGGGCACGCAGGATCACTTCGTGAACGCCGTGCGCGGCCAGAACGTGATCTATTTCGATACCGACAACTATACGATCGACAGCGCCGACGCCGCCGCGCTGCAGACGCAGGCGCAGTACCTCGCCGCCTATCCTAACCTGACGGTCACGATCGAAGGACACGCGGACGAACGCGGCACGCGCGATTACAATATCGCGCTGGGCGAACGGCGCGCCAATGCGGCGAAGAACTATCTCGTCAGCCTGGGCGTCTCGGCCAATCGCATCGGCACCGTCAGCTATGGCGAGGAACGCCCGGTCGCGCTCGGCTCCAGCCCCGATGCGTGGGCCAAGAACCGCCGCGCGGTGACGGTGGTGGTCAACTAGGTCGTAGATCGAGGCGGCGCGCGGCTTCCAGCGGGAAGTCGCGCGCCGTTTCCTTCAGCGTAGCGCCGCGCCCACCGCGAACGTGTCGCTGGCGTCACCCGGTGCCCCAAGGCCGGTGGCAATGGCGAACAGTGCCAGCACCAGCGTGCAGGCAAGGGCGGCAAAGGTGAGTTGCTTGCTCATCGAAATCTCGGATTGGGGGGTGATGGGCCGCATTAGCCGGCGAGAATGAACGAGGCGTTGCGCGTTCCGGCGACCTCTCGCGAAACCGCCTTTCCACCCGCACCGCGCCTTGCATGTGGCGGGCCGATCCCTAGAATCGAAGACGATGCTACCGCTTTCCACCCGATCCGCTTCCCATGGCTAAACCGCGCCGATCCAACGATTGGGGCTTCCCCCGCTGGCGCGGCTATGGCTCCGCGCGCGAGGCGGCGAATGTCCGCATCTGCGACCGCCATGGCTGCGACGAGCCGGGCGACTGTCCCGCGCCCAAATCTCCCAACAGCCCGGAACGATGGTATTTCTGCCAGAAGCATGCCGCCGAATACAATTCGAAGTGGGACTATTTCGAAGGGCTCGACAAGGCGGAGAAGGCCGCCCGGACGAAGTCGGAGCAGGCTGCCAGCGCCGGCTATGCCGAGGCGCAGCATTACGGCTGGAGCGGCAGCGGCGACGGGTCGCGCAGCGCCGACGAGATGCGCGCGCTCGACCTGCTGGGGCTGGAAGCGGACGCAGACTTCGCCACCGTCAAAAAGGCGTGGCGGGAAAAGGCGAAGACCGTCCACCCCGATGTGAAGCCCGGCGATGCCGAGGCGGCGCAGCAATTCCAGGCCTATCAGGTCGCCTACGAAGTGCTGAAACAGGCGGAAGAGCGCCGGGAGTGGAAGGGGTAGCGGATCGCTGCCCCGTCTCGTAACGATGGGGGCATGACGAACCTGAGCGCGAACGCCATTCCCGTATCCCTCAAGACGATCGCGCTCGCCGCGCTAGCCCTGCTGGCGGCGCTCGCAAGCCCGGCCGCCGCAGCGACCTGCCCGCTGGTTCCCGGCGGCGAACGCATGGTGGCACCGGGCGAGGGGATGAAGGCGGCAGGCGTGCACGTTCCTGCCGGACTCGACGAAGCGAAACCCGCGCCGCTCGTCATCCTGCTGCATGGCAGTACGGCGACCGGCGCGCAGATGTTGCGCGATTCGGGCCTGGCCGAGACCGCTGATCGCCATGGTTTCCTGCTCGCCTACCCCGATGCCGGTATCCCCGCCGGAAAAGGCTTCGTGTGGAACATTCCGGGCGTGCCCACCGTCGAAGGGACCATTCCGGGTGAGGGCGACCGGGACGATGTCGCATATCTGACGACGCTGGTCGACCAGCTGGTGGCGGATGGCTGCGTCGACCCCGCGCGGGTCTATGTCACCGGGCTGTCGGGGGGCGGACGGATGACGTCGTGGCTGGGCTGCGTCGCTTCCGATCGCTTCGCCGCGATCGCGCCGGTGGTCGGACTGCGCGCCGGCAACCCGCTGGCGGAGGATCCCACGCGCCCCGATCCCGCGACCTGCCGGCCCGATACGCCGATCGCGGTCGTCGCTTTCGCCGGGGCCGAGGACCGGACCAATCCGATCGCGGGCGGCGGTGGCGGATACTGGCAATATTCCATGCATGCGGCAGAGCAGCGCTGGGCGCAGCTGAACGAATGCAAGGCCGCGCCGACGACGCGCTGGGTTTCGTCCGACGTCTACGAGGAGCGCTACGGTGACTGCCGCGACGATGCCGAGGTGATCGGCCGCGTGGTGGTGGGGAAGGGGCACAGCTGGGTGCCCGACAACGAGGCGCTGTGGGAGCTGCTGTCACGCCACCGGCGGGACTGAGCGCGCCCGTTTTCCTACCGCCGTGTGTGATCCTATGACGGGCGGATGCCCGATCGGTGCCGGAGCCTGCGACAGCCGCCACGATTCACTGCCGGAGCGAGTTGCGGTCCGCTTTGGCCAAAGTTGACCCGGCGAAGCCGGATTTCGCCACCAAGCCACTGTTCGCAAATGCGTTTCGCGGAGCGCGAAGTTTTCCAAAGGCGGGGGTTCGGTGTTCCATCCCGCCTGCAATCGGCGAATGGCGAGCGCTCGGAAACCGGGCGCTGCGCCAGCGGCGCGGCCCGATTTCCGGCGCTGTCGTTCAGACCTTGTCGAGCGCCTGTTCGAAGTCGGCGATCAGGTCGTCCGCATCCTCGATCCCGATGCTTATGCGCACCAGGCTGTCGGTTATGCCGAGCTCCTGCCGCCGCCCGTGGGCGACCGACAGGTGCGTCATGCTGGCGGGGTGGCTGGCGAGCGTCTCGGTGCCGCCCAGGCTCACCGCCAGCTTGGCGACGGTCAGCGCGTCGAGGAAGCGGAAGCATTCCTCCTCCCCGCCCTTCAGGAACAGCGAGAAGGTGGAGCCGGCGCCCAGGCAATGACGGTCGTAGATGTCCTTCTGCCGCTCGTCGGTCAGATGGCCGAGATAGCCCAGCCCGTCGACCTTGGGGTGGTCTTTCAGGAAGGCGCAAACCTTGGCCGCGTTCTCGCCCGCACGGCTCATGCGCAGCTCGACCGTCTCCAGGCTGCGCAGCAGCATCCAAGCGGTGTTGGGATCGGCGATGCCGCCCATCGTGTTGCGCAGGGACCGGACCGGGTCCATCCACTTCTTGTCGCCCGCAATGCTGCCCGCGACCAGATCGGAGTGCCCGCCGACATATTTGGTCAGCGAATAGGCCACGATATCGGCGCCATGATCCAGCGGTCGCTGCCACAATGGGCCGAGGAAGGTGTTGTCGATGGCGATGGGGCAGGACCAGTCCAATGCCTCGTCGCGCGCCGCCTTGACCGCCTCGATATCGACCAGTGCGTTGGTCGGGTTGCCCGGGCTTTCGAGGTAGATCATCGCGACCTTGCCGCCCTGATCGCTCGCCATGCCCTTCGCCTTCGCCAGCACCTCGTCCAGTTCCTCGCGGCTGGCCCCGGCGGGGAAGGGGACGTAGGTGACGCCGAACTTCGACAGCACCTTCGCGACGAAGCCTTCGCTGGCGGCGTAGAGCGGGCCGGAATGGACGATCACGTCGTTCTGCCCGCAATAGGCCATCATCAGCACGCAGATCGCGGTCATCCCGCTGGAAAAGCACAGCGCGTCCTCGGCCCCGTCCCAGATCGCCAGGCGATCTTCCAGGATTTCCTGGTTCGGCCCGTTGAAGCGCGAATAGACCAGGCCCTCGGCCCCGCCCTCGCGAATGCCGGTGATGCCTTCGAAATGCCGCTTGCCCGCCGCCGCGCTTTCGAAGGCGAATGTGCTGGTGAGGAAGATCGGCGCCTTCAGCGACCCTTCCGAAAGGGACGGGTCGTAGCCGTGGCCCATCATCAGGGTGCTCGGCTTCAGCTGGCGTCCGGCCAGCTTCTCGATCTCGGGCTTCGGCTTGCGGCGGGGGGTGGGCTGGTCGATGGAGTCGACGGCGTCGGTCATGGGTCTAAACCTTCCTTTGCGTGTCTGCTCCTAGGAAGGCAGGAGCCGGGCGATGCGTTCCGGGGCCGCCCGTTCCTAACCTCCGCAGGAACGCCTCTCCACCGGGCACAATCTGGTTACATGTGCAATTATGCGCTGCCGCGACCGGACGCAACCGTGGCCAGCCGTCCGATCACGCCGGCTGCTGCTGTGGCTGGGGCTGATGCAGCGTGTCGCCCTCGTCCAGCGGGTGCACATAGGCGCGGGTGATGAAATCGTTGCGCTCGATCATCTTCTTCTCGATTCGCCCGACCAGCTTTTCAAGCTCTCCGGTCGGCATCGCATCGTCGAAATCGACCGTCACCACGCAGAACACCTGTTCTGGGCCGAGATGGACGGTGAAGACATCGGAAACCGCGATCACCCCCGTTTCCGCCTCCACCTCCCGGCGGATCGCGCGGGCCAGCTTCGGGTCCGCGCTTTCCCCGATCAGCAGGTCCTTCGCTTCGCGCAGCAGCACCACGGCGACCGTGGCGAGCAGGCCCGCAATGCCAAGCGATGCGACCCCGTCCCACACCGGATTGTCGGTCAGCAGCTCCAGTCCGATGCCTGCCGCAGCCAGCACCACGCCGGTGACGGCGGCGGAGTCTTCGAGCAGCACGACCAGCGAAGTGGTGTCCTTCGTCTGCCGGATGCCCTCGAGGACCGACAGGTCGCCGCGATGCTTGTTGAACGCCTTCCACGCGGTCAGCCACGACCACCCTTCGAGGAGAAAGGCGATACCCAGCACGGCGAAGGCGATCAGCGGCGACTCGGTCGGATGCGGGTTGATCAGCGTATGAATGCCTTCATAGGCCGATACGCCCGCGCCGAGCGCGAAGATCAGACCGCCACGACGAAGGCCCAGAAATACAGCTCCCGTGCGTAGCCCATCGGGTGCAGTTCGTCGGGCGGTTTCTTCGCCCGCTTCTCCCCCACCCACATGAAGACCTGGTTCAGCGTATCGACCGTGGAGTGGATGCCCTCGGTCATCATGGCTGCGGACCCGGTGATGATCGCGGCGGTGAACTTGGCCACCGCGATGCCCAGATTGGCGATGAAGGCGCGCAGGATGACGGTGTTGGATTCGCCTTCGCCGCCTTCCCCGGACTTCGCGCCGCTCATCCGACGGGCTTCAGATCGACCTGCGCGACATGCCAGTTGAGTTGATAGGGGGTGGCGCCCGGCACGTCGTTGACGCGCCGCAGGGCGATGGTGCCGTTGATCTTGCGGCCGGTGCTACCGCTCACTGTTGCCGGGACGCTGTAATAGGAAGAGCCCGCCGCCCCCTCCATCCGGCCCGTGGGAGCCTCGACCGAAATCCTGCCCATCCCGTCGAACAGCGCGCGGAAATCGGCCTCGCTATGCTGTTGGCGATAGCCCGGTTCGGTGAGGGCGTAGGCGACGCGGAAATCCTTCATCTCGATCGCGCGGAGGAAGCCGAGCAGCACGTTGCGCGCGCCTTTCTCGCCCTTCTGCGCATCTGTGGTCAGCGGCGCGGGCATCAGCTGGTGCGGATCGTCCACCGCCGGATCTCCATTCGCGGTGGTCGCGGTCGGCATGGGCGCAGGTGGGGTATTTGCAGGTGTCGCGGGGGCCGAATCGGTTGGTGTCGGCGTGGGGAGGGCCGAGGACGGCGAAACCTGGTCCTCGGCGACCGCGCCGGTTGCGGTCGCTTCGCTCGATGGCTCGGGGTTCTCGGCGGGCGGGGCCGGCTCGCAGGCGGACAGGGCGAGACCGATGGCGAGGGAGCCGATCGCGGCTCGCACGGGGAGGTTGAAGCGCATGCGAATGCAAAGCGGGGAACCCCGTCAGGGTTCCCCGGCCATGCATCCATATGTCTGGAACATGCGGCGCGCCGCGCCTTATTTCGGGGCCAGCACCATCAGCATCTGGCGCCCTTCGAGGCGGGGGAAGGATTCGACCTTGGCGATCTCCTCCGTATCGTCGCGCACGCGGTTGAGCAGATTGATGCCCAGTTCCTGGTGCGCCATCTCGCGCCCGCGGAAGCGCAGCGTGCACTTCACCTTGTCGCCGTTCTCGATGAACTTGACCACGTTGCGCATCTTCACGTCGTAATCGTGCGTGTCGATGTTGGGCCGCATCTTGACCTCTTTGATGTCCTGGGTCTTCTGCGTCTTGCGCGCCAGATTGGCCTTCTTCTGCGCTTCGTAGCGGTGCTTGCCGACATCGAGGAACTTGCACACCGGCGGGTCCGCATTGGGGGACACCTCGACCAGGTTCAGGCCCTTCTCCTGGGCCTGCTCGATCGCTTCGCGGGTGTACATGACGCCGAGGTTCTCGCCCTCGTCATCGATGACGCGGACCTTGGGCGACTGGATGAAATTGTCGTAGCGAGGGCCGCTCTTGACCGGCGGCTGCAGGGAACGACGGGGTGGACGGGCTATGGGGCACTCTCCTGAAATGGCGAATTGAACAGCTTTCTATTTAAGGTGTCCAACGCCGAATCGCAAAGGGGTTCCCGCGAATAGCTGCGATTACGCCGCGCGACTGTCCCCCGCCTGCCACAAGGGGATGGTCACGGCGCGGTCGCGCGCGGGCACCACCGCCTCGATCCGGTGGGCCGGACGCAGGGCGCGCAGCACCGCCGGATCGGCGGCCGACATGCCGCCGGTGAAGGTGCCGAAGGCGGGCAGGACCATGCGGTCGGCCCCGTCCGCCCCGCGCCCGATCACCGCGCAGGGCCGATTGATCCGCCGCCCGTGGATGCGCATCTGCAGCTTGGGATGGAAATGCCCCGACAGCTCCGGCCCCACCGCGCCGGCATGCGCCTCGTGCCGCAAGGCCACGCCGCCCAGCTCCATTTCCGCCGCCAGCGCGCCGCCGCAGCGTGCCTCCGCCACGAAGCCGTCCTTGCCGACATCGTGGTTGCCGGTGATCCAGATCCATTCGACCCGCGCGGTCAGCTCTTCCAGCATGGCGCATGCCCCCTCCTCCAGCCGCGTGGCGCCGTCGGGATCGTGGAAGTTGTCGCCCAGCGTGATGACCCGCCCCGCGCCGGTCGCCTCGATCTGCTCCGCCACGCGGCTCAATGTCTCGCGGCTGTCGTAGGGCGGCAGGAACTGCCCGGTGCGGGCGAAAAAGCTCGCCTTCTCGAGGTGCAGGTCGGCCACGAACAGCGTGCCCATGCGCGGCCAGAACAGCGCACCGGCGCGCGTCAGCGCCATTTCCTCACCTGCGAACGAAAGGGGAACCATGCCGCCCACTTGCCGCAATCGGAATCCGGTGGCAAGCCCCCGGCCATGAGCGAGAGCATGACCGACTGGAGCCCGTACACACAGCGCGCGCGCGACTGGTTCGAAGCCTTGCGCGACGATATCTGCGCGCAGTTCGAGGCGATCGAGCGGGAGGCGGGATCGGACGCAGCCTTCGAATACACCCCCTGGCAGCGCGAGGAGGAGGGGAACGAGGACCCCGGCGGCGGCACGCGCGGCGTGATGAAGGGCAAGGTGTTCGAGAAGGTCGGCGTCAACGTTTCCACCGTGCACGGCACTTTCGCGCCGGAATTCGCGAAGACCATGAACGGCGTCGATCCCGACGATCCCTCCTTCACCGCCACCGGCATCAGCCTCGTCGCGCACATGGCCAATCCGCATGTTCCCGCGGTGCACATGAACACCCGGTTCCTGACTACGGGCAAGGCGTGGTTCGGCGGCGGGGCGGACCTCAATCCGCCGCTTCCCTACGAAGAGGATACAGCGGAGTTCCACGCCGCCTTCCGCGCCGCCTGTTCGAAGCACAATCCGACCTATTACGACCGCTTCTCCAAATGGGCGGACGAGTATTTCTTCATTCCGCACCGCGGCGTCCATCGCGGGGTCGGCGGCATCTTCTACGACCACCTCGAATGCGCGGACGAAGCGGCGTGGGAACGCAATTTTGCGCTGACGCAGGACGTGGGCCGCGCTTTCCTGGAAGTGTTTCCCAAACTTGTCCGCCGCCGGATGGACCAGACGTGGACGGACGACGACAAGCGCACCCAGCTGGAATGGCGCGGGCGCTACGCCGAATTCAACCTGGTCTACGATCGCGGCACGCTGTTCGGCCTGAAGACCGGCGGCAATATCGACGCCATCCTGATGAGCCTGCCGCCGGAAGCGGTGTGGAGCTGACCGGCGCGCTGCGCGCCAATGGACGGTTTCTCGCCGACAATGCCCGCTGGCTGAGCGCGGGCATGCTGCTGACGCTGTTTTCCAGCTTCGGCCAGACCTTCTTCATCGGGCTGTCGGGGGCGGACATCCAGCGCGAGTTCTCGCTGACGCCGGGCGAGTTCGGCGGCCTCTACATGGTGGCGACGCTGCTGAGCGCGGCGAGCCTGCCGTGGATGGGGCGGCTGCTCGACCTCATGCCGGGGTGGAAGGTCGCGCGTTTCTGCCTGCCGCTGCTCGCGATTGCCTGCCTGGTGCTGGTCACGGCGCCGCATGTCGCGGTGCTGGTGCTGGCGATCTATCTGCTGCGGCTGTTCGGGCAGGGCATGATGACGGAGATCGCCTTTACCGAGCTCGGCCGCTGGTTCGTCGCCAATCGCGGACGGGCCATGGCGCTGGCGGCGATGGGGTTGCAGGCCGGGATGGCCTTCATGCCCGTGCTGTTCGTCGCCGTGTCGGGTATGGGCACCTGGCGGACCGCATGGATCGCGGCGGCGGGGGCGATCGTGGTCCTCGGCTGGCCGGCCATCACGCTGCTGATGCGGCGCGAACGCGTGGCGAGCGGGGCGGAGGCCGACCAGGGGAAGCAGGGGCTGGCCCGCGACTGGACCCGGGCGGAGGTGATCCGCGATCCGGTGCTCTATCTGCTGCTGGCGGGCACGCTCGCGCCGCCCTTCATCGGAACCATCGTCTATTTCCACCTCGGCTATCTCATCGAGCTGCGCGGATACGATCCGCTCGCCTTTGCGCTCGCCTTCCCGATCGCGTCGATCACCACGGTGCTGTTCGCGCTCGTCTGCGGTTTCCTGATCGACCGGTTCGGTGCGCTGCGCCTGCTGCCGCTCTATCTCCTGCCGCTGGCCGCCGCCTCGCTGGCGGTCGGGCTGGTGGAGCCGGTCTGGGGCATTTACCTGTTCATGTTCCTGCTCGGCATCAGCAACGGTTTCACCCAGACGCTGATCGGCGCGCTGTGGCCGGAGGTCTATGGCCTTGCCAATCTGGGCGGCATTCGTGCGATCACGGTGGCCGCGATGGTGGTGTCGACCGCGATCGGGCCGGGGCTGACCGGGCTGCTGATCGATTGGGGCGTCCCGCTGCCGCACCAGATGATCTGGATGGCGGCATGGTGCCTGGCGGCGTCTTTCGGGCTCGCCGTCGCCTCGCGCGCGGTGCGGCGGAGAGAGAGCCACGCTTGACGCGGCATTCATGGCTGCGGCAGGCAGCGATGGTATAGCCTGAAATCAAATCGTTTTCGACAATCCGGAGTTTCGCCCATGCGCCGTATCGCCATCCCCCTTTCCATCCTGATGGCGACGACCGCCTGTTCCACCATGCAATCCGGGGAACCGGGCATGCGGGGCGCGACTTCGGCAAATGGAATGATCTCGCCGATCCTCACTAGTGCCGACGCTGTCGACAGCTCCACCTATGCGCAGCCGCAAAAGGCGCGCGTGACGCATGTCGCGCTCGACCTCGATCTCGATTTTGCGGACAAGCGCGTCGGAGGCACCGCGACGCTGGACGTGAAGGCGGCGCCGGGCGTCGACACGATCATCCTCGACGATCGCGGTCTGAAGATCGCTTCGATCACCGACGAGGCCGGGCAGCCGTTGTCCTACACCGTGGGCGATCCGCAGGGCGACAAGGGCGCGCCGCTGGCGATCGTCTTCGGCGACGCGAGGAAGATCCGCATCGCCTACACCGCGCCTGCCGAGGCGGAGGCGCTGCAATGGCTGGCCCCGGAGCAGACCGCGGGCGGCGAATATCCCTTCCTGTTCAGCCAGGGGCAGGCGATCCTCAACCGCAGCTGGATCCCGACGCAGGACAGCCCCGGCATCCGCCAGACCTGGGAAGCGCGCATCACCGCGCCCAATCCGCTGGACGTGGTGATGAGCGGGGTGCGGCAGGGCGAGCCGGAGGACGTCGGCAACGGCCGCCGTGCTTTCCGCTTCGTGATGGACAAGCCGGTGCCGCCCTACCTTATCTCGCTGGCGGCGGGCGACATCGATTTCGCGGCGACCGGCCCGCGCACCGGCGTATGGGCTGAACCTTCGGTACTGCCCGCTGCGGCGCAGGAAGTGGGTGATACCGAACAATTGGTGGAGGCGGCGGAGAAGCTCTACGGCCCCTATCGCTGGGGCCGCTACGACATGATCGTGCTGCCGCCCTCCTTCCCCTATGGCGGGATGGAAAACCCGGTGATGACCTTCCTCACACCCACCTTCATCGCCGGGGACCGGTCGAACAACGGCCTCGTCGCGCACGAGCTGGCGCATAGCTGGTCGGGCAATCTCGTCACCAATGCCGTCTGGGAAGACAGCTGGCTGAACGAAGGCGTCACCTCCTATTTCGAGAACCGCATCGTGGAGGCGGTGTACGGCAAGAAGCGTGCCGAGCAGGAGGCCGCGCTCGCCTTCGCGGGGATCGAGGACACGCTGGCCGAAGTGGGCATGGATGCGCCGGGCACCGCGCTGCACCACGAGCCGGGCGCGGACGAGCTGGGCAGCGCCATCACCTACGACAAGGGGCATTATTTCCTGCGCACGGTGGAAAGCATCGTCGGGCGCGAGCGGTTTGATGCCTGGCTGCGCCAGTGGTTCGACAACCACGCCTTCCAGCCCGCGACCAGCCAGATGTTCTACGACGACATGATGGCGAACCTCGTCCGCTCGCCGGAAGAGGCGCAGCGGCTGAAGCTGCACGAGTGGATTTTCGAACCCGGCCTGCCGAGCAACGTCGCGCGGCCCGACCCGGCCGCTTTCGCGGAAGTCGATGCGGCGGTGCGGGCCTATGCCGATGGCGGAACCCTGCCCGCCGGCTATGGCGCGTGGACCAGTGCCGAGCGAATGCGGTTCCTCGACAACATTCCCAAGCAGCGCAGCGCGGAGCAGCTCGCCCGGCTGGACAGCGCGCTGGGCCTGTCGAAATCCGGCAACAACGAGATCCTGTTCCTGTGGCTGGAGCTGGCGCTGGCCAATCGTTACCAGCCCGCGGTGCCGCAGGCGGAGAGGTTCCTTTCCACGGTGGGCCGGGCGAAGTTCGTGCGCCCGCTGTTCGCAACGCTGATGGGCGAGGGCGATTGGGGCCAGCCGATCGCGAAACGCATCTATGCGAAGACCCGCGGCAGTTACCACTCGGTCACCCGCGGGGCGGTCGACGCGATCGTGCGCGGCAAATCCTGAGCGGATAGCGAGAGGCGCGGCCCATGGCCTCCGACAGCGGCTTTGCCAGCAAGCGCAAGCGCCCGAGCGTGCCGATCCTGATCGTGATCGCGCTGCTCCATGTCGCCGCGTTCTACGGGCTGATGAAGGCGCTCGCGCCGGATGTGGCGGCCAATGTCGAAAACAGCGTGCTCTCCTCCTTCAGTGTGACCGTAACCGCGCCCACACCGACGCCCACGCCCAGCGAGACCCCGCCATCGCCGGAGCCCGAGCCGGACGAGGGCGCACAGGGCGATCCGGGGCGCGACGCGGTGCCGCAGCCCCGCACCGCGCCTTCGCCGAAGATTCGCCTGAAGGAAGACCCGCCCCAGCCCCGCGTCAGCTCGACGGGGACGCAGGACAGCGCGGGCGCGGCCGAAAGCGGCAGCGGCACCGGCGCGGCGGGCAGTGGCGACGGCCTCGGCTCGGGCCGCGGCGGGGACGGGCGCGGCGGGATGGTAGCGACGAAACCGGTGAAGATTGCAGGCGATATCCGTTCCGCGCGCGACTACCCCGCGCCGGAGGGCGGGCGGGAGTCCCGCTTCGGCCAGTCGGTCACCATCGTGATGACCGTGGGCGTGGACGGGCGCGCCTCCGACTGCCGCGTGGTCAATCCCAGCAACGATCCGGCAGCGGACCGGATCACCTGCGAACTGGCCGTCAGTCGCTTCCGTTTCAAACCCGCGCGCGACCAGAACGGCGATCCGGTGGCCGCGCCCTATGGCTGGCGGCAGACATTTTTCGCCAAGCCTTAAAGCGGTGCTTTTCGGCGGCGTTTTACGACTAGCGCCACAGCCCCCAAGGCATGCTAGGGCAGGAGCGAGCAAGAGGACGTCGTGACAGAGCAGCCGAGAATTCACCCCGTGATCCTGTGCGGCGGAGGCGGCACCCGGCTGTGGCCGCGCAGCCGCGCGGACCGGCCCAAGCCCTTCCTGCCGCTGACGGGCGAGCGGACGTTGTTTCAGCAGGCGCTGGGGCGCTGCTCGGGCGAGGGGTTCGCCGCGCCGATCGTGGTGGCGGGCACCGCACATGTGCCGCTGGTGCGCGAGCAGGCGGGTGATGTGCATATCATCGCCGAACCGGCGGGGCGCAACACCGCCCCGGCCATCGCGCTGGCCGCTCTCTCCCTGCCGGCCGATGCGGTCATGCTGGTGTGCCCCAGCGACCATCACATCGCGGACGAGGATGCGTTCCGGCGCGCCGCCTTCGCCGCTGCCGCGCTGGCGGCGGACGGCTGGCTGGTCAGTTTCGGCATCACCCCCGATCGCCCCGAAACGGGTTACGGCTATCTGCGCCATGGCGAGCCGCTCGGTCCCAGCGCTATGGCGATCGCGAGGTTCGTGGAGAAACCCGACGCGGCCACCGCACGGCAGTTCCTCGAAGACGGCGGCTACAGCTGGAACGGGGGCATCTTCGCCCTGCGCGCGGGAACATATCTCGACGAGCTCGCTCGCCATCGTCCCGCGTTGGCGGACCAGGCGCGCGCGGCCTTCGATCGGGGGAGGGAAGCGGATGGCGTCTTCCGCCCGGATGCCGCCGCCTTCACCGCGATCGAGGGCGAATCGATCGATTACGCCGTCATGGAAAATGCCGATCGCGTGGCGATGGTGCCGGTCGCGATGGGCTGGTCCGATATCGGCAGCTGGCAGGCGCTGCGCGACGTGCGCGTGGCCGATGGCGGCGCCTGTCAGGCGAAGCACCAGCGGATCGATTGCTCCGGCGTGATGATCGAGAGCGACGGTCCGCGCGTCTCCGTCGTCGGCCTGGACGATGTGATCGTGGTCGTGGACGGGGACGAGGTCTTGGTTACTCGGGCTTCCGCTTCGCAGTCGGTGGGCAAGCTGGCCGGGGCCGCCGGCAAATGACGCGGCTGCTCGAAACGCGCGAGGTGGAGAAGATATGGGGGCGCACCGCGCTGCCCGAGCCTTTCGCTGCCGAACGGGACGAGCCGATCGGAGAAATCTGGTTCGAACCGCCCCCGGAATTGCCCGAGCTGCTCGTCAAATACCTGTTCACGGGAGAAAATCTTTCGGTGCAGGTCCATCCCTCCGACGACAATGCCCCGGAAGGGGCAAGCGGGAAGGAGGAATGCTGGCTGATCCTCGATGCCGCGCCCGGCGCGAAGCTGGCGATCGGCCTCGAACGCGAAACCGCGCCGGAGGACTTGGCGCAGGCCGCGCGGGACGGATCGATCGAGGGGCTGTTGCACTGGCACGAAGTGGCCGCGGGGGATTTCTTCTACCTGCCCGCCGGAACCATCCATGCCATCGGCAGCGGCATTACGCTGGCCGAAATCCAGCAGAATTGCGACATCACCTATCGCCTTTACGATTACGGGCGCCCTCGGGAGCTTCAGCTCGACGACGCCATCAGGGTGGCCCGGTCCGGCCCCTACGATACCGATCGGTATGCGAAGCGATTGAACGGAAAGGCGATGCGCCTGGTCGCGGGCCCCCATTTCCGCCTCGAATTTTTCCAGGGGTCTCCGGGTGCGAACGCGTGGAATCCCGAGCAGGACGGCGGCGGGCCGGGTGCCCTGCTGCTGCCTCTCGACGGTTCCTATCGGGCGGGTACCAGCATGGTGAGCGCCGGCGAATGCGCACTGGTCGCGGCGGGTGACCCGGTCACCGCCGCGACGACGGACGCCCGGGGGATGCTGGCCTACCCGCTGCGAGCGTCGCTGGCGAACAGCGAAGCGACCTCTTCCTTGCCATAGGGTTTCTGCAGGATACCCATCGCCCCCAGATCGGCGAACTTGTCGTTCATGTCGCCATAGCCGGTGGCGAGGGCGAAGGGGATGTTCCGCTCGCTCAGCTCCTGCGCCACCGGATCGCTCGATTCCTGGCCCAGATTGTAATCGAGCACGGCGAAATCCGGCGCGTCTTCCTGCAACGCCTTGATCGCCCGCGCGACGCTGGACGCGGTGGTCACCTTCTTGACGCCGAGGCCGCGCAGAATGTCTTCCGTATCGAGGGCGATGATCATGTTGTCCTCGACCAACAGGACGTGGGTCGGGATTGCGTTCACCGAAGCGTCCACTTCGGCGCGGGTGGTTTTTACTTCATCCATTGCGTCTTCGCTTTGCATGTCCTGACTTCCGGAAACATAGCGGGCCGGGATCAAAAACCGGGCCCGCAGGCCGGTCAGGTCGAAATTCACCTCCGCCTCGCCATCCAGCTCGTATGGCAGCGACCGTTCGATGATGGTGCTGCCGAAGCCGCGACGCTTGGGCGCCTGCACCGGCGGTCCGCCCCGCTCCCGCCAGGTGATCGTCAGATCGCCGCTCTCCGCCCTCTCCAGCCCGACCATCAACCGGCCCGTGCTGTCGCTGAGCGAACCGTATTTGGCCGAATTGGTCATCATTTCGTGCAGCACCAGCGCCAGAACCGTATAGGCTTCGGGCGATACCAGGCAGTCACGTCCCTCCACGGTGATCCGGTCGGCCTTGCCGCCGCTATAGGCGTCTGCCTCGTTCTCGATCAGCGCCTTGACCGAGGCGGGCGACCAGTTCTGCTTGGTCACGTTGTCGTGCGCCGCCGCCAGCGCGCCGATCCGGCCGCCGATGATCTCCGCATAGGATGCCGCGTCGCCCGCCTCGTGCCGGGTCTGGTTCACCAGCCCGCGGATCAGGTTCAGGATATTGCGCACCCGATGATTGAGCTCGGCGATCAGCAATTCCTGCTGCTCGGCGTGCCGCTTGCGCTCCTGCACTGCCTCGTCGGTCAGGCGCAGGATCACCTCGAGAAGGGTGACGCGCAGCATTTCGGCAACTTCGCATTCGTCCTCCGTCCACGGAGCCGACTTGCCGGTAACCGTTTCCTGCCACGTCTCGAAGCTCTTGCGCGGCGTCAGGCGCGCGCCGTTGGGCCCCAGTTCCACCGGCTTTTCGGGATTGCCCGCCCAGTTAACCGTCTGTGCCAGGGGTGCGCGCCAGAGGATGAAATAGTCGCGCGGGCGGCGCGATACCGGAATGACCAGGGCACCCACGGCACGTTGCTCGAAAGCGCGGGCGGCCTCGATCCGGTCGCCCATCTGATCGGTCGCGAAGATCGCGCCGGTTTCTCCGGAATTGAGCGCCGGCAGCAATTTGCGGAACTCCCCCTCGGTCGGGGTCTTGCCGCGCGAAACGTAGCGCTCGTCCACGAACACGCTCGCGCCGTCGTGGGGAATGGCATCGCCGATGATATTCGCGACGTTCGACAGATTGTCGATCAGCGATGCGCCGCCGGCGAGGCGCGTCATCAGCCGGTCGTGCAGCTTGCGGCCGACATCGCGGCGATCGCTGCGTTCCTGGTTCAGCGCGCGGTCGAGCACCAGCGAGAAGAGCTGCGAGAACAGTTCCGCCGTCGTGCGCTGCGAGAAGACCAGGTTCTTGGGCGCATAGTGGTGGCAGGCGAACAGCCCCCACAGCTTGCCGCGCACGATGATCGAGATCGAGAGGGAGGCGCGCACGCCCATGTTCTTGAGATACTCGATATGGATCGGCGAAACCGCGCGCAACGTGGACAGGCTCAGGTCCAGCGGCTTGCCGTTGATGGACAGCTCCGGCTCGATCGGAACAGGCTTGTCCGCGATATCCGCGATGATCCGGAACCGGTTGCGCACATAGAGCTCGCGTGCCTGCGCCGGGATGTCCGTCCGCGGGTAGCGCAGGCCGAGGAACCCGTCGATCTCCCGCTCGCGCGCTTCCGCGATCACCTCTCCGCTGCCATCCGGATGGAAGCGATAGACCATGACCCGGTCGAATCCGAGCAGGGCGTGCAGCTGTTCCGCCGCGTATTCGCACATCGGCCCGACTTCGGTAATCGTATTGAGCCGCCGCATCATCGGGCGAATGGAGGCTATGCTATCGGCGTGGAGCAGCCCGTCGTGCCGCTCTATCTCTATGACCAGGTCCTGGCCCGATCGGTGGATGGCGCAATCGAACAGGCGCTCGTCGCCCAGCAGGTCGATCCCGAACAGCCGCTCCACCTCGTCTTCGTGGCGCAGATCCTCGACCACGGAGCGGATCATCTCGATCGCTTCCGGGGAAAAGACCTCACGCAGCTTGGACCCGGTTTCGAGGGGGACTTCGAGGCCCAGGAACTCCTGCAGATTCGCGGACCGGCGCGAGACCATTCCATCGCCATTCACGGCAACCAGTGCCCCGAACGGCTGGATATAACCGAGCTGATGGATCGGTTCGCGGTCGCAGGTTGTCAGATCGACATTGGTCAAGAGGCCGGTTTCACTCATTGCGCGCCATTTGGCAGATAAGCAGCCGCGATGGCAGAAAAATGTGCGAAGGTCCGGTGCGCCGATCGTATCGCCCCATCGGCGGTATCCGCGTAATCGTCGATCCGCGGTCGGAAGTCGTGCCAGAACGCCGCCATGTCGGCATTGCCGAGAAAGGCCGTGGGGAGATCCCCGGCGCCCGATTTCTTCAGATCGGCCAGCATGGCCCGGTTGCCCAGCGAGGAACCGGCGAGAACCCAGGCGACGCCCAGCGCGTCCGAATCCTTGGGCTGATCGAAGCGGGGCTGCTCGAGCGGAAGCGGTTCGCCCATCGCCGCGAGGTCCGTCGCGATGGCGGGGCACTGCGGCGGGGGAACGAGATCGGACGGGGCATGGCGCGTGAGCCACGCTTCCACACCGATGCGCGCCGCGTACTGAATGCGCAGGAACAGGGCATAATCGCGCCTGTTCGTCAGCTTCAGCTGCGCCATCGCATCGTCGAGCTGCCGATGCGCGTCACCGGTGGCGTCGCGCAGGCGCGTCCGAAGGGAGGAGGAGGGGGCGGGAGTGTCGGGCATCATAATAGCGGCCCGCAATCGCTTACGGGCCAATTGTCACTAATGCGTGTAAGCCGCGTCCGTTCCAGTCGGGTGACGCGCCCGGTCGGATCGCGTCTTCGGTCAGGTCGGGCGGGCTAGCAGCTTCGCGCCCTTTTTCTCGATCGCGGCAGAAATCATGGGTTTCAGGAACGACAGGGCAGCCGGCAGATCGAGATTGAAGATCAGGCAAGTGTCCTCGATCTCCACATAGCCGTGGATCACCTGGCCCATGGATTTCACCGCGAGGTTCATCCGGTCCTCGCTCGGCCAGGCGGTTTCGACTTCGGCGACGCCGCCGGGCAGCTGATCCGCGATTTCGCGATCGCTGTTCTTCAGGCGGCGGCGGACCTCGTCCTTGCCGAGCTTGTGCTCGATCGGAACACGCATCAATTTTCCTCCGTTTGCGGCTGGTCGCTGCCGCCGTAGCGATATTCGAGATAGCGGGTCTTCACCGCCAGATCGTCCAGCGCGCCGTCGGCGAGCTGGCGGGTTACCTGATCGATCTCGCGGCTGATCCGGCCCAGCCCGTCGATCAGTTGCCGATCGGGCGTCGATCCCGCGCGCTCCTCAGCGCGCAGATTGCCGGGGATGTTGCGATAGCTGTCGACCATTTCGGGCAACGTCTCGCCCACGAGTTCGCGGATGTCGCGCGCTGCCTGATGGTCTGCCGGAACGCGTTCGAGCTGCAGGCCCAGCGCGTCCAGCTGCACACCCAGGTCGTCGACCAGCTTCACCGCCGGAGCGGGCAGAGCGGGCCGTTGCGCCTCCAGCCACAGCTCGGTCTTGCCGACGAGCTGGCGGACATCCTCGGTGCGGGTCAGGTCCTCGCGCCGGGGCACCTTCATCTGCGGATAGCGCCCGAAGATGAACCCTGCCGCCAGCAGCGCAAAGAACACCATCACGACGCCGGTGAAGCCGATCCCGTCCACGATGATGCCCGCCGCCACCGAGAAGGCGAAGATCGCGGCGGCGGCGATCGCGATGTTGCGGACCTTCTTCAGCAGATGCTCGCGCTTCAGCTCGGCGGAGCCGCGCCCGATCGACTGGCGCCGGTGCCGTCCGCCGGTGCGATTGTCGTCGCGCACGGCTCGTGCGTCCTGCAGCAATCGATCGCTCTGGCGGGTGAGGTCGCTCATCAGCTATCCAGCGCCAGCAGGTCGGGCTGGCTGCCCGTGACTTGTTTGGACGACTTCGCCTGCCCTTCGGACCTCGCGATATACCCTTTGGACTTCTCGACCTCGTCGGACAGGACGTTGACCGTCTGTTTCATGCTGTCGAGCGCGCGCAGTTTGAACGCGTCGACCTCGTCCATCGTGTCGTAGATGTTCTGGAATGCGCGCTGCAGCGTCTCCAGCGGGATCGTACTCGATGCCGCCTGCTCGTGGATCTTGCCCGTCTGCTCGCGCAACATCGTGCCGGTCGAATCGATAATGCCCGCCGTCGTGTCGTTCAGCGCGGTGATCTGTTGCAGCACCAACCGCTGGTTGGTCATCGCCTCGCTGACGGTGACGGCGGTGCGCAGCGCGGAAACGGTGGTGGTGCTGGCACGGTCGACGCCCTTCACCAGCTCGACATTGTTCTTTTTGACCAGGTCGAGCGCGAGGTAGCCCTGCACCGACACCGCCATCTGGGTCAGCAGGTCCTGCGTACGCTGCCGGACGTAGAACAGCGCGGTTTCGCGGATCGCCTTGGCCTTCGCCGGGTCGGTCGCGTCGAGCTCGTTCGCCTTCTCCTCCAACCGGGTGTCCAGCGTTTTCGAGATGTGGATCATCTGTTCGAGGCTGCCCATCGCCTCCCACAGCTTCGCCCGTTCGACATCGATCGCGGCGTTGTCTTCCCACAATTCCTTGCGTCCCGAATGCAGCTTGTCGAGGATCTGCTGGATGTGGGTCTGCGCGCTCTGATAGCTGCGGAAATAGTCGTTCAGCTTGTTGCCGAAGGGGATGATGCCCAGAATCTTGCGCGGACCGGTCAGCTTGCCCCGCCGGCCCGGATCGAGCTCCTCCACCGTGCGGCGCAGTTCGGCGAGATTGGCTCCGACGCCCTCGTCCTTATCCATCGCGCGGATGGGGCGGTCGAGGAAGCGGTTCGATTGCTGCGCCGCGGCGGCGATTTCCTTGCGCCCCATATTGGTCAGCTGATCGACCTTCTGGCCGAATTCGGGTGAGTTCGCGTCTTCGCTGACCAGCGCGGAGATGAAGTCGTCGACCTTCTTGTCGAGCTTGTTCTTCGTTTCCTCGGCCACCGGAACCAACCCGGCCGCCTTTTCCGGCGCGACCTCGGGCACGGGATCGGGGGGCGTCAGTTCCAGCCCGGTATCGGTTTTCGTCTTCGTCGCGGTCACGTCGTCGGCCATGGCTCTTCCTGTCAGTCCTGGGATATCTTATGGCATCGCGCAGTGTGTTATTCAACTAATGCAGTGTTCGCACACGCATAATCTTTCATCCGCCCGGCGGGCGTCGTAGGGACCTTATATGGAAGCGGCACCTGCAAGTCATCCTGCCGATGAGACCCGAACCTACCAGGCGCGCGTGGCCGTCATCGCGCGCTATTGGCGCGGTTGGTGGCGCAACGTCGTGCTGGAGAGCGTCGACCAGGAAGAGGTGATCGCGCGGCGTCGCGAGGAAGCCTACATCTCCGCGCGCTATCTGTTCATGCTGGCGATGTCGGCCGGTATTGCGGTGCTGGGCCTGCTGCTGTCGTCCCCCGCAGTGGTGATCGGCGCGATGCTGATCGCCCCCCTGATGGGGCCCATCATCGGCGCAGGCTTCGCGCTGGCGATCGGCGACTATGGCTGGTTGCAGAAATCGGTCTACGCGCTCGCTGCGGGTACGCTGCTGGCGATCGCCCTGACCGCGCTGGTGGTGTTCCTTTCCCCCCTGCAGACCGTCACGCCGGAGATAGCGGCGCGCACGCGGCCCAACCTGTTCGACCTCGGCGTGGCGGTATTCTCCGCCCTGGCTGGCGCCTATTCGATGATCCGCGGGCGCGAGGGGACGATCGTGGGCGTCGCCATCGCCACCGCATTGATGCCGCCGCTGGCGGTGGTCGGCTTCGGCATCGCGACGCTCAACTGGACGGTGTTTTCGGGGGCTCTGCTCCTGTTCGTCACCAATCTGATGACAATCGCGCTGGTGGCCACGATCATGGCCCGCATCTACGGCTTCAGTGCCCGGCTCTCGGGCCGACAGACCCGGCTGCAGACGATCATCATCGTGGTGGTTTTCGTGGCGCTGGCGATCCCGCTGTTCCTCTCGTTGCGGCAGATCGTGTGGGAAACCAACGCCGCGCGGCAGATCCGTACTTCGGTGATGGAAGGGTTCGGTTCGGATGCACGGCTGTCGCAGATCGATTTCGATCTCGAGAGCAAACCGATCACCGTCGATGCGACGGTCCTGACCCCCGAGTTGCACCCCGCCGCCAAGCAGAAGGGGGAAACGACGCTGGAGGGGCTGCTGGGCGAGCAGGTCGATTTCCGCCTGACGCAGTACCGCGTCGGCACCACCGAACAGGCGGAACAGGCACAGCTCGCCGCGGCACAGGCGCGCGAAGAGCAGGCGAAGGACGAACGGCTCGATGCGCTCGCTCGGGACCTCGCTCTGGTCGCGGGAGTAGCGCCGGACGATGTGACGCTGGATCGGGAGAACCGCCGGGCGATCGTGCGCGCGGTGCCGCTGGCGGGGGCGAACGTGCAGACGTTCCAGCAGCTGGAGCGACGCATCGCCGCGCAATATCCCGACTGGACCATAGCCGTGCAGCCGCCGCAATTGCCGCTGCCTGAAATCGCCTTCGCGGACGGTGCACCGACTCCCGCCGGGCGGCAGGCGCTTTCCACGCTGGTCTGGGCGGCCCAGCGCACCGGCGCGCCGGTTTACCTGCAGGGCGGGGATCCTGAGACGCGGCAGGTCGCGGCCGGTATCCTTGCGGATTCCGGCGTATCGGCGGGGCTTGCGGTCGGAGGGCCGGTGATGCGCGCCCGCTGGGGAACCGCGCCCTGATCGATCAGGCGGCCATTTCGATCGGCCTGATCTCTCCCGACAGATAGAGCTTCTTCGCCTTCGCCCGGCTCAGCTTGCCGGAACTGGTGCGGGGCAGCGTGCGTGGCGGCACCAGCTCGACCACGCAGGCGGAGCCGGTGACGGCGTGCACCTTCTCCCGGATGCTCTCGCGCAGGTTCTGCCGTTCCTCCGGGTCGGACACGCGGCAATGGACCAGCACGGCGGCCGCTTCCTCTCCCTGTTCGGTCTCGATCGAGAACGCCGCGATATCGCCGTGGTTGAAGCCGGGCAGCTGTTCCACCGCCCATTCGATATCCTGCGGCCAGTGATTCTTGCCGTTGATGATGATCATGTCCTTCGCGCGGCCGACGATGAACAGATAGCCATCGGCCATGTAGCCCATGTCGCCGGTATCGAGCCATCCGCGGACGAGGCATTCGCTGGTCGCTTCCTCGTTGCGGAAATAGGAGTGCATGACGCTGGGCCCACGGCACCAGACCTTGCCGATTTGATGGTCGCCGCGCACGGAGCCATCCTCTGTACGGATTTCGACTTCCATGTCGGGCAGCGGCTTGCCGCAATTCACGATCGCGCGATAGCGGGCGGGGCGCATCAGGTTGCGCCGCGTTCCGGAAAGGCGCTCTTCCTCCACTAGCTCGACGCGGATGCCTTCGCCCGGCGGCATCACCGTGACCGCGAGGGTCGCCTCCGCCAGCCCGTAGCTGGGGGTGAAGGCGCTGGCGCGGAAACCGGCATCGGAAAACGCGTTGACGAAATTCTGCATCACGTCGGGCCGGATCATGTCGGCCCCGTTGCCCGCCGTCCGCCAGCGCGACAGGTCGAAGCGTTTGCCGACATGGCTCTGGCTCGAAATGCGGCGCGCGCAGATGTCGTAGCCGAAGGTGGGGGAATAGGAGAGCGTGTTGCCCGCGTTCCTGCTGATCAGTTCGAGCCAGGCGAGGGGGCGACGCGCGAAATGCTCGGTTTTCAGATAATCGACCGAAACCTGGTTCGCGATCGGCGACAGGAAACACCCGACCAGCCCCATATCATGATACCACGGCAGCCAACTCACCACGCGATCGTTCTTGCCCAGATCGACGCCGGTGGCATGCCCGTAGAGGTTGTGGAGCAGCGCCTTGTGCGTCACCGCGACGCCAGTGGGGAAGCGGGTCGAACCGCTCGAATACTGAAGGTAGCAGATGTCGTCCGCCTGCGCTTCGGGCAGCGGGCATTCGGGGGCATCGGTCTGGCCGAAACTTTCCCAGTCGATCGCTTCGCAATGCTGCCTTTGTGCCGCCGCGCTGACCATTTCGGCGATTTCCGGTGGATAGAGCAGAAGTTTCGGATCGGCGCTCTCCAGCTGTGCGGAAAGCTGGTCGATATAGCTCTCCTTCCCGCCGAAAGTGGTCGGCAGGGGCAGCGGCACGGGCCACGCCCCGGTGAAGATGCACGCGCAGAACAGCGCGGCGAATTCCGGACCTGTTTCCGCGATCAGCGCCACGCGGTCCTTCGCACCGACCCCGGCCGCCTTCAGGCGATAGGCCATGGCCAGCGCATCGTCGCGCATCTCGCCATAGGTATAGGGGCGTTCCAGCGCGCCCCGCATATCGTGGAAATTCAGCCCCTTCTCGCTGCGGGCGGCATAATGGATCGCTTCGGCGAATGTCGCGAAGTCCGAACGGCGCCGCGGCAAGGGGCAATCGTTCGGCGTCGGCTTAAGCGTGGTTTCTGTCATGTGCGGAGATTTGTCCCAGTTGTGCGGGCGTCTAAGCACCCTTCCTTCAGGCTCCCGTGCGGTCTTACCCGGCGAAAAACAGGTCCGTCATAAACCTTTCCCATAAGAAAGGAACTATGGCAGCATTATGGCCGATGAACGAGGCAAACCGCGATCGACGGCGTCCCGCCCGGCCCAAGCGGCCACTGGATCGGCCCGGCTTGCGCGATCTCGCCCTGTCCTACGTCGCGCGCTACGCGACCAGCACCGCGCGGCTGGAGCGATATCTGCGGCGCAAGCTGCGCGAGCGCGGGTGGGAGGAAGAGGGCGAACCCGACATAGGTGCGCTGGTGGCGGAGTTCGCGGAACTTGGCTATGTCGACGACGCGGCTTTCGCCAAGGCGCGCGCAGGCGATCTGTTGCGCCGGGGATACGGCGCGCGGCGGGTCGACCAGGCGCTGGGAGAGGCGGGGATCGGTGAGCGGATCCGGCAGGATCTGGAACCGGACGAGCGGGAGCGTCGGCACGCCGCCTTGCTCCTGGCGCGCAAACGCCGCTTCGGGCCCTTCGCCGCCGAACCCCTGGATCGCCCCAGGCGTGAGAAGCAGCTTGCCGCCATGGTACGGGCCGGGCACGGCTTTTCCGAAGCGCGCGCCGTAATCGACGCGAACGACGAGAGAGAGGCGGAAAGCTGGGCCGGCGAACTCGATGAATAAGGCGATATGGCGCTATGCCACGATACGCATGGCGGTACATCGACAAGGCGCTTGGCCGCCCGGCGGCGATCCGCTAACGACGGCACCGATATGAGCTTTCTCGGCAAGATCTTCACCTGGTGGAACGGCGCCACCATCGGCACCTCCCTGTTTACCTCCATGCGCGGCGAGCATGTCGGCACCGATGCGCAGGGCAACAAGTATTATCGCTCTCGCAACAAGCGCGACGATCTGCCCACCGCCGGTTCCTATACCGGGCGGGAACGGCGCTGGGTCATCTACGACGGTGCGAACGACGCCAGCCGAGTGCCGCCTGAATGGCACGGCTGGTTGCACGGCGCGTTCGACGATGTGCCCGAAAGCCATCTTCCCCCCGCGCGAATCTGGGAAACCGAATACACGCCGAACGCGACCGGGACGGCGAACGCCTACCTGCCCAAGGGCGCATTGCAGCGTGGTGGCAAGCGTCAACCCGCCGTCGGCGACTACGAGGCGTGGACGCCCGGCGAGTGATCATGCGCTGCGCAGCGCCGATCTCCGTCCTGCTGGCGCTCACTCTGCTGGCGGGCTGCAACGAGAAGGGTGCGCCCGACGCCGAGCAGGAGGCACCGGCACCCCCTTCGCTCACAGCTTCGGCGCGTCCGCAGCAGCCTGCCCAAGGTGCCGAGCAGGGCACTCCGCTCAAGGACCGTGTGGCGACGCTCGGCCTGCTCAACAAGCGCAACAACCTGTCGCAGGATATCGAACTCAAACCCGGCGAATCTAAACGGGTCGGCGATGTGATCGTCCGGCTCGCCAGTTGCGAGCGCACGCCGCCTTGGGAGGAGCCGGAGGAGACCGGTGCCTTCGTTCAGGTGCTGGTCGCGCAAGGGCGTAACAACGCCGACACCAATGCCAATGGCAATTGGGAAAAGATATTTTCCGGCTGGCTCTTCAAGAATTCGCCCAGCGTCAACGTCGTCGAACACCCGATCTACGATGTGTGGGTCAAGAATTGCGCGATGCGCTTCCCGGGAGAGGAGGCCGCGCCTTCGGATGGCCCATCGCCCGACGCCTCCGACAACAGCGCGGCATAGGCATCGGGAAGGCTCATCGGCTGCGGCGCGTGGGCCGCGGACAGCCGGTCGAGATATTCGTGCTGCGGAATGGCGACGGCACCCAGCGAAGCGAGATGCCCGGTCATGAACTGGCAATCGAACAGCTCGCACCCGGCTCGTTCGAGCAGAGCGAGGAGCCAGGCAAGCGCGACCTTGGAGGCATTACGCCGCCTGCTGAACATGCTCTCGCCGCAAAACACCCGGTCGAACGCCACGCCGTACACTCCGCCCACCAGCTCTCCGTCCTCCCAGCATTCGATGGAATGGGCGTGGCCGGCATCGTGCAGGGCGCGATAGCTGGCGGCGACGCGCTCGCTGATCCAGCTTTCCGGATGGCCGGGGCGGGGCGCGGCGCAGGCATCCACCACTGCGGGGAAGGCGGTGTCGCAGGTGACGGTAAAGACCTCTCGCCGCAAGGTGCGGGCGAGCGAGCGCGAACAATGGAACCCGCCGATCGGAATGATGGCGCGTTCGCGCGGTTCGACCCAGAAAATCTCCGGATCGTCGCGGCTGTCGGCCATCGGGAAGATACCGGCCCGGTAGGCCCTGAGCAGCAGGTCGATCGGAATCAGCGGAGGCCGCGGCGCATGCATCGCCGGTCGCTATGAACGCTTCGACTGCTTGCGCCAAGCCGGGCGTGGCTAATTCCCGCTTGCGCAAGAGGCGCGCTATGGCCTAGGGCGCGGTCCGCCTGCAGGGGTGTAGCTCAGTTGGTAGAGCATCGGTCTCCAAAACCGAGGGCCACGGGTTCGAATCCTGTCACCCCTGCCATTTCTCCGGAATGGCCCAGGCACCTGATAAACCTCAGGTTTCCCTGCGATACAAAACCGTGTGGTACCCTGCCGTGGCACCCCGTCCCGGTGTTATTATTGGCATCATGATTCGAGACGGCCCCCAGTGCAACTGCCCTCGTTTTCTAGTTTCGGCTTCTGCACAGCTTTACCCACATTTCCGGGTATGCCCATCAACCTTTGCGCTTAGTCGGTAGTCAGAGGACTTTCCCGACACCATCTTGCTGTCGAGAATTGTTTCCTAGGAGGGTCAGCTTTGCGCCCCAATTTCGGTCATTCCGGCCAGATCGATTGATGCCTGAAACCGGTCGTTCGTTCAAACCCGACGCAGCTGCGACATGGCACCTAATTTTCGGAAGACCCGGCGACCATTGCGAAAACTTAGATGCTGCTGGATCTCCGCGATTGACTGGAAATGGCTACTGATGGTTCCGTAAGGGTAAAATCACGCTCACCCACGCGCCACCGCCGGCGCCGTTCTTCAGGCTTACCGTGCCTCGGTGTCGTTCGGCGATTTGCCGAACGATTGCCAGACCGAGCCCGCTTCCTCCGGTTGCGGGATTGCGCGATTGCTCGCCGCGGACATAGGGTTCGAGAAGCCGGTCGATATCCTCATCGGGGAAACCCGGACCACTGTCGGATACCGATAGAAGGACATCCTTGACGCGATTTTCGACGCTCAGGCGTGCATCGCCACCGTAATGCAGCGCATTGTCGATCAGGTTCTGGATAAGTCGCCGCAGGGACAGGTCGTGGCCTGATATCACCGCGCTCTGATTTTTAAGAAGAAACACCTCCTTTCCGGCAGCCTGTTCCTGCGCTACGGTTTCGGCGACCAGCAGCGCGAGATCGACAGCATGGGTCGCTCCTTGCCACGGTCTCGCCATCGTAAGGGAATCAGCGAGCAGGCGCTGGATCACCTGAATGTCCTTCTGCGCCGCGATGCGATCTTCCTCCGAAAGTCTGACCATCCGAAAGGCGAGCCGGGCGAGAGGAGTGCCGATGTCATGAGCCATCGCCCCCAGCATGGTCAGCTTCTGTGCGGCGGCGGCAGTCGAACGCTGATGAAATCCACGCAGCGCATCGGCAGAAACGCGTATCTCGGGAGGTGCATTGTGATCGTCGAAGACCCAGTCCTCGCCTGCTTTCGCTTCATCGGCCGCCCGACCCAGCCGGACGATCGGGGTGGCAATCCTCCTCGAGAGAAGGAAACCGAACGCCAGAGCAATCGCCAGGACGGACAGGATTGTCAGGAGCAGCCGTCGCCGCCAGCGCGAAAGCGTCTCGTTGACGGAATTGTCGACCACCCTCCAGTTCCCGTCGCCAAGATCGCGGGCCGCGATGAAGGTGCCGAAGATATCGCCCCCTCGTGCTGGCGAGGGTTCTCGAGAATAAACCACTACACTCGATGCCGAACTCCCGGATGCTTCGGCAAGTTGCCGTGCCAGTGCCGCATTCGTCTCGAAGCCATCCGGCCTTACAGGGGTCCGGTCCACGACCGCTGTCCGAGGGACGCGGCGGGAGCGGTCTGCGGGTATGGCTTCTCCCTCCAGCGCCCGCGCAACAGCGACAAGCCGCAGGGGCGCATCGAACGGAGGGGGGCCCCTCAGAACAAACCAGACCATCGCACCGGCCATCAGCAGCGAAGTCACGGTAACCGCGAGCATCATCTGAAAGGCAATCGGAATGCGGCCGAGCATCAGGCGCGCTCCACCGCCGGTCCAAGGCCATAGCCTTCGCCCCGCACCGTGCGAATGGCGTCCGGAACGCCCGCAATCCCGAGCTTGCGGCGCAGGCGGCTTATCGCGAGATCTATGGCCCGATCAAATTCCTCGTAGTGATCTCCTTTCAGGCGACGAGAGAGTTCGTCGCGGGACAGAACGCGGCGATCGGCCAGCAGGAATATCTCGAGCAGCCGAAACTCGTTTGCTGTTAGATCGACCAGCTCTCCGGTTGGCTGACGCAATTCACGGGTGGCCGCGTCGAATTCCAAGCCGCCGAAACGGTATTTGGCCTGCTGGACCACGTCGCCTAAATTTCGGCGCAGCACTGCACGGACCCGCGCCAGCAATTCGCGGGGATTGCACGGCTTGGCCAGATAATCGTCTGCGCCCATTTCCAGCCCGACGATCCGATCGACGTCGGACCCCATGGCCGACAGCATGATGACCGGCGGTCTGTCGTGGGGATCCATCGTTCTAAGTGCCGCGAGACCATCCTCGCCCGGCATCATCAGGTCGAGAATAATCAGATCGGGTTTAGACCGGGCGAGAATGCCACGCATCGCGGGAACATCCGCGGCTTGCGCGGTCCGGTATCCGTGTTCGCTCAGGAACTGGACGATGAGATCGCGCAATTCCCGATCGTCGTCGACAATCAGGATGGATTGGTCAGCCATGTTGCGATCCTGCCTGGGTCCGTTCGGAAGCCGACCTTCTGCGCTGTGAACAGGCGCCAGACAAGCTTGGAAGAAGGTCACGTCAGGTCGTGAGGCCGACTGTGGCGGACGCGGTGTAGCCGGCAGACATCGAACCCGTCATGGCCAGCGTCATCGCGGTCTTCTGATCCGCCGTATTGTCGCCGAATATCCCGTCGGACGCGATCGAGGTGTTGCGAAATCGAGTGAGGCTGCTGCCGTAGGTGGCGGTGTCAGAATAGACTGTGGCGCATACATCCGCCGGCAGGGCGAGTTGCGATATCAGCCGGGCGTATCGGCCGGTCGTGGCGTTGGCCAGACTGGAGAACGCCTCGAAGTGGATGTGGGGATAACGGCCGGCATAGCACCCCGGAACGATACTAGTGAAACTGACCTGTCCGTTCGCGTCCGTCACCTGGATCCCGCGCAGATAGCTTTCCGAAGGAAGGTCGTAGAGCGAGTAAAGGCCGGTCGCATCGCAATGCCAGATATACACCGCATACCCGGCAAGTGGCGTGCAGGAATTGTTAACGTCAACCAGGGTCAGCGTCATTGGCATCGCCACGCCAGGTGCGACGCTCGAGCTCCCGATCACGCTAGCGCGGACATCGGAACGCTGGAACGCCGCGATCGGCAGGACATTGCTGGTTGAGCCCCGCGACTGATTTGTTCCGTCGGCGGGATAAGGGCCGTTGGTCTCCTGGGCATAAGCGGTGCACGACGCGCTGGATGTCGATGTGGGTGTAGGTGTCGGCGTTGACGTCGACGACGGCGTTGGTGTGAGCGTAGGCGTCGTGGAAACGGGAAGCGTAGAGGATTCTCCCCCGCAGGCGGCGATAAACACGGCTCCGCCAGCCGTCCCGAAAAACCCCAGAGCACGCCTTCGATTGAGGACTTTCAATCGCTCCAGATCGTGCGCCAGACCCAGATCGTGATCCTCCACATTGAACTGCTGCTGGCTTGAATTGTCCATCGTGCGATACTCCTGATTTGGCCTTCCCTTCTAGGAGCAAAGCGTCACAGGCATTCGTCAGTTTTGTATCGGCACCGTAACAATTGGACGAGCCGAGTTCAATGCACCTTGCCATTGCTACAGATCGCAATCCGCTTGGATCGCAATATCGATCCTCCACCAAGTCCTTGTGATAGGATAACGGTGAAATGAAGGGGAAATTTAGAAGTACGGGAATGAGCAGGCGCTGACCGCTATTCGGTGTACTTGGCGCAATGTGGAAATTCGCCAAGTAAACTATTGTTCGCGGAAAGGCAGCAACCTTGGATGCGCGCTCCGATACCGGACCGTCTCCTCTCGGCCCCTTAATGCAGCCGAAGAACCGCAAACGGCAATCGTTGCTTTCCCTCGCTTCCTATCGCGCATAGGTGGGTGCGAGCGGTCGCGACGCGAGGTTTGGCAATTGAAACGTAGCTTATCGAAGATCCTGCTCGCGCTATCGACCCTCCCGATGGCGAGTGCTGCCGTCGCGCAGCCGGGCATTAGTTACGAAGCTGCACGAGTTGCGGCGCAGGCGCATGATCCTGCGCGTGAAGCCGCCGATCTTTCACTCGCCGCGGCCGAGGACCAGGCGGCCGCGCTCGACAATCTCTATCGCCCGACCATAACCGCCTCGGCGAGCGCGATCGCATACCAGAAGTCGCTGAGCGTCGACCTGACCGGCGCCAAGGCGGACGTGGCGCGGCAGGCCGGGCAATTCCTCGACGGACTTCCCGGCCAATTCCCGCCCGAGTTCTCGGCGGTCGTGGCGGCAGTCGCGGGACGCGTCGAAAGCGCCTTGCCGGACCTGCTTGGCCCGCTGCCCGACCAGCTGGACTACACCGCGAGAGACGTCATCGTGCGCCCGACGCTGAGCGCGGTCATGCCGCTCTATACCGGGGGTGCGCTCGAGGCGGTCTCGGAGGCGGCGCGGGGCGGGGTGACGATCGCGAAGGGGCGCAGCCAAGCAACCGTGGCCGCGCGGGAAGTGGCGCTGGTCCAGCGCTATTTCGGACTGCAACTGGCGCGCAACCTGCTCGCGTCGGCAGACACAAGGCTGACCGCGAGCGAAAACCACTTGTCGAGCGCGCAGAAAATGGAAAACGCGGGGATCTTGCCGCACTCCGCCGTGCTCGACGTGACGGTGCTGCGCGATGCGGCCCGGCGCAGCCGCGATCGCGCTGCGCGCGAGGAGGGATTGGCGGTGCTCGCGCTCGAACGGATGCTGGGGCGACCCGTAGAGGCGGTCGCCACGCCACTGTTCGTCAACACCGCACCGCTGCCCCCGCTTGCTCAGTTCCAGGCCGCGGCGCAGGCCAATGGCACCGGCCAAGCGAGCCTCGCCAAGGGCCAGCGTGAGGTGGCCGAGGCGGGTGAAAAACTCGCCCGCGCGGCGCGGCGACCGCGCGCCTATGGCTTCGGGGCCTATAGCGTAGATCCGGCGACCAATCTTCCGACCGAGCCCGACTGGGTTGTCGGCGCGACCGTCAGCTATACGCTGGTGTCGCCCTTCGACCGGGAGCGGATGCTCGCCGCCGCGCGCACGCGTGCCGCCGCCGCTGTCGCCGACGAACGCGCCGCTGCAGACCTGGTCGCAGGCGAGGTCGAGCGGGCCCATGCCATGGCGGAAGGCGCACGCACGGCCTTCCTCTCGATGGATTCGAGCGTCGCGGCGGCGCAGGAGAACCTGCGCCTCCAGGATATCGCGTTTCGCGAGGGCGTGGGCACGACGGACCGGCTGATGGCGGCGCAAGCCGCGCTCGCCACCGCCGAAAGCGAGCGGGCCGCAGCCGCCTACGAATACGATGTGTCGCTCTCCGCGTTGCTGGCGGCCAGTGGCACGCCCGGGCAAATGGGCGATTATGCCCGCCGCGAGGACAGGGTGATCGTCGATGGCAAGTGATGGCGAGATCGAGGGCGAGGGGCAGACATCGGGAGGCGAACCCGCGCGCTCGCAGCGCCCGGCGCTCATCGGCCTGGCTATCGCGGTGCTGATCGCGATCGCCGGACTGTGGTTCGCCTCGCGGCCGGCGCCCGCGCCGCTCCAGGGGGTGGTCGAGGCGGAGGAAGTGGGCGTGGCTACCAAGGCGTTCGCCCGGATCGTGTCGCTCGCCGTCGACGAGGGCGACCAGGTCCGCCAGGGGCAAATCCTCGGGCAGCTATCGAGTCCCGCGCTCGACCTGCTCGTCAGCCAGAGCGAAGCCGGGCTGACCACTGCCGACGCGCTCCAGGCGCTGGCTGACAAGGGCGCGCGGCCGGAGGATATCGCGAGCCTGCGCGAAGTCTCTACGGCTGCCGACGCAGCGGCCAATCTCGCCAGTGTGACCGCCCGGCGGATGGAGCGGCTCTATGCCCAGGGCGTCATTTCCGCCCAGCGACGTGACGAGGCAGTGGCCGGTCGCACCGCTGCGGTCGCCAATGCCGCGGCGGCACGCACGCAATACCGGCGGGCAGTGGCTGGTCGGCGCGAGGAAACCAAGGCGATCGCCGCGGCACAGGACGAGGCGGCGGCAGAACGCCTCGATGCCGCGCGCAAGGCAGATGCGGAAAAGCAGCTTATCGCGCCCATGACCGGGAAGATCGAGCGCCGCCTTGCCGGGCCGGGCGAGGTGGTCGGGCCGGGCGTGCCGGTGTTCCGCATCATCGACGCTGCGCATCCTTACGTCACCCTGCGCGTCGGCGAGAGCCGCCTTGGGGGCCTTCGCACGGGGGGACGCCTGACCGGCCGGGTCCCGGCGCTGGGCGAGCGCGAGCTCGAATTCGTCGTCGCCTCGGTCTCCGCCAGCGCCGGCTTCACCAGCGAGCAGGCGACGCGGCAGGGCGGCGATTACGACGCGCGCAGCTTCACGCTCCGGCTGAACCCCGCCACGGGCGAGAGCGGCCTGCTGCCAGGCATGAGCGTGCTGTTCGACTGGCCGCAGTGAGCCGCTTCCGCGCCGCGTTGCTCCGCGAACTGGCGCTGATCCGCGCCTCCCGCGCGCTGCTGACGGCGATCACCGTGGCACCGGCGCTCTCGCTGCTGATGATCGCAGCGATGCTGTCGCGCGGATCGCTCGGCGATCTCCCGATCGCCATCGTCGACGAGAGCCACAGCCCGGCCAGCCGCACCCTGGCGAATGACATGGTCGCACAAGGCGGGCTGGCGATCGCGGAGGCGCCGGCCAACGAGGCGGAGGCGGACCTTCTGCTGCGCTCGGGCAAAGTTTGGGCGTATGCAGTCATTCCCGCGACCTTCGGCGACCCGCCCCCGACCCCCGAGCCGGTGAGGGTTTCGGTCAACGCGACCTACCTCTCGGTCGGTTCGACGGTGGAGCGCGAGATGCGCCGGGCGGTTCTCGGCGCCTTTGCCGGGCAGGTCCAAGCCGCGGCGGCACAGCGCGGGATTGCGCTTGATCGCGAGAACCTGCCCGGGATCCAGGTCAACCTCCTGTTCAATCCGCAGTCGAGCCTCGAATTCTATCTCGAGGCCCTGATTCAGCCGGCGATCCTCCACCTCGTCGCCGCCTGCGTCGGGGCGTTCGTGGTCGCGAGCGAATTTCGCGGCGGGTCGCTCGCGCGGTGGGCTGCCGAAACCGGTGGTGGCGCCAGCGCATGGGCGGGCAAGTACTTGCCCTACTTGGCTGCGCTCGGCTGGTGGGGTGCAATGTGGATGATCTGGCTGGTCGGCATTCGCGGATGGCGCATGGAGGGGTCGCTCGCCTTTGCCATGACGGGGCAGCTCGCGCTGCTGGCGGCTAGCCTGGCGCTGTCCGGCGCGATCGCGGCGCTGACCCGGCAGAGCGGCGTCGCCTTTTCCGCCAGCGCGCTCTACGCGGGATCGGCGCTCGCCTACTCGGGCGGGTCGCTGCCGATCGAAGGCTCCGCCGCGCCGGTCGTGTGGTGGAGCCAGGCCTTGCCCTTCACCCATTACCTGCGCCTGCAGATGGACCAGTTCCTCGGTTCGCCGATCGCCGTCGACCTGCCGGGTCTGGCGCTGCTGCTGGTCTATGCAGCGGCCGGCTTCGGCCTGTGCCTCGTGGCGACGAGAGCCCGGCGATGAGGATCGGCCAGGCGTTCTTCGGCACCCTGCGCGAAGTCGCGCGCCAGCGCGACGTGGTATCACTAATCGTCCTCGCGGTCTTGCTCTACGGCATCTACTACCCCGCACCCTACGCCCACCAACGCGCGCGTGAGGTGCCGATGGCTGTCGTCGACAACGAAAACAGTACACTGACGCGCGAGCTGGTGCGGGGGATCGATGCCAGCGATGGCGCCGCTGTCGTTGCCGAGCCGAACAACCTTGCCGAGGGCCAGCGCCTGCTGAAGTCACGCAAGGTGGAAGCGGTATTGATCATTCCCCGGGGCGTGACCCGCGCCGCCCTGCGCGGCGAGAGCCCCCGGATCGCGCTCTGGCTCGACGGCGTCTACCTCGTGCGCGCCAAGAGCATCGGTGCCGCGGTCGAGCGTGCGCTGACCGATATCTTCGCCGACCTCGGCGAGGCCTATCTCGGCAGGCGCGGGCTCGCCCCGCCCTTGATCGTCACGCAAAGGTTCAATCCCGGCGGCGGCTATGCGAACTACATCTTCCCCGCGGTGACTCCGGTGATCCTGCAGCAGACCTTGCTGTTCGGCACCGCCGTTTTGCTGGCTTACCGCCGCAGGCGCGGGCGCGCGGCCTTCACGGGAGCGGGCGAGCTGCTCGGCACCTGGCTCGCGCTGGCGGCACTCTCGGCGATCGCGGCGGTGCTCTATTTCGGATGGTTCTTCGCCTTCCAGAGCCTGCCGCAACAGGCAAGCGCCGCCGTGCTCGTCGCGATTGCGCTGGTCGTCGGCGGGGCGACTGCCGCCTTCGCCATGGCCATTGGATCGCTGTTTCGCCAGGCCGAGGCGGCGCTGCTGATCCTGATCCCGACGACCTTGCCCGTGTTCTTCCTCACGGGCGCAACCTGGCCGCGCGAGGCAATGCCGGGCTGGGTCGCAGCCGTGGGCAACTTGCTCCCCGCAACCCACGGCGCGCGTGCATTGCTGCTCGTCGACCAGATGGGCGCCCCGCTTGCGGCGGTACTGCCGGTCCTGGGACGCCTGGCGCTGATCGGCGCGATCTACCTCGGGCTTGCCTATATTATCGGGACCAAGGCAACTGCGAATGAAACCGGACCTGTTGGAGCGCCGCGAGGGAGAGTGCGGGGTTTCTTTAGGTGAGCCGGCCGCGATCCAAACCCCCGATCGGACATTCACCGTGGGCAGCTTTGAGAGCGACCGGCCCTAGCCGACACATGCACATTTCGAGGTGTCGAATAAGGCCTGCGAGTAATGCTCTTAAATGGGTCAGAATTCGCTGAATGGTTCGGATGGACGCTGAACGCGCTCAATTGGTTGTCCGAAGGACGGCCGCTTTGCGCATTCGGAAGGCCAAGACCAGACAGACCGCAAGCGGCCCAAGAAACGACCCGACCGCGTAGGGTTAACTGTGGATCGGCGATACGCTCAAATCTCGGTCGTTTGACAGGTGCAATCGACTGGTCTCATTCGGACTCTCGCTTGGGCATCTGCGGCACCGCGGCGGCGACGCGCAGCATGGCGAGTGCGGCGACAATCCAAGATGCAGCGGCGAAGAGCATCGTCCATACCGGCTCTGCGGGGAAGAACGCCTTCATGATCGATCCCATTACCGTCGCCACGATCAGCTGCGGCACGACGATGAAGATGTTGAACAGGCCCATATAGATGCCGAGCTTCGCCTGCGGCAGGTTGCTGGCGAGGATGGCGTAGGGCATCGCGAGGATGCTGGCCCAGGCGATGCCGATGCCGATCTCGGCCACCAGCAGCGCCTCCGCATTGCGCACGAACACGAACATCAGGAAGCCGACCGCGCCCAGCGTCAGAGAGATCGAGTGCGTCATGACCTGGCCGAAACGGCGGCTGAGCAGGGGCAGCAGGGCGAGCGCCGCCACTGCGGCGACGCCGTTGTAGACCGTGAACAGCACGTTCACCCAGTTCGCACCCTCGTTGTAGGCCGCGCTTGCGGTATCGGTGCTGCCGAAGACGTATTGCGTGACCACCGGCGTCGTGTTGATCCACATGATGAACAGCGCGCTCCAGCTGAAGAACTGGACCAGCGCGAGGCGCTTCATGACGTCGGGCATGCCCGAGAAATCGCCGACGATCTGGGTCAGCATGCCGTTGGTCCGGCCCTGTTTGGCGAGCGATATCGCAAGGGCGCTGAGGACACCGTAAGCTGCCAGCAGCCCGCCGAGCAGGTAGACTTCCTTCTCCAGCCCGAACTCGGCTACGCCGAGCGCGACCACGGTTCCCGCGACGATCCACAGCAGGCACGAAAGGTAGCTCTTGGCCGCGAGTGCACGCACCGGCTGCTCGGTCGGTATCGCCTTCTCGACGGCAAAGGCCGCCTGCTCATCCGGGCTGTATTCGCGGGTGGTGACGACGGTCCACAGCACCGCGCCGAACAATGCCACCGCGCCCGCCCAGAAGCTCCAGCGGACCGTATCGGGCAGGGCGCCGGGCGCGGCCACGTTGGCGACGCCCAGATGCTCCAGCACCCAGGGGAAGATCGACCCGATCACCGCACCCATGCCGATGAAGGCGGTCTGTACGGCGTAACCCGCCGCGTGCTGGTCCACATGGAGCATGTCGCCGACGAATGCGCGGAACGGCTCCATCGAGATATTGAGGCTGGCGTCGAGCAGCCACAGCAGCGTGGCGGCGAACAGCAGCGGCGCACCGAAGCCGGGCGCGAGCGGCATCAGGAACAGCGCGATGCTGGCGAACACCGCCCCGGTCAGGAAATAGGGGCGGCGGCGGCCGAGGCGGCTCCAGGTGCGGTCCGACAGGTGCCCGATGATCGGCTGGACGATCAGTCCGGTCAGCGGCGCGGCGACCCACAGCGCTGGCAGATCGTCCATGCTGGCGCCCAGCGTCTGGAACACGCGGCTCATGTTCGAATTCTGCAGCGCGAAGCCGATCTGGATCCCGAAGAAGCCGAAGCTGATGTTCCACAGGCCCCAGAAACTCTGGCGCGGCTTTGGGCTCGCCTGCATCGTACCCGTCCTTCCCCTGTCGCGGCGGGTCTGGTGCCCGCCTGCGTTCGGGCGATTTGCTGGCACGATCCCTCGCACCCGACAAGTCGCATACGAATACATGGCGCCGGCGCGCCGGGATCAGCCGCCGGTGCTGCCCCGCACCACGAGCCGCGTGGGAAGGTGATGGTCGGGGCCGCCGCGACCCGCGATCTGGGCCATCAGCGTCTCGACGAGGCTCTCCCCCGCGCCGCGCATATCCTGCATCACCGTGGTCAGGGGCGGGTTGGTCAGGCTGGCGGCGGGGATATCGTCGAAGCCTACCACCGCCACTTCGCCCGGCACGCTCTTCCCCGCCTCGGCCAGCGCGCGCAGCGCCCCGATGGCGATCAGGTCGCTTGCGGCGAAGACCGCGTCGAATGGCGCGCCCGACGCGATCAGCGCGCGGCCCGCATCGTAGCCTGCACGTTCTGTCGTGATGGCGTCGAACTGCAGGGCGGCGTCGACCGGTTCGCCCGCGGTGCGCAGCGCCTCGCACAACCCGCGATAACGATGCGCGAATTCGGGATAGTGGTCGTCCGCATGCCCGAGAAACGCGATTTGCCTCCGTCCGCGCGCAATCAGGTGTTCACCCGCCATCCGGCCGGCGCCGATATTGTCGGAGCCGACGGTAGACCCGCCCTCGTCGAGGCTGACCGAACCCCAGCGGGCGAAAAACGTCCCCTGCTCGCGGAGCTGCTCGAGCCGGTGTTCGTAGAGGCTGTAATCGCCATAGCCGAGCAGGATCAGCCCGTCGGCGCGGTGACTGTCCTGATACTGCGTGTGCCAGTCGTCGCTCATGTTCTGGAACGAGATCAACAGGTCGAGCCCGCGATCGGCACAAGCGCGCGTGATCGAACCGAGCATGGCGAGGAAGAACGGGTTGATCATGCTCTCGTCGGGCGTGGGATCCTCGAAGAAGAGCAGCGCGATGGTGTTCGCGCGCTGCGTGCGCAGCGAGGATGCGTTCTTGTCGACCGTGTAGTTGAGCTCGCGCGCGATCGCCTCGATCTTCGCGCGGGTCGCCTCGCTGACCGAGCGATCCCCGCGCAGCGCACGGCTGACGGTCGGCTGGGAAACCCCCGCCCGATAAGCGATGTCGAAGCTGGTCGGCCTTCCGCTCGGACTGCGCGGCACTGGTGCTCTCCCTTGTTGCAAACCTACCGCGTGGGGCCGCCGTTGCAAGGGCGCAGGCACGCGATCATACGCATCTGAGCCATGGCAGATCGGCAACAGACCGCCGTGCTGCGCTGCACAAACATACGTATACCGACTGGTATGCGCGCGCTGGTGACGAATAATCGGGGGCACAGGACACACCCGCCGCCACCGGCGACCGGGAAGAACAACAACGTGGCCCTGCCGAAATTTGACCCGGGGAGGAATATCGTCGTGAGCTCTCGCAAAACCCTTTCGTACGAAGCCAGCGGCTCCGCCATCGCGCTGGCGCTCGCGCTGCTTCCGCAGACGGCCTTCGCCCAGTCGACCCAGCCGACCGCGCCGCAGCAGGAAGACGTCGGCCGTCCGGTGACGGCACCGGAGAAGGCGGACGCCGCCGAGGGGCAAACGCCCGAGAACGTCATCGTCGTGACGGGCTTTCGCGGCGCGCTGCAGAGCGCCGTTTCGGAGAAGAAGCGCAGCGCCTGATCCTCGAATCGGTGGCGCAGGAAGATATCGGCAAGCTCCCCGACAATTCGATCGGCGAATCGATCGCGCGCCTGCCCGGCGTCACCGCACAGCGCCTTAACGGTCGTGCGAACGTCATCTCGATCCGCGGGTTCGGGCCCGACTTCTCGCAGACCTTGCTGAACGGGCGCGAGCAGACCTCGCTTGGGGATGCGCGCGCGGTCGAGTTCGACCAATACCCGGCCGAGGTCGTGAGTCAGGTGGTGGTCTACAAGACGCCCAGCGCCTCGCTCGTCGGACAGGGTCTGGTCGGCACCGTCGATATCCGCACCATCCGGCCGCTCGAATACGGCAAGCAGGTCTTCGCGGTGGGTGCGCGCGGTTCGTATACCGATCTCGGCAAGCTGAACGCCGGGTCGAAGGAATTTGGCTACCGCGCGAACGCGACCTATGTCGACCAGTTCGCCGACGACACGATCGGCATCGCCCTATCGGCATCCTACATCGACGAGCCCTATCAGGTGCAGGAGTTCAACGCCTGGGGCTACAACACCGTCAACGGCAACAATGTCATCGGCGGATCGAAGAGCTACGTCACCTCGACCCAGCTGACCCGTTTCGGCCTGACCGGGACGCTGCAGTTTAAGCCGACCGACACCATCACGTTGACCGCCGACGGCTTCTATTCCGATTTTCACGACGACCAGACCAAGCGCGGCATCGAACTGCCGCTGGCATTCGACGGCCAGAACGGCCTCAGCGTCACCGATCCCGCCAACAATGGCTCCCGCTTCGATCCCGCGACAGCGACCGCCTCCGACGGTCTCTACACCTCCGGCACCTTCACCAATGTCGAGGGGGTCATCCGCAACGACGTGTTCGAGCGCGATGCCAAGCTCTATTCGGGCGGCTTCAACGCCCTGTACGAAGGCGACGACGGGTGGAGCGCGTTCTTCGATTTCGGCTATTCGCGCACCGACCGGCACGAGCTGAGCCTGGAAAGCTATTCGGGCACCGGCTACGGTCGGGGCAACGGCGCGACTGACACGATCGGCTTCGAGACCGGGACCGAGGGGACGTTCTTCGACCCCGCGCTGAACTATTCCAATCCCGGCCTCGTCTTCCTGACCGACCCGCTGGGCTGGGGCGGCAGCACCATTCAGGCCGGCTACAGTAACGACCGCATCGTCAAGGACGAGCTCAAGCAATACCGCGTGCAGGTGCAGCGTGAGATGGACGGCTTCATCTCCGCCGTGAAAGTCGGGATGAACTACACCGACCGCGACAAGTCGCTGACGCCCGAGGAATCCTTCGTGCTGATCCCGGGCGGTGCGACCGAGGCGCCGATCCCCTCGCAATACATCGTCGGATCGACCGACCTCACCTATCTCGGTCTCGGTCCGATCCTGAGCTACGACCCGCGCGAACTGCTTGCGAACGGCGTGCTCGAACTGCGGCCCAACAGCGTGCCCGACGTCATCGCCAAGGCGTACACCATCAGCGAGGATTTGATGACGCTGTACGGCCAAGCCGATATCCGCGTGCCGCTGGGCACAACAGAGCTGACCGGCAATTTCGGCGTCCAGGCGATCGGCACGTCGCAAAAATCGAGCGGGCTCACCATTCCCAACGGCGTGTTCGTGCCCGTGACCCGCGGCGACGATTACTGGGACGTGCTGCCCAGCATCAATCTCTCGCTACGCTTCGACAGCGGCTTCGTGATCCGCGCCGCCGCGGCCCGGGAGGTAATGCGTCCGCGGCTCGACGATCTGCGGGTGGCGATCGCCTACGGCGTCACGACCACGGTCGACGGACAGAGCCCGACCGGCCTCTATCCCTACCTCTCGGGTAGCGGCGGCAATCCCTATCTGCGTCCCTATCGCGCCAACGCCTTCGACCTCAACTTCGAGAAATATTTCGGATCGAGCGGGGTCATCGCGCTCCAATTGTTCTACAAGGATATCAAGAGCTACGTCGACAAATCCAAGGTACCGTTCGACTTCACCGGGTTCCCGCTCCCGACGGGTCAGGCCCCGGCGACGCTGACCGGCCTGGTCGACCAGCCGGCGAACACCGGCAGCGGAGAGCTGTACGGTGCCGAGCTCGCCGCCACGGTTCCCTTCGACCTGTTCACCCGGGCACTCGACGGTTTCGGCGTGACCGGCGGGGTGGGCTATACCGAGACCAAGGTGCTCAACCTGCTCGGCGACGAAACGCAGATTCCGGGCTATTCGAAATGGGTCGCCAACGGAACGCTGTTCTTCGAGAAGTACGGGCTGAACCTGCGGGGCAGCGCTCGCTATCGTACCGGGTTCCTGGGCGACTTCACCGGGTTCGGCGGTTCGCCGACGCGGCGGATCGCGAAGGACGAGCTGATAATCGATGCGCAGATCGGCTACGATTTCGGCGGATCGCTCGATGGCCTGTCCGTCTATATCCAGGGCCAGAACCTGACCGACGAGCCGTTCGTGTCGCTCAACCCGGGCGGCGACCCCCGCCAGGTGATCGACTACCAGAGCTTCGGTCGCCGCTTCCTGGCCGGCTTCACCTACAAGTTCTGATCGAACCCGGCAGCGTCGGGGTCCCGCGGCACGGTTCGCGCCCCCGACGCTTCCGCTGGCAAAAACATCGGCTACCCGGCTCCGGCTCGCCGGGTTAGGAGGGCACCGTGCAGAGCATCAGTTCGCAGCGCTTGCGCAAGTTCGCCGGGATGGTGCGGCTGGCGCCGCTGGCGTCGATATGTTTGGGCATGTCGGCCTGCGTCAGCGCGCAGGAAAGCCCCCCGGCTGCGGCCCCCGTAGCTGGGCCGGACACGCTGCGCGAGCGACTGCCGTCGGAGGAGATCGTCTATTTCGTCCTGCCCGACCGCTTCGTGAACGGCGACACTGCGAACGATCATGGCGACTTCACCGGCGATCGCCTCGCGACCGGCTACGACCCTACCGCGAAGGGTTTTTACCACGGTGGCGACCTGAAGGGGCTGACCGAGAAGCTCGGCTATCTCCAGGATCTCGGCATCACCGCGATCTGGGTCGCACCGATCTTCCAGAACAAGCCGGTGCAAGGGCCCGAGGGTGACGAGAGTGCGGGCTATCACGGTTACTGGGTGACCGACTTCACCCGCCCCGACGGCCATTTCGGCACCCGAGAAGAATTCCGCACTTTCGTCGAGGCGGCACATGCGCGCGGGATGAAGGTCTATATGGACATCATCACCAACCACACCGCCGACGTGATCCAGTATCGCGACGGGAAGGGGCAGGGTTATCCCTATCGCAGCAAGGGCGACTATCCCTATTCGACCCGGGGCGGACCCGGAGGCGAAGCGATCAATCCGGAATTCAGGGGCGACGGGGATTCGAGCGAAGCGAATTTCGCGCGGCTGACCGATCCGGGCTGGGCGTACGAGCCTTACGTTCCGGAGGCTGAGAGGGACGTGAAGGTCCCGGCCTGGCTCAACGATCCGATCCATTATCACAATCGCGGCAACAGCACCTTCACCGGCGAAAGTGCGCGGTTCGGCGACTTTTCCGGGCTCGACGATTTGTTCACGGAGAGCCCGGCGGTACGACAGGGCATGATCGACATCTATGGTCGGTGGATCGACGATTTCGGCATCGACGGCTTCCGCATCGATACCGCGCGCCATGTCGATCCCGGCTTCTGGCAGAGCTTCGTTCCGGCGATCGAGGCACGGGCGAAGGCGCGCGGCATCCCGCACTTCCACATGTTCGGCGAGATCTACAAGGACGTGCCCGACAATGGCTATATCGCGCAATACACCCGGCGGGATCACCTTCCGGCGGTACTCGATTTCGCGTTCCAGGCGGCGATGCGAGAGATACTCGGGCGCGGGGCCGGGACATCGGTACTGGCGCAGATGTTCGACGGCGATGTGCTCTACGAGGGCGGCGAGGAAAACGCCCGCAGTCTGCCGACCTTCCTCGGCAATCACGACATGGGCCGCTTCTCCACCCTGCTGAAGGAGGACATGCCCGGCATCTCGCAGGACGAGCTGCTGCGCGGGTTATGCTCGGCCATGCGATGATGCTGACGCTGCGCGGTTCGCCGGTGATTTATTACGGCGACGAGCAGGGCTTCGTCGGCGACGGTAACGACCAGTCCGCGCGCGAGGACATGATGCCGAGCCGCACCGCGGTCTACAACGACAACGACCTGATCGGCACCGATGCCACGACGGCTGAGGCCAATTTCGACGAGAGCCACCCGCTGTTCCGCCTCATCAAGCAATTCTCCGCAATTCGCTTGGCGCATCCGGCGCTCACCCGCGGGCGGCAGGTGATCCGGCATACCGAGGAGCAGCCGGGGCTGTTCGCGGCCAGCCGCTTCGATCCCGAGGACGGGAGCGAGTACCTGCTCGTCTTCAATACCGCCGGCGACCCGCGCGCTGGCAATGTCGAACTAGGCTACGCCGTGCGGAAATTCGAAACGCTCGCCGGATCCTGCCCCGCTGCGGTAACCGCGCCAGGCAGCGCCGCATTTTCGCTCCCGGCCTTGGGCTGGGCGGTATGCCGCGTCAGCGAGACCGCACGGTGAGCTCGCGACCCGACACGCGAATTGCCCCGGGGGCCGAGGCGTCCGAACGCCCGTGGTGGCGCGGGGCGACGATCTACCAGATCTATCCGCGCAGCTTCATGGATTCGAACGGCGACGGGATCGGCGATCTGCCCGGCATCACCAGCCGGCTGGATCACGTTGCCGAGCTTGGCGTGGATGCGATCTGGATCTCGCCCTTCTTCCGCTCGCCGATGAAGGATTTCGGCTACGACGTCGCCGATTATTGCGATGTCGACCCGATCTTCGGCACGCTCGCCGATTTCGACGCGCTGGTCGAGCGCACGCATGCGCTCGGCCTGAAGGTGCTGATCGACCAGGTCTATTCGCACACCTCCGACCAGCACGCATGGTTCGCCGAAAGCCGGGCCTCGCGCGACAATGCGAAGGCCGATTGGTATGTCTGGGCTGACGCGAAGCCCGACGGCTCGCCGCCGTCGAACTGGCAGTCGGTCTTCGGCGGCCCGGCATGGACGTGGGACGCGCGGCGCGGGCAGTATTACCTGCACAATTTCCTGAACTGCCAGCCGCAGCTCAACCTGCACAACCTGGCGGTCCAGGACGCAGTGCTGGGCGTAATGCGCTTCTGGCTCGACCGCGGGGTCGACGGGTTCCGGATCGACGCGCTCAATTTCGCGATGCACGATCCGGAACTGCGCGACAATCCGCCCGCGCCACCGACCAATAAGCCGCGCACCCGGCCGTTCGACTTCCAACTGAAGACGCGCAACATGTCGCATCCCGACATCCCGCGCTTCATCGCGCGAATCCGCGCGCTCACCGACAAATACGACGGCATTTTCACGGTGGCGGAGGTCGGTGGGGACGAAGCCGAGGCGGAGATGAAGAGCTTCACGCAAGGCGAAGAACATCTGAACTCCGCCTACGGCTTCAACTTCCTCTATGCCGATCGCCTCACCGCCGGCTTGGTCTGCGCGGCACTGGCCGAGTGGCCCGACGAGGACGGCACCGGCTGGCCGAGCTGGGCCTTCGAGAACCACGACGCTCCGCGTGCGCTCAGCCGCTGGTGGGATCTCGAGCATCGCGATGCCGCGGCACGGTTGAAGGTCCTGCTGCTGGCCTGCCTGCGCGGCAATATCATTTTCTACCAGGGCGAGGAGCTGGGACTGACGCAGGTCGATATCCCGTTCGACCAGCTCCACGATCCCGAAGCGATCGCGAACTGGCCGCTTACTCTCTCGCGCGACGGAGCGCGGACGCCGATGCCATGGGTCGGCCACGATTCGCATGGCGGCTTCGGATCGGATGCACCGTGGCTGCCGGTCGGCGCGGAAAACCTGGCGCGCGCGGTGGCGCGGCAGAGCGACGACCCGGACTCGCTGCTGTCCTTCACCAAGCGGGCGCTGGCGTTGCGCAATGGCGATCCCGCGCTGCATCATGGTGCCGTTTCAAGCTGCCGGGCGAACGGCGACCTACTCGATTTCACCCGCGAGCATGGCGGACGGTGCGTCCGCTGCCTGTTCAATCTCGGGCCGGAGCCGAAACCGCTCAACGACTGCTCGGGCCGCGTGCTGGCGGCTGCCAATGACGCCTCGACCGATACGCTGCCGCCATTCGGCGCACTGATACTGGAGATTTGAGAATGCGCTGGTTCGCCCTGATCGCCCCCGTCATGATGCTGCCGAGTGCCGCGCTGGCGGGCGAAGTCGCTTCGCCCGACGGACATATCGTGGTGAAGCTCGACGTCGATGACGAGGGCAAGCCGTTCTATTCAGTGACGAAGGACGGCGCGCAGCTGTTCGCGCCCTCGCATCTCGGCTTCAACCTGACCGACGAAGACCCGCTGCGCCGCGACTTCGCGATTGCGGGCGAGACGACCGACAGTGCCGACACGCGCTGGGAGCAGCCATGGGGCGAGCGGCAGTGGGTGGTCGACCACCATAACGAGCTCGCCACCACCTTCCGCCAGAAGACCGGCGCGCACCGCGAGTTCAACGTGCGGATGCGCGTGTTCGACGACGGCGTCGGCTTCCGCTACGAATTGCCGGCGCGCGCGGACAAGCCCGAGGTGCGGATTGCAGAGGAGTTGACCGAGTTCGACCTCGCTCCGCAGGCGACCGAGGGCGGCACCGCATGGTGGATCCAGGCGGGCGACTGGAACCGCTACGAATATCTCTATCACCAGACCCCGATCGACGCTGTGGCGATGGCGCACACGCCGATCACGTTTCGCCTGAAGGACGGCACGCACATGTCGATCCACGAGGCGGCGCTGGTCGATTATTCGGGCATGTGGCTGCAGCGGATGGATGGCGGACGGTTCCGCGCGGTCCTCGCCCCGTCCTCGCGCGGGGCCAAGGTGGTGCGCAAGGGCGCCTTCACCACGCCGTGGCGCACGATCCGCATTGCTTCGGACGCCGCAGGGTTGGTCGAGAACGATCTCGAGCTCAACCTCAACGAACCGAACAAGTTGGGCGATGTCAGCTGGTTCAAGCCGGCCAAGTATATCGGCATCTGGTGGGGAATGATCTCGGGCAAGTGGACCTGGGCGCAGGGCCCCGACCACGGCGCGACCACCGAGCGAACAAAGCAGTATATCGATTTCGCCGCGAAGAACGGGTTTCGCGGCGTGCTGGTCGAGGGGTGGGACTATGGCTGGGACGGACAGTGGTTCGGCAATGGCCGCGACTTCAGTTTCACCAAACCCTATCCCGATTTCGATCTCGACTACCTCGCGAAATACGCGAAATCGAAGGGCGTCCACCTGATCGGCCATAACGAAACCGGCGGCAATATCGCCAATTACGAGATGCAGCTGGCCGATGCGATGAAGCAGAACGGGCAGCTCGGCATCGACGTGGTAAAGACAGGCTACGTCGCCGATGCAGGCAGCATCATCTCGTGCAATGCCGACATCGCCGACCCGTGCGAAGGACAGGTGATGGAGTGGCACGACGGCCAGCGGCAGTCCCAGCATATGCTGCGCGTGGTGGAGGAAGCGGCGAAAAACCACGTCGCGATCGACACGCATGAGCCGATCAAGGATACCGGGCTCCGCCGGACCTATCCCAACTGGGTCGCGCGGGAAGGCGCCCGGGGCCAGGAATACAATGCCTGGGCGCCCTTCAACAACCCGCCAGAGCACGAGCCGACGCTGGTCTACACCCGGATGCTGTCGGGCCCGATGGACTATACGCCCGGCGTGCTAAGCCTGGAAGGCGGGAACGGCGTGCCGATGTCCTCGACGCTGGCCAAGCAGCTCGGCCTCTATCTCGCGATCTATTCGCCGATCCAGATGGCGGCGGATTTCGTCGAGAACCTGGCCGATCACCCGCGCGAGCTCGAATTCATCAAGGCCGTTCCGGCCGACTGGGCAGAGAGCCATCTGATCGCGGGCGAGATTGGTGACTACGCGATTTTCGCGCGCAAGGACCGCAACAGCGCGGACTGGTACGCGGGCGGAATCAACGATGCGACGGCACGCGACGTGACGCTGGATTTCGGCTTCCTCGACCCTGGCAAGACCTATCACGCGACGGTGTGGAAGGACGGCGAAGGCGCTACCTACCAAACCGAGGCGCGCCATCGCATCGCCTATGACAGCTTCACCGTGAAAGCCGGGGACAAGCGCAGCTTCTGGCTGGCGCCGGGCGGTGGTCTGGCGATCCGCATTCAGCCTGTGAAATGAGAACTCTCTCGCGCTCGGATCAGACATCGTGCGCAAATACCGAGTGGGAACGGTCGACGGATCAGCGACCTCACACGCTCGGTGACAGCGCATCAATTCGCTAACACAAACGAGGCCACCACCACCAAGGCGCTTGCACACCTCGCCATCGGTCAAAATCGCGATTGTGGGCGGACCGCCATTGATGATCGCATTTACAGTGGCCGCTGCCGGAGGGCCGCACGGTCACTTGATGTAGGGCGGTGCCAGGGATGGGAGCGTGGACCGGGCGCGAACAGCCTTCGAGATGCGCTTGGGCCACCCCTTTCACGACGGAACGGGCGTTAGCCGAACGGCCGTTCTGTTGAACTCTCAGCCGTAAAGTGACTGGCAGCTGACGGCCCAGATTTCCACCTTCTTCGGTTGCGCTCCCATCAGCCTATGAAGGCCAAGGAGAAGCAAGAGTAGGATACTCGCGATTTTGTCCCGCCATGCGGAGACGCGTGGCTTGGAACGCTGGCACGAATGTCGGAACCAAGCGGCCGCTAACGCAAAAACGAATATTGGCGATCCGCTTTCACATCGATCGCGAAGGCCGTTTGAGAGACAAGGCGCTCTTCAACCTTGTCATAGACAGCAAACTGCGAGGCTGTGACTTGGTGAAGAGCAAGATCGGCGATGTGGTCGCAGGCGCAGATAATCGTAATCGCCCGATTGTGATCTAGCAGAAGACCAATTGCGCGGTGCAGTTCGAACTCACCGCCGACGTGCGAGCCTGGCTGGAACGGCGGGGCAGTTCAACGGTCGACTATCTCTTCCCGAGCAGAATTGATCATGCCGGGCACATGAGCACACGCCAATATGCCCGCCTCGTCGATTAGCGGGTGACTGCGATCGGACTCCGGAAGTCCGAATACGGCACGCCCTCGCTTCGGCGGACAACGGCCGCGATGATCTATCGAGCCACCGGCAACATTTGTGCGATCCAGATTTTGCTCGGTCATACCAAGATCGAGAACACAGTCCGCTATCTCGGCGTCGATGTGCAGGACGCCTTGCTCTTGGCAGAGCGCACCGAAATCTCACTCATTGCGCGGTCGACCATTGGCATTGGTCGGCCGCTTTAGGGCATCTGTCACGCGCGCTCGGACGGCTGAGATTGGGGGTGGGAAACGGACGTTCCTCTAGCCGGGGCGAAAATCGCATTTTGGCGAGGCGATAGGCTTTATGGAAATCATCCGGTCAACCACATATTCGGAGGGCGAAGCGCCAAGGTGCCCGAAGCCGACGCCCACAATTTGATGATGGCCTTCGAACTTCACCGAATAGGCGGCGACCGGCCAGCTTCCGTATTTGCTCACGAAAGTGCCTGAGTTGCGGTTTGCATCGATGAGCCTGCCCGTCGCACTATCTGCATTCGGATAATAATCGAGCCAAGGGGCATCCATGAAATCGGAATTACAGGCGGTCAAAAGGTCCTCACCTTCAAAGAACCTTGATCCTTCGAACAGGTCTATCCACGTGCCCTCAATCGTGCGCGTCCGTTGCTGAAAAAGCACTGAAACGACCAGTAATGCGCCCGCTCCTACTGTGACTGACACGGCCGCTTTTGTTGGTCCTGCGCACTTCATTCCACACGGATGCACCCAACGCCGAACGTCCGCAATGGGGTCGCAAGCAGACTGTCGGCTTTCGCAATTATGGCGCCTAGAAGCGGACTGGCCGCTAACGGCCCAATAGCTGCCGAACTGTTGGCGAAAATTGTCAACAAGCCTCGCCCTCCGCTTAATTACCGTGCGTCGCTAACTTGAGTTCGGCTACTCGGAACGCTGTTCGAAACTCGCTGGTTAAAGGCGGCACGGACCTAGCGGAACCGAGTCGGGCTCCAGTTCTATATAATAGCACAGAATTTCGTCCCAAAGCGTAAACCCGTGCGCATGCTCGCCGAGCGAATGGACGGCGACGATGATCCTGTTGTCCAGGCTCAAAATTCCGGTATCGATCAGGTCTTTCAACCGATGGCTCGGGGCCGCAAAGATGCTCGTTTCCGGGATCGGTCCATCGAGTACGACATAGGATCCGTCAAAAAGGATCGGCGGATCCTTGCAGAGCGTTATCCAGCTGCCAACGACGGGTAGGCCCCTTCCGATCTGCCGCGAGAAGACAGCCATGCCATTATTGGCGCCGACCGGCACGGAAGGCATCTCGTCTCCGATCTCGAAGTCCCTATCCCGTAACAGGGACATCGCCGCGCTCCTGAGACGTTCTATGTCGTTACCCAACATTGCCGCGAGCGTACGGTCGATCAGCATCCTGTCGCTGGGAAGGTTCGAAGGAATACCATTGGACATCAGACCCTGATCATGCGCTAGGATCCAGCGATCGATCTGCACCCGCAGGGTTGGGCCGATCAGTCCCTCAAGCACCAGCGCAGCCGAAGTCGCGGTGGGTTCGATCGGGGAGATCGCGCTAACCTTTGCGTGTACCCAGTTCTTCTGCATGGTCACCTTCAGGACGTCTCGCGTCATCGCCGAGGTCCAGACATCGGATACGAAGGTGAGTTGCGTATCGTCGGCCGTGATGGTCGGGGTATCCGGAATGCTGGCAGTTGCCTGGTCGCAGGCGGTTTGAAGCAGGTGTGAGAATTCCCGTAGCTCGGCGGGGCCCATCTGGAACATGCTCATGCCCTTTCACTCCGGCCTCGTGCGACCAGGGATCGGACCGGGCTGTTCATCAGCGCGAGGAGCCAGAGTCGCGTCAGGAGCAGCATGTTCTTCCTTTCGACATAGGCTGCCACCAGCTCGGTTCTTGCGAGGCTCGGATTTCCGGCGGTCCTCCTTGCGAGCGATGCGAGATCGAGCGATCTCATGATCACTTCGACATCCGTCGCTATCGCCTCGATGAAGTAGTGTGCATTGGGACTGGCGGAGAAATCCCGATGCACGCGTCCCGCCCTGCTCCCGACCCGCTGGATAGCAAAGTCTGCGTGTTCCGGGGTGGTTATCTCGAAATCGGGGTGCGTGGTCGGCAGCGTAACCACCATGCGTTTGTCCGACCTGCGCTCCCAGATCTGAAAGACCGTGGGCACGCTCGCGCGTTCGCCTTCGAACACGAAAGAATCCTCGTGGAGCACCTCCTCGAAGACGCAATGGAAATGAGGGTCAAGGCGCTTGTGGATCGAATGCTTCTGGAATGTCCGGGGCAGGATGAACCCGATTGTCGAGGCGAACGTTGCCGCGTGGTTGAAGAACTTAACCGCCAGGCTGGAATTCCTGCCGAAGGGCGGATTGCCGATGACCACGATGTCATCGGAAGAAGCCAGTTCGACTTCGAGGAAATTCGCCTTGATGATGTCGGGATGTCTTGGGTCGATATCGACGGCGAGGCTGCCGGGCGGAAGCAGCTTGGAGAAGGCGCCCTCCCCAGCGCTCGGTTCCACGAACCAGACTTCCCTGTCTCCCAGGTATTCGCGGACGAAATCACGGCAACGCTTGGCTACCTCGTCGCGGGTATAATACTTATCCAGCTGCCGAGCGAGCTGAGAAGATGCGCATGGCAGAGCGGTGTCATTGGGGGGTGCTTGGTCCATCGACCAGCTTGTAGATTTCCGCTGACCCCGTTATGCAAAAACGTCACATGACGAAGGTCTGGTTCTATGAAAAAGGTTCGCATGCTACTTCCCAGAGACTTCTGCGCGCTTCGCGAGAACCTGGGTGACATCATTCGCGAGCGCCGGCTGGCATACGAAAACGGCACCGGGCTCAGCCAGCAGGAACTGGCCGACATCGCCGGTATCCGGCGCGAGAGTCTTTCACGCATCGAGAGTGGGCGCCGGTGGCCGTCCTATGACGCGCTCTACCAGATTATGGGCGTGTTGAGCCTCGAATGGCACGACATAGCGCATAAGGGGGTGAGCGAGCGTCCGGCGCGCCTCTACGCTTCTGAACGTCGCCAGGATCTTGGTTCAGCGCTACGCGCCGGCCGTCTCAAGGAAGGGCTCACGCTTCAAGAACTGGCTAGGAGGACGGGCCTCAGCGCTTCACAGCTATCGCGGCTCGAGCGATCGCAGAGCGTTCGTAGCGGGCTGCTAAAAATGATCGATCCGGGTAAGCCGGTAAGGCCTGGCGAGCCTCCAGATCCAGTATTCCAGTTCGTCCACCCCGAACTCGCCCGTCTAGTGAAGTCAGGCATGATGATCTCAAAAGGCCATCGGACCTAGATGTGGCGCCTACCTCGGCTATTTTTACGTACGCTACGGTATTTTTTCGATGAGCGTGGTCGGGACGCCATGCAATGGGTCACCTAATGAACCGAGAGCGAGCAGAAACCCGACCTGCGGGAATGACAATCACAGAGCGGTTCTTAATTTAAGCGAGGTAGTAGAGTGGCGTTTGCTTCACAGTTTCCATAATAGCAGACATCGGTACTAGCGAACTCCCGGTACTTGGCTTGCCGAATGCGGATGCAAAAAAGGGGCCCGGGGCGACCTACAAGAGCAGGCCGCCCCAATCTCTATTCAACCGCCACCGATCCTCCGATCGGCGAATGCGAGCTGCATCAGCCGCTCGCTCAGCGCCCTGGCGCCCTGCCGGTAGGCAAGCTCGCCCCAATCGGGCCAGCGGTCTATGCGCTCGTGAAGCCAGAACAGCATCCTGTCGCGCGCGTAGTCGTCCGCGAACGAGATGGACCACAGGACGCGCGTGAGCGGGATGTTCGGCCCCAGGCCCACTCCTGCCAGCACGATCGCGGGCTGTCCCGCGATGTCCTTGCGCCCGAACCGGTACTGCAGGTGCAGAGTGGCACGCTCCTGCGCCGCGATCAGGCGATCGCGTTCCTCCTGGTCCGGCGTGTCTCCAAGACCGTGGAACGACTTCAGCGTGGGCAGGCCAATCGCGAGCGGCGCCGCGTCGGGGCTACGGGTGGATGCGAGCATCAGCAGCACCGCGTGGCCCTCGGGGGACAGCTCGGCGTTCGGATCGGCCACCGTCTGCGACATCAGCAGCTTCTGGCCGGCGAGCCAGCTCAGATAATGCCGGCTCCGGTCCCAGCTGCCAAACAGGTCGAGCGCGCGTTCCTCGGTGGGGATCACGCGGCGGTCGAGCGAGACCAGAGTGGCGAGCATGAACTCGAGCTCTTCGTTGCGGACATCGTCGCGCGGGATCGGCGCCATGGCGAGCCGCGACACCCAGAAGTATTCACGGACGCTGCGCCAGCGCTGACCTGTGTGGTCGGTCAGCGGCGGCAAGCCGTCGAGTTCGCCCTGGGCGACGAGCCAATAGCCCCAAGGCAACGCGGGGTTGAACCGGTCGGTGTAGGGGATCTCATCCCAGTCGTGCGCGCTCACCGGCGGCGCTCCGGATCGAGACCAACCGGCGGCGCAGATGTCGGATCGAGTTGGGTGTCTCTGCCGCCTCGGCCGTCCACGGTCGCCTTCAGCTGCCGGGCGAGCCGGCAGGTCTGTTCGTAGACATAGGCGATATCACGATAGACCCGGCCGTTTTCGTCACCGAGATCGTTCGTGCTCGCCCGACGGCCGGGGACCAGATCATGGTTCCGGTCACACTCGAACCCGAACCACCAGAGTGGTTGGTGGCTGCCGTGACCGTCATCTCGATCCTTGCTCCGGCTCGGACGTTTCCTGGCAGGCACGATCGGATGGCAGATCGTGATCTCCGTCGGCCCATCCTCGCACGGTGCCGCGTAGTCGAGGCCGCCATGCGGGCTGATGCCAAGCGAACCCGGCACGGCGTCGACCTCGAAGCCGAACAGGGGATGATCGGCACTCACGCCAACGAAGCCGCCCAATACGCCGTCCACCTGTCGCAAGATGGTGCATCGCAGACCGGTGCAGGCATCGACCCAGGCGAGCTTGTCCGGCTCGTCCTGCCACGGTCCGTCGCCCGAGGGATGGCGTGCGGGGACGTGGAACACCTGCGTTGCTTCGATCTGCGTGCCCGCGATGGGGTAGGTTCTGGTCTCGCCGACCGGCACGAGCGCCTGGCTGGTTGTGGTCTTCTTCGTGGGCATTTTCGATAAGTCCTTCTGATACGAAAAAAGCCGCTGTCCTGGATGGACGAGCGGCTGCTGAGCGCCCGACGGATGGCGGGCGCGGATGGCACGGTAGATTGCGAAGGACGGGCCGTGCCGGCTCCCGCCATCCTGCTGGATCAGGTCATCTTTTTCCTCCCTTTTCCTTCCATCGTCATCTTCGTCATCACGGCTGCCGATCCGATCTACGCTCCACCGCTGCGGCGAGGTGATGCTGCTTGGCTTTCAGATCGAAGCGTTTCGCGCTCGCTCGATCAGGCGCCAAGCTTCCCATGCCGAGGCGAGCCAATCGCGCTGCTTTGGCCGGCAGTGGGTCCACAGGAAAATGAGCCACAACGCCTGCGCATCGCGCGAGGCCCTGGCTTCCAGCGTCGTCCACATGGGACCGCTCTCGGCGACGATTTCATAGGCGGCGGCCAGTTCTGCGAGTTCGCGTTGTCCGCACGGGTGGCAGATCGTCGTCAGATCGGGCCGGTAGCGTGCGACCAACGCCGGCGGGTAGGGCGCCAGCAATTCATGTGGCAAAGCGCTGTGCCGCTGCGCGTGGTCCGGCATGCGCCGGGTATGCGACAGCACTGTTGCATCGCGCGGGATCCGCTCGGCGATAGACCGGGTGATCTCGGCTTGCGTCTCGCCGGATCCGAAGGAACGTCGGTCGAGTTCGAACCGCTCGCCGTTCGACGGGTCTGTCCTTACTAAGAGCAAGGCGGCGCCCGGCGTCTCGCCGCGCTCGATACAGACCGATACCAGAACGTGGGGATGCGACCTGCGGCGGCCCACGATCATGCTGCCTGCTCCATCCGGTAGACATTCCCGCGCAATGCGGCTTCGCGCAGCCGGTCACGAGCCCACGGCTTGAAGTCGCGGATCACGAACGCGCTGTCCGGACAGGCCGCCAGTGCCGCGTCGGCGATGGCCATCGCGCTGCGCTCGCGGTCGCAGACGATCTCACCCAATGCCGCCAGCCAGCGCAGGCCGATGATCGTGGTGGTTAGCACATCGGCTAGCACGTGGTCGTGCACTGCTTCCCACTCGCCGGCCTCGACCAGCTTTCCGATGGCTTCGGGCGGCGAGGGTTTGGCGGGGATGCCGCACCCTGCCGCGTACTCGTCGAGATGCACCGCGTCGGCCTGCACTGCGGTCGAACGGCACAGGTCGATCCGCTCGCGTGCGTGCGGCGAGGTATCGTGCAGGTGGGCCGGCAGGTCCAGGCCGTGGCGACAGGCCTGATAACGCAGCACGGCGAGGTCGCGCGCCTCGCCGCCCCAGGTCACCATCCGTGCATCGCGTCCGATCGCATCGAGCGTGTCGAAGAAGGAGCTCAGGATGTCGACTTCGGCATGGTCGCCGAGCGTCATGACGACCGGTTCGGCAATCTCGGGAACATCGCTCTGGCCATCGAACCGCACCACCACCCAGGCGGCGGCGGCGATTGTCTGAAACGGCCAGCGGATCTTCTCTTCAATGCGATGGCCACGCTTGTCGTATCTAAGCTCGCGGCCGTAGGACCAGGCTTTGTGCGCCTCGCGCCTGAACCTGTACTCGAGATCGCAGACGAGAAAGACGCGCGGACAGGTCGTCTCGTCCCGCTCCCGTGCGGCGAGCCAGGCGTTCGCCTGCCGCTCGAGCGTGCGCTCCCACGCGGCGAGATCGGTGGCGATGGTGTGGATGTTGTCGGTCATGTGTTTTCTTCCGGTGCAGATAAACGAAGGCCCGCCGGTTCGGGCGGGCCTTCGTGAGGATCATAATGGGTGGGTTGATCAGCTACGATTAGCGGTGCCGTTCGTGCGCGGTCATGGTGCTGAGCGTCGGATCCGGAAGGCCGCTGCGATAGAACCACGCCCGCTCGTGATCCACGAGTTCGGGCTCGATCTCCTTTTCCCACACCGTCGCGCCCGCGTTCCAGCGATACTGGCGCGCTTTCAGCAGATCCTTCTTCCCGATCGGCGAGCCGGTCGCGCGCACGAGCGTGGTGGTGCGGTCGGCGCCCTCCAGGAGGCGCTTAAAGTGGGTGCGTTCGGGATCGGCGCCCCAACCCGCTCGGCGCTGCTGGAGAAGCCAGAAGAGGCTCCAGACATCGTCGCCTGCCCGGTGGGCCGTGCTGTGCCAGCCCTCCTGCGCCAAGAGCCATTGCTGCGCGCGTCCATCGAGCCCGGCGCGCAGCCAGTCGATGTCCTTCATCGAACAGCCCCAGGCGGCACCGGCGAGCTGCGGATAGCGGCGCTCCAGCCAGGCGATCTCGAACGACGCATTGTGCGCCACCAGCAAATCCGCGCGGTCCAGCACGGCAAGGACCGTGTCGTCGGGGATCGACTTGCCGATCAGGTGGTGGTTCGCAAGGCCTGTGAGCCAGGTTATGCGCGGGTCGATCATGACGCCCGGATCTTCTTGCCAGACGCGCGGCGCGGCGTGGTTCACGACTTCGCCATTTGCGTCCACCCAGACGAGCATGATCGCCAGTTCCATGATGCGATCGTTGGCGGGATCGAGACCGGTCGATTCCAGGTCGATCAACGCGACACATCGCGCATCAGGCGGCGCGCCTTTTGGCGCATCGAAATAGGGCCTCGGGACCGCGCGCAGGACGCGGTAATTGCCATCGGTGGCGAGGCGATGCGCGAGCGCCTCGCTGTCAGGATTGAGATGTTCGGTGTTCATGTAGACTTGCCTTTCGGTTCGTTGCCGAACCGGCGAGGCGGGAGCCGAGCGTTTACGCTCTTTTCCTCTCACCCTGCCGGTTCACCCGGCAGGTCTCCACTCCAGTCTTTTCACGGTTCGCATGACGCCGTGCAGGCGGTCATGTTTTCCTGCTGCGGAAATAAAAAAGGGGCGGCCCCCCGGCCGCCCCGCTCTCGGCCTATCGGGAGGATGTGCTACTCCTCGTAATCGTACCGCGACATGTCGATGGGGTATCCTTCGTCCTCCTCCTTGACTTCCAACGCCTCCTGCACGCGCTCGCTGCGAGCGGGCGCGACATTCAACCTCTTGAAAAGGTTTTCATGCTGGCCACGGACTTCGTCGAGCTTCGCTTCGGCGAGGTCTGCGCGCCTCTTTTCGGCTGCCGCCTCATCCATTAGTGCCGCCAGCTTCTTCGACATTGTCTCGACCTTGCTATCAGCGAGCACACGAGCCTCGCGTTCGCTGTCGAGCTCGCTTTCGAGGAGAGCGATCTTTTCGCCCAGTAAGGTCTCGGTCTGGTGGCTGCGCTGACGCTCCCTGTCGATGGTCTTTCCGGTGAGCCCGAGCGCGATACGGACAATGTCTTCGACACCGGTATGCAGTCGCTCTTCGAGTTCCTCCCGCAGGCCGGTGGGCGCCTGCCGGATATGATGGATGCCCTTCGTCTCCATTCGCTTTTTCCAATCGTCCACCTTGGCGTAGATCGACTGATTGCCTTTGGGCATGCCAAGCGCGGTGGCAACGGCGTTGCCGTGTACCCGGTCGAGATCGCCTCCGGCCTCCCTCAACAACCGATTGGCGATCGCATCGACATCGGCCTGGGTCTTCCAGTCTTCCTTCTTTCGCATGATTTCGTGTCTTTCCTGTCCGCTCGGCGAAAGCAGCGAGTGTCGCTGGGTTCGCTGGTCTTCATTCATTGGTCAGCCGCACGCTTGTCGCGGCCTGCGCTCATCGGGAAAGATCGGGAATTTCCTTGCGCGACGGGGAGCTTGCACCGCAGCGAAGGCAGCGAATTGCGCATCGTCGATCATGCAGTGTCGCAACAACGGGCGCAATCCGGTGGCGATAGGAAGCGAAGCGGGCACGCACGCTAAGCGCGAGATCTCGATCGTCGCGTTTTACGGCAAGCCGGATTCCGAGGATGAGAAGGATGATCACGGTCATCGTTCGAAACCGTCAGGATTGGGAGCGCTAGGATGTCGCGGCCTTCCAGGGCGATCCCGGTCCTTGACGACAGCAGGGCGGGGGGCCGATGTCGCCGGACGGGAAGGCATGTCCGACGCCAGTTCGGAACCAGCGTTGCTCGACTGTACTGCTGCGGATTTATGGGGCGTTCGATTGTCTTCGAACATGGCGGTATTGGTCCGCTCGTAGGCGTGCATCTGCCGCGCGATGGCCTTGGCAAGCGCCGGGTCGTTGTTCTGCAACGCCTGCATTCGGCTCAGCTCTCCAGGCCGCGCGTTCTGGTTATACGAAAACCTGTCCGGCCTTGCCCATGCGACAGCGATCAGGCGCTGGAATGTCGGATCGGCCCGCTGCGCTTTCCAGAAACCTCGCGCCCAGGCAGCCTGCGGACCGTCCATGCGCAGTTCGCCGTCGCTGATCGAGGCGGCACCGGCGACGATCGCAGCAGCGATGATACGTCGCCTATCGAGCTGGATGGCTTCGATGGCGCGCAACCTCTCCTGCAGTTCGCGGTCGACGAGAAGCTCCGGCGCATGGCAAAGCGCTTTCGTCAATGCTTTATCGTCCAGGAAACGGAATTGGTGCCCTGCGTAACGGAGGTGATAGCGCGAGGACGCGAGGAACAGACGGTCGTGATCGATGTCCTGATCCAAGCGTCGCCGCGCTTCGATGACCGCGGCATCATCGGCATGAGCTAGCGTACGCTGATTGTTGTCCAGATACGCGGCGACCATCGCCTTCAGAGAACCGTTGTCTTCACCGCATGCGGCGGCGTCTCTGAAAATCTCGCGTTCTTTCCGATCCCGTCTGGCCGCCTGCCGTGTGCGAGCACGATCATCGGTTGTATTGTGGAACCGAAGGGATGCTTCGAGAATGCTGCCGGTCCTACGCGCTGCAACGGCTCTTCGATGCTCCTGCCCGGCTTTGGCTTGGTCGTCTTCTAGGATCAGGTCGAGCTCTGCGGCGATATTGACGCTGTCCGCGATCGCACGCTGCGTTCCGGCGATCCGGATGCGTTCATACTTCTCGCCGGCAATTTCGAGCGCGTCGATAGTGACGCGCCGCGCAGTATGCCTGACCGTTATGAGGTTGCCGTATTCGACGAAGGCGAGCGTTGCCTCGCCGTCGGAACCGCGCAGCCAGTATTCGACACGGCCTTCCACGGATCTGATATCGTAGCGCTGATCGAGATTGGAACGCCGCTTGGCCGAGGCCTTTTTCCTGCGCTTCCGGAGCGCGCCCCAGATCATCAGGCAGATCGGTCGCCAACCGCTCGCGCGCTCTGTCGCCTTCGGCTTGGTTGCTTCGGTCCTACGCGATCGCCGCGTGCCCTTCGCGATCGCGAACTCGCGCACGGTTTCCTCCTCCTGGCGTCGGCGGGCAGCCTCCTCGGCGACAGACCGGTTATGGTCTTTCCCCAGCTTGGCTTCCTGTATCTCCTTGCGCCGGCGTCTCGCTTCGTCGGCAAGATGCCGCTCGATAGCTTCAATCTCCGGCTTGAGTTCGGCAGCCTCTTGCTTGGCCAGTTCTTTCTTCTCGACTCGCTTATCCGGCGTATCGTCCGGCCTGTTAAACACCGGCATGGTCAGCGGACGCAGATCGAGCTCGCCTGGCGGGGGCTCGAACTTTTCGGACTTGAACCGCTTGCTCAGCCTAGTCGGGGAAGCGTTGGGGTAAGCGACGCCCGCTCCGACCCATTCCCCGCTTGGTTCTCCATTCTCGCCGATGGCTACGAGGCGGCCTGTATTCCCGACCATGACGTATCGTATTCCGAGCGGCGCGAGATTGCGATGCACCTCCTGCCAATTGCGGGCGGCTTTGATCCACCACCGCGATAGCCAGATGCGATGCTTCAATGTACCAGGAATGCGCCAGCGGCTTGCCTTCGCCGCTTCGATCGATCGAGAGCAGATTGCCATGACCGTGGATCCGAGGTTTTCCTCGACGGCTCCCGCGATGATACGCTTCCAGGGAAGGGCAGCCGGATGCTTCAAGCACATGGCGGATGGTGCTGTTCTGCCGGGCCATCTGGTACGGCGGGAACATCTCACCATCGGGGTGTGACCACGTGTAATGGTAGAAATACTCCAGACCCGCCGATGCGGCGGCAACGGCCATCATCTGGATCTGTTCGACGATGTCTCCATCGCCCAGTCCGTGCCCCATCGTTCCGGCGACATCGTGATCGTCCTGGCGCACAATGTAATCACCCGCCCGCCGGGCGTCCGACGAACCATCCGAAACAATCAGGGCATTCTCGAACGCTTCCAAGCACTCAGGTTCGATCTTCAATCCGGCAATGTAACTTGCGCATCCGAAAGCGATGTCGAACGCGTTCTTCTGTGCCGTTCGGGGACGAGTCCCATTCTGCTGCCGAACCTTGTATCGCCAAATCTTGAGGATCATGACGAGCGCGCCCGACGCTGCTGGATGGTCGCCTTGCGCTCCTGCCGCAGATCCCATTCGGCGCAGGCCTTGGCATGATCGAAGATCGCTTTGATCAGCTCGCCGGAGAGATGGACACGTTTTTCGTGGCTCTCCAGTAGCTTGGAGATGAGGGAGCTGATGTCTTCGGTAGCCTGCCGAATGCGAGGATCATTCGTCGCTGCCGAAGAGCGCTCTATTGCATGCCGCAGACCACTGGTCGCGCGCACGAGATCGCCGTTCCGGTGCAGTTCGTCTGACAGTTCGTCGGCCACGCGCAGCAATCGCGCCGCGACGTCGTGGCGGCGGTCTGCATATCCGTCGTCATACAAAACGCGTTCGAGCACATATAGCGATGTGTTTCCGCCCGCCGCGCGTTCAATCCTCCGCTTCTGTTCCTTGCTTTCGCAACACACGCTCAGCATGTGGCGTTCGCGTTTATCGTTCTTCTCCTCCTTGCTCATCCTACGCGCTCCGCGCTGACCGCGCGACCGAAGGCGGCGCGGAAAACCAACGTCACGAAGCACAGCGACACGATGTTGGCCGGGGCGGTCATACCGCCCCCATCCTGCTTAATAGCTACACCCCTTTCGCCGAAGGTTCTCATGACAGGGGGATCCGGAGCTTCGCCATTGTTTCAATGAAGAAAGTCTCGGCCTCTTTACCGAGCCTTTCCATTTCGTCTTTGGCCCATGGGTCCGAGGCGAGTACGAGACCAGCCTGGCGGATGGACTCGATGTCATTGGAACTCCGATAGGCGCGCCAAAAGGTCTTCGCGGTCGACGAGTTTAGCTCGGTGAATCTGAAGGGCATTTCGCGTAGGGTGGACGGCAAATCTTCAATGCCCGGCTGCGCAGGCACGGGGAGCGAGGTTTCATAGTCATCGCTGCCACCCGGAACGATATCGAGGCTGTCGATATCGCCATAGATATCGCGCTCGACATCGAGCGCAACGAGAAGGTCTATGCCAGGGCCATAGCTTCCGCCGGACCGGAGTTTGGTCCTGAACTGCCCGAGATAGCCGATCCAGCCTTCGAGCCAGCTGATCTCGTTTTCTCGCAGGTCGAGCTCCGGGTAGGCGGCCCGCAACTTCTTGACCATTGCCTTGGGATAAAACTGCGTGCCGCTGCGAGCCTTGCGGTGCAGGTCGGCGGCCAACCACCCGAACGCTTCCGACCAGAGTTCGTACTTGCCGCCTTTGCGAATCTTCTCACGCAGGTTGGCGGGCATGGGCTTCTCCATGCTGGCCAACTCCTTGGCTTCCGGTCCATTCGGGAATTTGCTGGCCATCCGAACAATATGGCGCAAGCGGCGTTCGCTAGCCGACAGGGTCTTCGATCGATTGTCATCGGTCTGCGATTTCTTGCCTGTCGATTTTGCAGCTGTCGCATCGGCATCATCGACATCCGTATCGCTGGCCTCATTTTCGAACGACGCTGCATCAGCATGTTCATCTTGCATGTTAAGCACTCCTTTGACGGAGTACATTGTAGGATGCGCTATCGGATCACCCCAAATGGTCCGCGAAATTAATCAGGTTCGCTTACCAGTTACGCTACGCTGCATACTTGCCCTCGCCCGTCCGACGCGCACAGCCCACGCCCGTTAGTGCGTCAAGAACCGATCGCACAATTGCTACACGCTTGCCTATGAACGCCCGGGCGATGTCTTGCGCGGCAAGCAGTTCGGGCGAAGCGGAAAGGATGGACTGGACCGCGCCGATCTGTCCTGGAAGATCATTCAGCCATGCGATGATGTTGTCCGGCAATCGCGCTACGGCCTCACCCAGATCGAGCGTTTCGCTGATCGGCGGGCGATAGCCGGGATCTTGGAGTTCGGGACGCAGATAGCGGATCAGGCCACGCGCCTTTCTGGTCGCTTGTCCGCGGTTCAGAGCGACATAACGGATAACTTCGCAAGGCTGACTTTCTCGGTCCGATTCGCTCAATAGGCATGGCTGTAACCGTCCGCCTTTCACACATTTTAGGCAATAGACGGCGGCTTGTGGGCCGCTTCCTGCCGGTCCGGTTCGTTGAGCCGAATTTGAGAAAGCCGACATTCGGACGAAGTAATGACGCTATCAGCAAAGCGAGAGCCTCAGACCTTCTGACTGAGTGAACGATAGTAACGAAACTGACCGGAACCCGGCGGGTCTTCAAACTGAAAGCAACGGGCGAAATCATCGATCGCCTGCATCACGCCCTTGAGCGACGGCGCGCTGAATGCCTGGGTCTGTCCGGTCGCCCAATGTGAAAGGTAGTTGGTGACAATCGTCGCAACGGAGGTTTGAAGTCCTGTCACTTGTACAGGCTCGAGCACTAAGCTTCCCGCCGCCTGATGGAGATTGACGGCATCCTTGATCGCATCGATCAATGTCTTCGCCATGTGCTTGTCGTCGTTGAAGGCAACACCGATGGGAACTGGAATCGCCACTTTTTGGATGACTTCCTCCAGTTTGAATTCGAGATATTGCCGAATGCGCGGTGCCGCATCGGTGATGTTACCGGTATCGAGGAAGTTGTGGGTTGCATCTCGTATTTTGTGGACAGCGCCAGACTGGGGCAGAACCGATGTTCGCGCTGTTCCCTGAATACATTGGTGCCACCAGCCTCCTTCGTTCGAGTTCGTGTTGAAAAGCTTTTCCAAGGCGGTGTCATGGCTAAGCAAGATGACTTGTGGGCCGTCCGGGACGCCAGGCCGGGCAAATTGGGTCTTGATGACATTCATGAGATGGAATTGGTGCCCTGAATCAAAACTGGAGGTAACGTCGTCGAGGATCAGGAATTTGGCACCGCCACCGTACAGCGCTGCTGCGGCCAGGTAGACGCTGATTGCAAAGGCGTTGCGATAGCTTTCAGATAACACCGCTTGGGCGGAAATGTCAGGCAGCGTCCAGAATTCCGCCAGTGAGATGGCAAGTTCTTCGCTGCCAGCTCTTTTCTTGAGTGCTGGCACAACATCGCTGAACATGATGGCAGCGAAGATATCCTTGGTCCTCGGCTCGATCGCTGCGAGGCGCCGGGCGCTGGCATTGGATTCTGCCGTTGCAAATGCGCCGCTGGCCTGATCGAGGAACTCCTTGACCTGGCGGATATGATTCAGTTCGTTGGTTACCTCTTCGTGCTTTGCATTCGCAGAGCGCAGATCTGACAGATTGGCCTGAAGCCGCCGGGCGGCCTCCGCTTTCTCGACAACTGCTGTCAGCTTCTCCGGCAGACCGGTTTCCAGTTCGACTTTGGCCTGAAGGAGTTCGGAAATCTTGGCCGTTGCCCGATCGGCTAGCGTCTTCACCCATTCAACGAGCGTGCGCGTTTGTTCTCTGCTGAGAGAACCTTTCGCTCCATTGGTCTTGGCGTCGGCAAGCAGACTGGATTCTTCCGGCTGCACACCCAGCTTTTCCAAATCGTCCAATTGATTCCAGCCCTTTGAGATCCAGCTTGCTGCCAGGTTCTTCGAGGCGGCTTCCACCGCGTCGAAAGCGGCGAGCTTGTCGCGGACATGATCGAGCACGCAGTCCGGGCCGGACCTGTCACATGTCGGACAAGTGGTGGGATCCTGCCATGCAGCATCTGCTAGAATGGCCTCGCTGACGGAAAAGAGTTGGCGAAAAACGTCCCCCTGAGTGAGTTCAAGTGCATCATCGCGGGCCTTACTGAGAGCATTGAGTTCGGCGGCGTCTTCCGCCGACGGCGCGGTTGCGAGAGCTTCTGTCCAGCGGGAATGGTCCCTGATAATCGCTGCCAGCTTGTTGCGCGCTTCTCCGCCTTCAGCTGCCTTTGCTGCGTCAACGCATGAGCCCGGATCGATCTCCTCGAATGTCCGCCCATCGCAAAGCGGCTTCAGTAGTGGAATGCTGCTGAGAGCAGAGTGCGCTCGCGCCAACATGTCTGCTTCCGATTGGGCCGGATCATAGTCATCCCCGACAAGCGCTTTATAGGCCTCCTTGATGTTGGCACTGGCGCGTTGTGCGGAGACGGCAGCCGCCTTTTGCTCGGCGTGCTTCGCGGCAACGCCGAAATGGTTGTTGAACGAGCGGGTATGAGCAAGGCTCGCCAATCCCTGGCGCAAAGCCGAGTAGCGTTTGAGTCCAAGGAGGCCTGCGAATGATCGCCCGCGCTTTTGCGGCGTGAGGTCGATGAAATCCTGGAAAGTCTTTCCATCAAGGAGGACGAACTCACGATTCAGATCAGCCAGGATAGCGTTGGCGTCGGCTCCGTTTGATGCGGAAACGGTCCTCTGTCCAGCTGCGTCGCGCTGAATGGTGACCATAACCGGATTGCCGCCGCCAGATGGTGACAAGGTCAACATGATTGTCCCGACCCCGCCGGAGTGGAAACGATTGAGGTAGTATGTTGAGCCCTGTTCGGCGGCTGGAAGATCATCCAGCTTGGCGATGCGACCAGTGATTGCGTAGATCATGGCATCAAAGATCGAGGTTTTTCCGACACCGTTCGGGGCCGATACCGAATTGACCTTTTCGGGCTTGAATTTCAGCACAAGGGGAGCGCCCTCGTTGTTGATCCCTCGGAAACCCTCAATTGAGATTTGCTGGAGATACCAGCCACTCATGATGCGCTGCCACCGTTCTGCTCTGCTGGATCGAGCGGGGCCGATATGGCTGCCAGTAATTGATCGAGAAGTTGGCCTTGGTCGATCGCGGCGTCGTTGCTGAGATCGGGCAATGCTGTTGAAAGTATCTGCGCAAGTCCAGGGTTGAGGTCCTTCAGCTTGTTCACGAATGTCGCTACGTTCTGATCAACCGTTAGGTTGTCCTCAATTTCGAACTCGATGGTCTGCTGCGGCATCACTCAGGTTCCCCTATTTGACATGGCTGTCTGTGCTGGATTGCGAAGACGAGTTTCGAATCCGGCTGCCACGATTCTGCTGCCGCCTATAACATGATATTGCACATTAACACTACTGCCGTTATTGTGCATATCAATGTTAGACAATCACACCACTGTCCGAGACGCCCTGATGCGTACACTTCGTGACTATGTCGAGCAGGTGCTCCAAACACCGCTGGAGTTCCTGGAAGACATCGAAGGAAAGCATGTGCCTGCTTTCCTAACGCACCGATATGATCTGGCTGCGGGCAAGATCCTCGGAAGGCAGTGCGTCTTCATGCTTAGCGATTCCCTCGAAAGCGATACGCCCTCGACAATCTCCAAACATCAAGATGCCCTCCAACGTCATTTTCCCGACAGCATGATTGTCTTCGTCACGGATCGTCTGCCAACACATAACCGCCATCGGCTCATCAGCCATCATGTCGCATTTATCGTCCCGGGCAATCAGCTGTTCCTTCCCGAGCTCGCGATCGATCTGCGCGAGCACTTTCGTGGTATGCGCGAAAGCCCAGGTGAGAGCCTGAGCCCGGCAAGCCAATTGCTCGTAATAGCGGCGGTTCTTGGACAGCTCGAACAGGCGACCCCAACCGAACTCGCCACGCGCTTTCGCTACAGCGTCATGAGCATGGGCAGGGCGATCGCAGAACTCGAGGCGGTTGAGCTAATTCGGGTTGAACAGGCTGGCCGCTCACGGTTGCTCCAATTCTCTTACTCCCCACGCGATCTGTGGAAACGCGCCCGGACTCAGCTACGCTCTCCCGTCCGGAAGCGGCGACACGTAAATTGGGGCAACGCCATTGCAGAACTGCCGCTTGCGGGCGGCTCGGCACTATCGGTCTGGACTGATCTTTCAGAACCTCGCATCGAAACCCGCGCCATTGCGGCGAGCCGGTGGAAGGGCTTTGCACAAGCTCACGATCTCGAAACAGAGCATCGCTGCGGTGGAGGCGAAATCGAGATCGAGACCTGGAGCTATGATCCTCGCCTTTTAGGCAATGATCGGTGCGTCGATCCGATCTCACTCTGGCTGAGCCTTCCCGAAACGGTCGATGATCGCGTCGCTTTTGCCAAAAACATGCTTCTGAAGGAGGCCGGCCTGTGAGGGGACTCGATCTCTTTCGCGAACATTTTGCAGGTTTTGCCCCCAACTACGTGTTGATCGGTGGCGGCGCGTGCGAAATCGTGATGGAGGAAGTGGGACTTGATTTCCGCGCAACGAAAGACCTCGACATTGTGATCCTTGTCGAAGCGCTTGATGCCGCATTCGGTGAAAGGTTTTGGACCTTTGTTGAAGATGGCGGTTACCAGCAGCGCGAACGCAGCACAGGCGACAAGGAGTTCTACCGTTTCCAGAAGCCCGAGAACGCGGAGTTCCCGTCAATGCTGGAACTGTTCTCGCGTGCTCCAGACGTGATCACACCGGCCGATGGTAGTGCATTTACGCCTTTGCCTGTCGATGAAGACATAACAAGTCTCTCAGCCATTCTGCTCGACGAAGACTATTATCAGGCATTAACCGAGCACAGGCGCATCATCGACGGTGTTCCCGTACTCGACGAGCGTCTGCTGATACCTTTCAAAGCAAAAGCTCATCTTGATCTTGCGGCTCGCCGCGAGCGCGGCGAGGCGGTCGACCAGAAGTCGGTACGCAAGCACCGTGCCGATGTCTTTCGCTTGCTCCAATTGCTTGCTGATAGCGAGCGCATTGTCATAGCCGGGCCAATCCTTGCCGACCTTGCCACCTTCGCCGAGAAGGTCGACAAAGATGGGGACTTCAAGCCTTCCGACATTGGCATCAAGAGTGATGTCAAAGAGCAAACGACACGGCTTCGAACCATCTATTCACTCGGGGCAGAATGAGTCGGCGCGATACCCGCTCGTCTGTTCTGGCACCGCCGCGCCAGCGGACCGCGGTAGGGCCATGGACTGACCTTGCGTTGCACACGATTGGTTGGCGTGCTTTTCAGGATCTGTGTTCACAGGTGTGCGAGGTTGTCCTTCAGCGCCCGGTTGAGATATTCAGGGAAGCGCAGGATGGCGGTCAGGATGCCGTTTTCCTCATTCCCGGGAACAAACGACGATCCGCCCCGATCGGCACAGTGCAGTGCAAGCATAGCTCTGACGCTGGAAAATCCCTCAAGCTTGGCGACCTTACCCCCGAACTCGAACATGTTCGGCAACTCGTGGCGGGAGGGCAAGCGGACACCTATGTCTTCCTCACCAGCATGAGCGTGGACGCGCCGGTCGCGAAGGAATTGCGAAAGACGCTCAACCAACTCGGTGTTCGCAAGGCTCACGTGCTGGGACGCCAATTCATTGTGCGTACAATCCGCAGCAGCGCGCGCCTGCGCGCGCTCGTTCCGCAGGTATATGGTCTCGGAGACCTGACTGCGATCATCGACGAGAGGATGGGCCAGCAGAGCCGTGCTCTGCTCGACAGCTGGATTCCGAAGCTGCGCACATATGTGCCGACAAAAGCGCACCGTCAGGCCGTCCATATAATCAACGAACATGGCATCGTGCTGCTGCTAGGCAATCCTGCAAGCGGAAAGTCCGCCATTGGCGCGATCATCTCCACGATGGCGTCGGAGAACCCTGACAGCACCGTTCTTGCATTGACCAGTCCGCGTGATTTTGAGTCTGGCTGGAATCCGAATGATCCCGGTCGCTTCTTCTGGATCGACGATGCGTTTGGCTCGAATGTTGTACGAGAGGACTATGTCCAGGACTGGGCTTCGACTTTCACTAAGGTCAAGGCAGCGATCGCGCACGGTAATCGTTTCCTGTTGACCTCCCGCAAACATATTTACGAGGCCGCCAAACGAAGGCTGGGGCCGCGCAATCTGGCGCAGTTCGGCAGCGAAGCTGCCGTGGTCGACGTCGGTGAATTGACGTTGGAAGAGCGCTCGCAGATCCTCTATAATCATATAAATTTCGGCAATCAGAGCCAAAGCTGGAAGACCAGCGTGAAACCGCATCTGCCCTCAGTCGCAGCGGTGCCGACATTTCTGCCGGGCATAGCCGAGCGCTTGGGTGATCCCAATTTCACCAAGGGCCTGGCACCGCGCGAAACTTCTCTGGTCCAGTTCATGGAAGAACCCTACGAGCACCTGATCGACACACTCAATGCCCTAGATGAAGAGCTCCTGGCCGCATTGATACTGATCTACGTCCATGAAGGTCGATTTGATCCGGGAGCCCAGAATTCCGACGCAGCCCAGGCGGTCGTTGATCTTACCTCTATTAGTCTGGCGCGACTGCAGGATGGGTTTGCTGATCTCGAGGGTTCCTTCATCAAACGATCGGGCAATGGGTGGACCTTCTCACACCCAACGATTGCAGATGCTTTGACCGAAATCCTGCGTCAGAAGCCGCATATGATGGCGGCGCTGTTAAGGGGCGCAACAATTGAAACGATCCTGACCGGGTTCATTTGTGAAGGCGCGACCGGCATCAGGGATGCGCTCGTAGTTCCAGAATCTCTGGACGAAGCGTTGGTTCAGCGTCTTGACCGCACACCGGACGAACTTGCCCGCAATTGGCAGTTGTTTCATTTCCTTGCATTTCGAGCCAATGATAATGTCTTTGGACGCTTGGTGCGCCAACAGCCGGAGTTACTCGAACGGCAAAGTTGGGTGAGTTCCACCATTGGAAACGATCCCAAGTTGAATGTTCATGCGCGTGCGCTCAGACTCGGGCTTCTTTCCAATCAGCTTCGCGAAACAGCCGCGCTACGCTTGGAGGATTCTGCTCTTCGTGAGATGGATCTTTCTTTCTTCGATGATGAGGACATGCTGCATCTCATCCCGCCGATGCGCTTGGTGGAGCTGGGCCTTGCCCTGAGGAGCGAGACGCTGCCGAAGCTTGAAGAGCGCATTGAGGCTGTCACGAGCGATGCGGATCTGGATGAGGATCCAGCTGATCACTTTCAGAAGATCTCAGCTGCCTTGAAACTGATCGAGAATATCGGTCTGGATGATGGCGGTATCGATCTCATCGACGAAGCTAGAAGCCAGATCGACAGCTCTATCGAAAGTCTGGAAGAACGAAAGCGAGAGCGTGACGAGGAAGATGATTCAGCGGACTGGACTCATATCGTCACGCAAAAATCGGCTCCGCCGCCCGTTCCATCCTCTGGAACGATGAGATCAATCTTCGACGATGTCGATCGAAGATAGCTCGCCTGCATTAGGAATGCCAAGAATGTCCACTATCGGTCAGCCGACGGCGGAGCTTCAATGACCGAGATGGGGCGCAAAGCAGTCAGCGCAAGGATCCTTCGATTGCTTGTTTTTAACCGACAGTCGGCTCTCCGTACGGCGCGACCTCGATCAATCTTTCGAGAAATCAAGCGCTCCAGTGTTCGTTGGGATAAAAAAGCTCCTGCCTGACAAGCATTCAAGCGCGAATTCAACTACTCCACCTCTCGTGGTTCCAAACGCTTCGGCCGCGCTTTTCGTGGCTGGCGAAGTCGCTTCGGCAGTAGGTTGATAGGGTTGGGGACGAGGTGGTCGGTGACCTTTGGAATGGTTTCCGCCGCCTCGCGCAGCAATTTCGTGTGCGCGTCAGAGTAGCGGCCTTCGGTCTCGGAGGTGAGCTTGTGGCCGGCAAAGTCGGCGCGAATCTCACTCGGGATGCCTGCGGCTTTCATCGAGTCGATGGCAGTGTGGCGAAACGAGTGATTGGCCTGTCCCTCTACAAGAAACGGCAGCTGCTTGGCGAGGTGAGTCCATCGCGTCTTGTAGAAAGCGCGTCCCAAGGTCCCTATGCCGCTTTCCGGCAGCAGTTCGGGGAAGAGAAGCCATTCGCCCTCAGATCGAAGGGCCTCCACGTATTTGTCAAACCCCAGCTTCAGCAACTGGCTCGCGACCGGCAACACTCGTTTGGAACTATCAGTCTTCAGGGCGCGAAGGGAGTTCGGCTTCACCTGGATCTGCCAATGCCCGCATTCGAACTTGATTTCGTCGAGCTCCAGGCTGCTGATTTCGTCAAGACGCATGCCCGTATACCAGGCGATCATCGGCACCCAATACCAAGAATCGTGGTAGATGCAGGTTCCGGGCTGCATCCGGCGCTTGGGCGATGAGGTACCAGTCCACGGCGGAAGGCTGAAAATCATCCGCCCCTGCTCTTCCGTGTAACGCTGCCGATCCTCCCGCGCATTGCCCTGCTTCTTCATGATGAAGGCGCTGTAATCGAGCACAGCGATCGGATGGTGACGCGCGAACCAGTCTGTCAGCTGGCGGAGAAAGCCGAAATGACGATTGGTCGTCACCAAGGAAAGGCCAAGGTCCCTTCGGGTCAACTGAGCCGGTGCGTCGGCCGCACAATTCTCGGACCCGCGCTTCTGTCGCTGCTTCGCGGCAAGCTTTTCGTCCTCAGCGATTAGAGCCGCGTATTCATCGACGATTTCGAGGATGGTCATATCCTGCTGCTTGGGCGACCGCAGGAGTGTCGCACCGTGCACCCGCTCGAAGCAATAGTTGAGCTTCACTAGATCATCGTGCGTGATCTGGGCTAGCGGCCGGCCTTGCATGACTTCATCGAGAAAACGTGCGGCGACCCTCGCCTGCTTGCGCGTCTTCGCGGTCCAAGCCTGCCCGTTCTTCCGTCTGGATTCCCCGTCCTTCCCACCGGTCCGGGGGTTGTGTTCGAAGAATTTTTCCAGGGCTTCTTTCGCGGTCATGGTCGCATAAGGACCTGTCACCGCGGGCTGGGCGGGGGAAGGCGCAGAGGGAATCGGCGCAGGGACGACATCTTGCGAAACCGGCTCGTGTTCGGTTCGCGGGACCGGCGCGTAAGCGGCCCCGGGATTGGCCAGCACCTCCCGGAACTCGCGGATCGCTACGATGCGCGCTTCATTGACGACCTTGCGGGCCATCGCCTCCCGCAACGCCGACTGCTCCCCACCTAGCTCGGCCAACCGGGCGATTGCAGCCTGTTCGGCTCCCTCGTGCTCGATCGACGCAGCAAGATCTGACCACGCTAGGACCACGATGTCCTCGTTGTCATTGTCGGGATCGACGCGGGCGACTAGGAAATCGTCGATCTTGCCCTGCATCGCGCCGTCCTGGGCCGCCATCTCGCTCGCGCCCAGCCGCAGCGTCAGCGCCTTGCCGATGTCATCGTGGTCTTCGGGCGGGAAGACGTGAAGGCTCGCATGCAAGGCTTCGAGCCGGTCGCGCTCCACCAGGATCTGGCGCCGGAAAATTTCGGCGCGTTGGGCACTGTCCAGTCCGTCGCGCGCCATCTTGCTCATCATGTTCATCGCGACCCTTTCGCAAATCAAAGTCAGGGCCGGCGCGAGCAGACCTGCGCGCCTGCGGCTGGTGGTCTTGAGCGAGAAGCGTATCCGAAAAGGCTTATCAGCGCCTAAACGTATGAGTTTGCGGTAGTAATACGTGCCGTGCTTGCGGGTGACGTTCTGAATGCCGCACATGTGCCGTGGTCCCTTTCCGTGGCACCCTGCCGTGGCAAACCACGACAGGGCTGGAGTGGGAAACGAGAGGGTTCAGATACTTGGGCGATTTCCGGCTGGGGTTCCTGTCACCCCTGCCAAATTCTCTATCATCGCGCGTATGCGCTTGGACGACTGGCGATCTGTTGCCGATTTGCAACAGTTGACCCTTGTGCGTGGAACCTATCGGGAACTGCTGCGCCCACCTGTGCATTATATTCGCCGGATGGAGGGCAAACCGATCATGGAGGTATCTATGTCCAGTCTGACCTTCCGCAGCAGCCGTGCCGATCAGTGGACAAGCCCGCGCGCATACACCGATGCCAGTCATCGCCGTATGAAGCACGGGCCGATCCGGCCGATGGAGGAACCCGGTTTCCTCGCCCGGCTGTTCGGCGCGCGATAGGAGCGTTCGACCAGATACGATGGGGCCGGCACCGGGTAACCGGGCGCCGGCCCTCTTGGCATAATACTCCGCCCGGCCCGCGCGCACGCCTGGCGGCCCCGAAGATCAATACTCCTCGGGCTCTTCCGGCGTCTGAGCATGATAGTCGCGCCCCGCGGTGCGATCGCCCCGCGCGAGCTTGAACACCACGCCCGACAGCAGCATCAGCGCGAGCAGGTTGGGCAGCACCATCGTGGCGTTCGAGATGTCGCCGAAGCGCCAGACCAGCTGCGAGGGCAGCGTCGCGCCGATGAAGATACCGATGCACCACAGCACGCGCCAGGCGATGTGCAGCGTCCTCTCCCCGCCGCGAGTCGAACCCGGAATGCGGTCGTAGAGGAAGGTGATCGCCCGCTCCCCGTAATAGCTCCAGGTCAGCAGCGTGGTGAACACGAACAGGATCAGCGCCAGGCTGGCGACCAGCGTGCCCAGCGGAATGCCCCCGATCTCGAACGGAAAGGCCGCCGCGAACGCGCCGGATGTCTCACGAAGCCGCTCTGCGCCGTGGTGCCGAGGTCGGACTGCCACACATGCTTCACCGCCTCGCCCTGATAGGTGAAGTCGCCTTCCACCGTCAGGATCACCAGCGCGGTCATGGTGCAGATCACGATGGTGTCGATGAAGGTGCCCAGCATTGCCATCCGGCCCTGCTGTTCGGGATCGTCGGTCTGCGCCACCGCGTGGGCGATGGGGGTGGAGCCCTGTCCCGCCTCGTTGGAGAACAGGCCGCGTGCGGTGCCGGCGCGGATCGCGATGATGATCGCCGCGCCCGCAAACCCGCCGGTCGCGCTTTGCGTGTTGAATGCGCCGCCGAAGATCCGCCCGAAGGTTTCGGGCAGGTCGGGGGCGTTCAGGATCAGCGCCGTCGCCGCCATAACGACGTAGCAGGCGGCCATGACCGGCACGATCTTGTCGGCGACGCTGCCGATCGACTTGATCCCGCCGATGATTACGATGAACACGGCGCCGGCGACGACGAGGCCCCCGACCCAGCGTTCCCATCCGAATAGTTCGTTGAGGCCGCTCGCGACCTCGTTCGACTGGATGGAATTGCCGGTGACCAGCGCGGAAAACAGGGTCCCGAGGCAGAACACCACCGCCAGCCAGCGCCATTTCGGGCCGAGACCTAGCATGATGTAGCTCATCGGCCCGCCGCGATAGGTGCCGTCGCTGGTATGCTCGCGATAGCGGATGGCGAGCGAACCCTCGCCGAAAGCCAGTGCCATGCCGAACAAAGCCGTGACCCACATCCAGAACACCGCGCCCGGCCCGCCCAGCGCGATCGCGGTTGCGACGCCTGCCAGATTGCCGGTGCCGACCTGGCCCGACAGTGCGGTGGAAAGCGCCGCGAAGGGGCTGATCTCGCCCTGGCCCGCGCTCTTGCGGCCCTTGAACAGCCCGGCGAAGGCGCTGCCCAGCTTCGCGATCGGGTAGAACCGCAGCCCGATCATGAACCACAGCCCGACGCCGAGCAGGATCACCGCGAGCGGGGGGATGGGAATGACCGGTTCGCCGTTCCAGGTACCGCCCCAGATGAAATCGGAAATATTGGTGACCGGCGCGACCAGCCGGTCACCCAGAGAAGCCTGGGCCTCTGTGTTCATGTTCGTGTTACCCCTCGGAAAAAATGTTTCCGTCCCGTGACGGGGGTGACGCTAGAGCGCCGAACCGCGCGCGGCAAGGGTGGCGCGCTTCGCTTGCTTTTGCGCGGACGGCGCATTAGATGCGGTCGGGTCTTCCGACATCGGAGCCTCGCGAACGCCCAACCCGGACCTGTCCGGGAGGGCGCGGCCCCCTACCCGGAAGCGACGAGACCATAGGTTCAACGAGGCAGCGAGTACGGCACATGGCCGAGAGCGGCAGCAAGAAGAAGACATCCCCGGGCGAATTCCTGCGCCAGGTGCGCGCGGAAATGAGCAAGGTCGTATGGCCGACCCGGCAGGAAACGGTGACCACGGCGATCTTCGTCGGGATCATGATGGTGATCCTGGCGCTGTTCTTCCTGGGCGTCGACACGCTGTTCAGCGCTCTCATGCAATGGCTGCTGACGCTCGCCTGAGCGCCCGCACACGCACACAACACGATTAATCAGGGACGATCATGGCACGTTGGTACATCATCCACGCCTATTCCGGCTTCGAGAACAAGGTGCGCGATGCGATCATCGCGGAGGCCGAGCGGCTGGGCCTGAGCGAAGGCGTCGAGGAGGTCGAGGTGCCGACCGAGACCGTGACCGAGGTGAAGCGCGGCAAGAAGGTCCAGGTCGAGCGCAAGTTCATGCCCGGCTACGTGCTGGCCAAGCTGAACATGACCGACGATGTCTATCACCTGGTCAAGAACACCCCGAAGGTGACCGGTTTCCTGGGCAACAATAACAAGCCCCAGGCGATTTCCGAGAAAGAGGCCGCGCGCTATTTCGGCGGCGTCGAGGAAGCCAAGTCCGCCCCCAAGAAGCAGGTTTCGGTCGATTACGAGATCGGCGACCAGGTCAAGGTGCTCGACGGCCCCTTCGCCAGCTTCAACGGCGTGGTGGAAGAGCTCGATTTCGACAAGCAGAAGGTCAAGGTCTCGGTCTCGATCTTCGGTCGCGCCACCCCGGTGGAGCTCGATTTCGAGCAGGTCGAGCTGTCCAAGTAACCCCGCGCGCCCCGCATTTCGCGGGGCCGCCGGACCTTTGGTCGCCGGATTTTCGACCGAACCTGCTTACCCGGCGGCGACCCAGCCCATCTTCTGGGCATAGCCAAGCAGCATCATGACGGTGTCGACTCCGGCATGGGCCAGCACCAGCGGCAGCAGCGTCCAGCCGACGCGGGTGCGCAGCCAGCCGAGATAGAGCCCGATGATGCCGGTCAGGATCGTGCCGCCCCAGCCCTGATAGATATGGGGCAGGCCGAAGATGATCGCCTGGATGATTATCACAGGCCAGATCTGGCCCCGCAGGCCGGGCAGGCGCAGCAGCCGGTCCATCAGGAAGCCGCGCCACAACAGCTCCTCCCCCAGGCCCGCCGCCAGCCACGCGACCAGCACGATCCACGCGGCGAGCATCAGCGGGCTGCTGGTGATCCCGTCCATCAGGATGCTGACATCGGGTGTGGGCATGCCCAGCGCGCGCAGCAGCATGCCGCCGACGGTGAACCAGGCGACGATGCCGAGCGCGGATCCGAAGCCGACCAGCATGGTGCGCCTGCCGTTGCGGAACGCCGACAGGTTCCATGCCTCGCCCAGAGCGCGGTCCGCCCGCAGCCACAGCCACGCGACCAGCAGGCCGCCGACCATCGATCCCACCACCGACAGCAGCAGACCCAGCGGTCCCATGCCGAACACGGCCACGGCGGGAAGCGACATCGCCATGTAGGCGAATACGACGGTCACGAACTGAAGGATGAAGCGCCACCAGCCCAGCGGTCTTGGTTGGCTGTACAAATTTGCGTCCACGTCTGTCCCCCGGGGCTTTCGCCGGGGTGATAGCCGGGCGCGTCGGCGCGTGCCAGTGCTTGCTTTTCGCGCGCGAGACGCTATGTGCGCGAACCTTCCCCGATCGATGACGGGAAACCCCGTGCGGAAGGGCCGGCGCGTGTCGGCCCGTTCGACCGCTTACCATGACCCCGCGCCGCAAGATGCGGGGAACAGTGAGAAAGGAGGCCCTTCGTGGCCAAGAAGATAGAAGGCTATATCAAGCTGCAGGTGCCCGCCGGCACCGCCAACCCCAGCCCGCCGATCGGCCCCGCGCTGGGTCAGCGCGGCGTCAACATCATGGAATTCTGCAAGGCGTTCAACGCCGCGACGCAGGATCTGGAAAAGAGCGCGCCGATCCCGACGGTCATCACCGTCTATGCCGATCGCTCGTTCAGCTTCGTCACCAAGACCCCGCCCGCGTCCTATTACCTGAAGAAGGCCGCGAAGCTGAAGTCGGGTTCGAAGGAGCCGGGCAAGACCTCTGCCGGGACCATCAAGATCAGCCAGCTGAAGGAAATCGCCGAAGCGAAGATGGCCGATCTGAACGCGAACGATATTGATGAGGCGGTCAAGATCATCGCCGGGTCCGCCCGGTCGATGGGCCTCGATGTGGTGGGAGGCTGATCATGGCGACGCAGACGAAGAAGCAGAAGATGCTGGCCGACAAGGTCGATGTCGAGAAGCTGTACGGTTTCGACGAGGCGCTGACCCTGCTGCGCGAGACCGCCAGCAAGAAGTTCGACGAGACGGTCGAGATCGCGATGAACCTGGGCGTCGACCCGCGTCACGCCGACCAGACCGTGCGCGGCATGGTCTCGCTGCCCTCGGGCACCGGCAAGACCGTGAAGGTCGCGGTGTTCGCGCGTGGCGACAATGCCGATAAGGCGACTGCCGCCGGTGCCGACAAGGTCGGGGCCGAGGATCTGATGGAAGACATGCAGAACGGCAATCTCGATTATGACCGCGTGATCGCGACGCCGGACATGATGGGTGTCGTCGGTCGGCTGGGTAAGGTGCTGGGGCCCAAGGGCCTGATGCCGAACCCGAAGCTGGGCACCGTGACCCCGAACGTGGAACAGGCCGTGAAGGACGCCAAGGGCGGCCAGGTCGAATTCCGCGCCGAGAAGAAGGGCATCATCCACTCCGGCATCGGCAAGCTCAGCTTCTCCGACGCCGATCTGAAGAAGAACTTCGAGGCGCTGACCGGCGCGGTGGTGCGGGCCAAGCCTTCGGGCGCCAAGGGCAAGTATGTGCGCAAGGTATCGCTTACCAGCACGATGGGCCCGGGTCTGAAGCTCGACACCGCCGAGATCGAGGGCGCGTGATTCGCTGACCGCGCGATCCTCGTTCCGGGGATCGCTGGAAATGATTGAAAGGGGCCGGGGGAGCATCCTCCGGCCCCTTTTTCATGTGCTCCGCAACAGCCGCGAATAGACCCAGCCGATCCCGATCAGGCTGAAACCGAGGGCGAGGAAGCTGGCGATCCTGAGCAGTCCCTCGAGCCCGGCGGTGTCGACCAGGAACACCTTGCCCACCGCGATCAGCATCAGCACCAGCGAGCCGATGCGCCAGCTGCGCGTGTCGGAGCGCCAGCCCCAGGCCAGGAAGCCGAGTGCCAGCAGGATGCCGAGCAGCGAGCGCTGCAGGTCCTCGGTCTGCGATAGCGGCGCCGCGGTCAGCACCGGGCCGGCGAACAGGTGGCGCAGCTCGCTGAGGGCATAGGCTGCGATCAGGATCATCAGAATCGCGTCGCGCAGCGGCCGGGCGAGGGGGAGCCCACGCTTGCTTGCCAGTGCGCCCAGCAGCAGCGCGGCGGCAAAGGCGGTGGCGTAGGCCGCCAGCAAGCCGTCGACCAGCGGCCATGGACCGACCGATTGCGTCCGCCATAGCGGGTTGTCGATGCCGATGCCGAACACCGCGAAATGCGTCAGCGCCAAAGCGGCGAACGCTACGCCGGTCCGGGTGATGTCCCGGTGGCGGGCGTAGCGGATCAGCCCGGCGCCCAGCATCAGCAGCAACAGCTCCCATCCCGTCCGCAGCAAGAGGGCCGAGGCGCGCCAGCCCGCCATGTCGACCGGCCCGAGCGCGCGGTAATAGACGATATGCAGCGCGACGATGGCGAGGGCGAGCGCCCCGCCGCCCATCACGCGCGTCTCGAACGCATGCGCGCGCCCGCGCCACGCCGCCAGCGCGCCGAGCACCGTCAGCGGCACGATCCGCAGCAGCGCGTCGCGGGCCGGGGGGAGAGCATGCGCCAGCGGCGGCTCCGCCCACAGCGCGGGCGTTACGGCTTCGAGCCAGATGGCGAAGGGCCCGAGCGCCCATCCGGCCGCGATCAGCAGCAGCGTGCCCCACGCGCCCCCGCGCACAGGGCTCCGCCAGAGAACCGCTGCGCCTGCGACCGCCACTGTGCACACGAGCGCATCGACCGGCACGATCTGCGCGAGCGCTCCGTAGCCGATCAGCGCCGCGAGCGCTTCGGCCGCCCGCCGCCAGCTCTCGCGCGTCTCGATCCAGGCGAGCCCGGCGAAGGGCAGGGCGAGCGCGAGCCAGCGCAGGGTGGAAAGCACGCTGGCGGGCACGGAACGCGCGCCGATCAGGGGGAGGAGCTCGGCCCCGAAGGGATCCATTGCGAACAGCGTGGCGAACGCGATGGTGGCGGCCATCCACGCTGCCGCCCGCGTCCCGCTGGCGGGCCGCTCGCGCGCAATCCACACCAGCCCCCCGGCTATTGTTGCCGCCACGAATGGGAACGCCGAGGGTGGCAGGCCAGCAAAACCGGCGAGCAGCAGAACGGCCCCCGCCGCGGCCGCGGGCAGCCAGAGGCGGCGCCCGTCAGCGTCGGCTCGCCAGAGCAGCGCCAGACCCGCACCCGGCAGCGCGGCGAGCGTGACGAGGCCCAGCGCGAGCAGGACACGCGGCTCCGCCCCCGGATCGAAGCGGAGCGAGGCGACCAGCCCGATGGCGACGCCGCCCAGCGCGAGCTGCCACAGGTCGATCGCGCGCGCCCGCCGCGTGACGAGCGACAGGAGCGGCACGCCGCAGCTTATCGCCGCCAGCACCGTCGCCATGATCGCGAAGCGCCATCCCGGCGGCGCGGTGAGCAGGTCGACGCCATGCCACAGGGCGAGCAGCGCCACCCCGGTTGCGACGGCGAAGGCGCTGCCTTCCCGCAGGCGCTCCTCGCGCCAGGCGAGCGCGGCGAGGGCTCCCGCGAGCAAGAGATAGAGCCCCCAAGTCAGCGGTGCGAAGCCCGCCAGGGCAACCAACACCGCCAGTTGCACGCTCGCCAGCGCGGCGGCGGCGACGCGCGGCCAGCGCCACCGGGCGACCGGTCCCGCCAGGAACGGCACCAGCAGCCCGAGCAGGGCGAGATAGAGGCCCACCGCGATCGCGTCCGTCCGGTCCAGCGTCGCGCTGGCGAGGATCGCCGCACCCCAGCCGAACCCCCCGGCCAGCGCCGCGAACCCGAGCCATGCGGCACCGATCCGGCGACCGGTGATTGCGAGCCCGGCGGTCAGCAATGCGAGATAGAGCGAGAGCACCGGCAGGTTCGCATCTTCGCTCGCGACCATTGCCGGGGTCGCGAACCCGCCCAGCATCCCCAGCACCGCCGCAGGCAGACCGAAGCGCAAAGCTAGTCCGAGCGCGATCGCGGTAACGACCGCCAGCCCGGTGAAGGCCAGCGCAGGCCCGATCAGCCCGTAGGCCGAACCGGCAAGGTAGAACGCGGCGTAGAGCGTCGCGAGGCCAGCACCGGCAAGCGCCTGCCGCACCCGCGGGTCGGCGACACGCGTTTCGAACCGGAACGCCGCCTCGGCCCCCGCAAGCATGAACAGCCCGAAGGCGAAGCTCGCCGCGACGCGCACCGGGGGCGTGAGCATGCCATTCTCGATCGCCAGCCGCACCAGCAAGATTCCGCCGACCGCCAGCGCGATCCCGCCCGCCCAGATCGGCAGGCGTCGACCGAACAGCTCTTCGAAATCCACGCGCGGCAGGGCGAAGGCGGGGCGCTTGCGTGCTTCGGTTTCCGGTTCGGCTTCAGCTGCAACCACCGACGCGAGCGGTTCCGGCGATACGGTCGGTTCGGACGTAGGAGCGAACGGCGATGCGAAGGGTTCGGCCCGCTGCGGCGGCGCATCGGCGCGCGGCATGGAGGTAACAGGCACGGCACTTTCGAGCGGTTCTATAGGACCGGAACCACGGGCGGTCTCGGCCTCCTCAAGCCGCGTGAGAGCGCGTTCGAGCGCCGTCATTCGCAGCCAGAGAACCACCAGCGCACCGCACAGGGCAAAAATGAACAGCCAGACCATGCGGTGCGCCTCCGGCCACCGGTTTGCCGCCGCGTGGCCGGCACCGCAAGCGCCGGTGTGCCGTGAGGCGTGGACAGCGGATCAGGCGCAACAGGCGGCGCATCGGGCCCAGCGCGCCGGTCGATAGGGCGAGGGGGTTAAGGCCGGGTCTGGGACCGGGCCGCGCCTGCGATCAGATTCCGCCGGGGGTGAAATCGTATCCCGCTGTCGCCAGCGCATCGCACAGGGTGTGGACGCAGCTCGCCAGCTCGTCTGCATCGGTGCTGCGGATCACGAAGTTGGCGCCGACCTGCCCTTCGCGAAAGAAGGGATAGCTGCCGATCTGGCAATTCTCGTGCGCCTTTTCCGTTTCGCGCAGGATGTCCGCCACTTCGCTTTCCGCGGTCCAGCAGCCGATCGTCTCGCTCTTGAGCGGTGCGCCCCCTTCCAGCGTGCCGGTCAGCGCATCGAGCATCCCCGCTGTGATATGCGGCACGCCCGCCATAAGGTGGATGTTTGCGACCCTTATGCCGGGCGCGCCCGACATGCGGTTGGGGATCAGCTCCGCCCCTTCCGGCGCGCGCGCCATGCGCAGCCGTGCCTCGGTCAACCCGCCCGGCTTGTCGGCATAATAGCGCTCCAGGATGGCGCGCGCCTCTGGATGGACGATCACTGGCACGCCCAGCGCCTTCGCCACCGCGTCCACGGTGATATCGTCGTGCGTCGGCCCGATACCGCCGGTGGTGAACAGATAGTCGTTGCGCGTCCGCAGCGCGTTCACCGCCTCCACGATCCGCTCCTCCACGTCGGCGACCACGCGCACTTCGGCGAGGCGGATGCCCTGGACCTGCAGCCAGCTGGCGACCTGGGCGATGTTCCGGTCGTGCGTACGGCCGGAGAGGATTTCGTCCCCGATCACGATCAGGGCGGCGGTGAAGATGCGGTCGGCCATGGTGCCGGCA